>JAFYVM010000058.1 GCA_017549145.1 Bacteroidales bacterium
ACACCATAATGTTCTGTAACCTGTCTTTCAGTATAACCTGACAAGTAACGTTTAACAGCTTCCAGCTTAATTTCAAAACAAAATTTCATAACAAAACCCCGAAAGTTTTTTGTCTAACTTTCGGGGTTCATGTCAAAGTCTTATTTGACTGATTAGTCACCTTTTTTCGTTTTTATATTGCACTGGAAGGATAGTAGTGATTGAGGAGGACTCAGTTCGCTTCGCTTACTCCTGACCCTCCCAACGTTTCCTGCGTGATCTTCGACCACTTGTCTCCGTAGGGCCTCGCCTCGTGAACGGAGGAGTGTTTGCCTTATTAGTCCCCAATCCTGTCGTAGCGAAGCTCCGAAATCCTGTTTAATACAAACCTTGTTCTCGTAGTAGATCTATTTTGAAGGTTAAGCATTTCATCAATAACTAAATCCAAGTGCTTTGAGACGACTCTGAGCATTGGCATTTCCAGCACGAGCAGCAAGACGATACCAATTTAGAGAACTTTCCGCATTTGCAACCACCCCATGGCCAAATTCATAGCACACTCCTAATGCATATTGAGCATCGGAGTAACCGCTATTTGCTGCCTTCAAAAGCCAAGATACAGCCTCATCCAAATTTTGCGCAACGCCCCAACCAGCGTAATAGCAAGCTCCTATATGGTACTGAGATACCACATTACCCTGAGCAGCAGCTTTACGAAACCAGATTAGGGCTTCACTATAATCTTTGGCAACACCCCAGCCGTTGTAATAAAAGAGTCCTATTTCACACATCGCGTCCGAATGATGATTCTTAGCAGACTTACGAAACCATGTCAAGGCATTGGTATAATTTTGCGTCACACCAACACCAAGTTTATAATACATTCCTAACTTATATTGTGCTCCTGGATTACCTTGCTCTGCTGACTTTTCAAACCAATAAGCTGCTTCCTTATCGCTTGCTTCTACGCCTTTTCCTGCTGCATATAAGCTAGCTAAGAGATATTGAGCTTCACGCTGTCCCTGATCTGCCGCCTTACGGTACCAGAATGCAGCATCTGTATAGCTTTGCTCCGGTCCCCATCCATATTCATATATCTCTCCTAATCTTCTTTGAGCATCAGCATAGCCTTGATCTGCAGATT
Source organism: Bacteroidales bacterium (assembly GCA_017549145.1). Lineage (GTDB taxonomy): Bacteria > Bacteroidota > Bacteroidia > Bacteroidales > UBA932 > Cryptobacteroides. Next base: position 1,124 of record JAFYVM010000058.1, read on the forward strand.
TTCGTAACCATACTAGAGCTTCCTTATCATCTCTAAGTGAGCTTGGACCATTTCGGGAATAAAGATATCCCACATTATATTGAGCCTCCTTAACACCTTGCTCTGCCGACTTCAAGTACCACCCTAAAGCTGTAACTGGTGATTTCGGCACACCTCTTCCAAGGTTGTAACAGACTCCTATATAGAACTGAGCAACTGAGTTACCTTTCTCTGCCTCCATCATAAGGTAAGGAAGAGCATCCTCATACAGCGTTTTATTATATAAAGCTACTCCCAGAGCAAGGTTATTAATTTCTCTTAACTTAGCATGGACTGGTCTAATTGAAAATCCTGATTCACGACTTCCATACTCATGAACAGAAGCAGCAAAGTCATCCATTGACAAAGTCCAGGACGAAATATTTTTACCATCTTCCACTGGGGACGAAGTTCTAAAATAACCATTTGAACCGGCATATGTTCTCTTTTGTGTTCCATCGCATCCGGCAGCAGGCAAGAATATGGAATTGCCGTTTGGTCCGGTCACTTTATAACCAGTTATCCCATTAAGTTTAATCCACTCCCATTCACATAGAATATTCAGCTCTTGCATCTCCTGTTTAGTGGGTGTACGCCAGTCTTTACCTAACACATATGTCGCAGCATCAAATTTCGGATCGCCAGAATAATCGACCATCTGTTTATTGAGATACTTATAGTTGGTTTCGGTGAAGGTTGCCTTTTCACTCAGTTCGCCAAAAGCGTAATAATTACCGTACCCTTCTGGTTTGCTAGCGCCAAGATTACATGTAGCCCAGCTTACACTAAGGCCTAAATCTACATAGGTCACACCAGTCTGAGCAAATGTTGCCATGCCAATAAACGACAACATCATAATTAGGATTAATCTCGTTTTCATAATTATACTATTTCAGGTTGTTGAATATTCTGTTTAATAGCTGACTCTAAGAATATTGAAGCATCTACGCTTCTCTAACTACATCTCCATTCCTATTGATGTACACCCACTTGATATTGCGGGAGAAGATGCACCTTGTGGCGGAAACCTTGGCCAGACCATTCACGAATTGGTTTGCCCTGACCCATTTGCATGGAATGACGACTTCACCGCTTGTATTGATGAATCCAAGACGCTTGTTGGAATCCTGCACGATTGCCAGCCCATTATAATAGTTACCGGCCTCGCTATATCTTTGACTGGATGCAATCAATACATTACGATGGTCCATAATGCCCTGAAAGAACATACGGCAGGCAGTTATTGTATATTCGGGCTTTATCTTGCGGAGGAAGACTTCCTCCATATCCCTATCCGCTTTTTCAATAGCAGCTTTAGTCTTTGCAGCATCAAGTCTTGCACATCTTTCATCCGTGCTTTCTTTTTGAGCTTCTTCCAATTCAGCCTTGGCTCTTGCAGCCATCTTTTCCATCCATGCCTCAGGGTCAGGACCGCAGTAACGGGGATCGTAGTAGAAATGCCAATACGAAGGATTGGTCTTGTCGTTGAGATCAGCCAGAACGCCGAAATCATTAAATCTGTTGGAGATTTTTTGTTGGAAGGCAGGATCCACAGGTTTGCTGAATCCCAACTCAGAAGGACTATACATGTTTCCCTCTTCGTCAGCCCACAATCCGGACTCTCCCAACATTCTATAGGTCGGCTTCTTGTTTTCTTCTGGCATAGTTAAAATGTTTAGGTATTAGAACTATCACCTCAACCACACGACCTCACAAATATAAGAAATTTTTCACTTGATGAAAAGATTTATAGCGACTTAGCTACTAGCATTGTTTTTATAAAAGTTTATAATCACCTTAGCAAGCATTCTGATTCGTGCACCAATCTTCGCAAATGCACAGCAGGTAAAAGGGCTAAAGCCAGTTCAAACAGTTCTCCTTTATGCAGATTCATTTGAAGGAAACATCGATCCTGTATACGGCAAGGAAATCATCTATGGAGGCTTCGAAATGCATATTTGAAAATCCGGCGGTCATGGCTGGGGATTCTCTTCTGAAAATGTAGCAGGTAAGGGAAAGGATAAGTTAGCGGCTCATAGACAAGAGTTCTATAACGTACTCGATAAATGGCTTAAGAGTATCAGATAAACCACTACTTCCATAGATTCTGACTAAAATAGCCTACTTCTTCTTAGGATCAAGCTTCTGAAGCTCATCAACAGGATAGGAGCCACGAAGACTGAAAAGAACATGATTATCGGGGTTATAAACGACTAGTTCGTGGACAACTCCGTTTTTTATCGGACTACCATAGACCTCAACGATATTACCATCCTCCCCTGTCTCCTTACCATAGAACTGGTACGACTTCATTGTCCTGCGAAGACGGGCAAGAAACTCTCCCTGCACATTCTCGGGCGCCTTCTTCAGACTCAAAATAGTTACTGCTTCAACATTGTCTGCCAAAGAGCCCATCGGTGACTTCCTGATATATGGACGGGCAAAGGACATCGTCGCACCATCTGCAACAATAACCTTTACACCTTTCTGGCCATCATACGACTCAGCAAGAGATTCGACAGGAGTCTGGGCAATCAAAGCACACGAAAAGGCAAAAAAAGCTAGTATAATGGTAATTATTCGTCTCATACTGCAAATATAAAACAATAAGCCGACCAAACGGCCGGCTTATCTGTCATTTATGTCGAAACTGAAATTACTCAGCTACGATCTCGTACTTGAATGTACCCTTGATACCCTTGTAAAGAGCAACTGTTGCCTCGTATGTACCGAGCTCCTTAGCAGACTCTACAGTGATATCCTTCTTGTCTACGTTAAGACCAGCAGCAACAAGAGCGTCAGCAAGCTGAGCTGTAGTTACTGAACCATAGATCTTACCTGACTCGCTTACCTTAGCTGCAACCTGTACAGTAGTCTCAGCAAGCTTAGCTGCGAGAGCCTCTGCATCAGCAACAAACTTAGCGATCTTGTGAGCTCTCTGACGAAGATTCTCAGCAAGTACCTTCTTTGCAGAAGGAGTAGCCATGATTGCGTAGCCCTGTGGGATAAGGTAGTTGACAGCGTATCCTGTCTTTACATTGACGATGTCGTCTGCGTGGCCAAGGTTAGCCACATCTTTCTTAAGAATAATCTCCATATTGCTGTCCTCCTTATTATTTCAAAAGGTCTGTTACGTATGGAAGAAGTGCAAGGTGTCTTGCTCTCTTCACTGCCTG
>JAFYVM010000059.1 GCA_017549145.1 Bacteroidales bacterium
GCATTTTTCATGCTATTTTATCTGTAACTATTTTGTGGCTGAAGACTATATAGATTTAGAGCCAGTATAAATGGATTTTGCTTCAGAATACAAAAGAAATAGGAACTATTAATGGAGGTGTGATTGCAGTATTTGTCTAACCTTCAGTTTATTACGTTACATGCTATTGAATAAGTTCCTATTTAAGTCAAGTTCCCATAATAATATAAATTGTATAACAGAATTCCTTTATCGAACCGTAACCGTTTGTAGAACGGGTTGCAACCATGATAATCAATTACTTACATGGCATAAAGCTGTATATATAACCCCTTGTAATCCTTCTGCTGCTCATCCCGAACTTCCATACCTCTCGATCCGTTTTTCTCTATGTGTTTTTACCGAACAGTTACAGATAAATTATTAATAATTTTATGTAAATTTGCACATTCTATAGTGTACTTAATATGAAGAAACTAGCTCAACTTTTAATTCTAGCAGTTGCCTTGAATTCGTGCGTGAATGAAGATTATGATCTCACCAAGATTGACGGTACTGCAGTAATTCTAAATGACCTTGCTCTGCCTATCGGAAGTCTAGAGAAAATGACAATTGAAGATATCATTTCATTTGACGAGGAAGGCACTATGATAAAAAAAGAATCTAACGGTGATCTGACATTCCAGTTCAGCGGCACAGATCCTTTTGAAGAAAGCATAACCTTGCCTTCATTTTCTATTCCATTTTCAGAAGAATTAGTCACAAATAAGCACATCATAACACTTGAGGCTGGACCATTTGCTGGGATGAATGGCTCTTTGTATGATCAAAAGATTGGCATTGATCAGAGTTACGAAAAAGCAATCGAGATGGATCAGACATATCTTCTGCCACCGGAAATTATTGATATTAAGTATGTTGAAGTTGACATGGTTGTTGATTACAATATCAGCGTAAGTTCAGGTGCAGTTTACATTTCAAAAGATTTCAGACTCGATTTTCCAGATTGGATGACCATAGAAAAGTATGATGATCTAACATGTTATACCATTGAAAAACAAGGCAATAACAGCAATATCATACGTTTCACGTCAGACACTAAGATTAGCGCTGGTACCCCTATTGTCCTTAAGATTAAAATTAAGAAAATAGAACTTCCTGAAGGAAGTATTGTAGATGGCGGAACCAATAAGGATGGCAAAGCTTGCAAGAAAATATGGATTGAGCCAGAAAAGATTGCAAATAAAATACTGGAAGAGGGATATGTCTATATGCATTCCAAGGACTTCCCTACTATTCCTGAGACTCTTAATATTGAAATGACTCTTCAGTTCAGTGACATTGAAGTGAAAGCAGCCAATGTCAGCTTGGATTTGGATCTTAAAATTGATGGACAGACACTTCCTTCTATAGATTACCCCGACTTTCTTACAGGAGAGGATATAGTATTTGACATATATGACGCTTTTCTACGTTTCAATGTAACCAATGGCCTTCCACTTAGTCTTGAAATAGACGCTGACTTTGCTACATATAAGAACTCTGTATTGTCGCAGTCTGTACATCTTGGAGCAGGTGTATCAAACGGCACAACTCCAATTGTAATTCCAGCAAATTCTACAGATGCAACAATCATGTTCTCAAAGCTAGGAACAAATGGTTCAATCAAAGTTCCTCAGATTGGAGATATTCTTTCTAATCTTCCGGATCAGATTAAAATATCAGATGTTTCTGTTTCATGCTCACAGGACTACATTGATATAAGACCTGGAGCAAATTATAATTGCTCCCTTGCGTATGATCTCTTCGCTCCCCTTGCGTTCGGCGAAGATTTCAACTTCAGTTATGATCTTGACATAAATGATATCGGCCTCGACATGAATGAGGTTGGCATCAAGTCAGCAAGTCTTGTACTGGATGTCATCAACAGTATTCCATTGAACCTCAATGTATCAGCGAAAGCTCTCGACAAAGAAGGCAAACCAGTTGAAGGCATGGAACTCAAAGTTCTTGGCGATATAGCTTCAGGAGTGCAGTCAAACCCGACAACAACTCATGTCGAGATCAGTCTCAATTCTAAAGACACTGGAGTTAATCTAGATGCACTTTCATTGACACTCTCTGCCTCAGGTCCTGATGCAAAACACCTTGGAACTGCGCTCAATGTAAAACAAGGACTTAAAATAGAGGGTATTTCACTAAGACTTCCGGATGGAGTAACTGTAGACCTTACTGATATCTTCCAGATAGATCCGGCATCTGACAGAAACTAATATTTTTGAATTTACAATCTTTATAAAATGAAAAGACTATATATTGTTCTAACTGCTCTCATACTTGCATTTCCTAGCATGTATGCACAAAATTTCCGCACAGGATATTTCTTAGACGGTTACATGTACAAGTACCAGCTTAACCCTGCATTCCAGGGGGAACGCGGCTTCATAGCCCTTCCAGCAATTGGAAAGGTTTCTGTAGGTTTGGAAAGTAACATGGCACTTGGTTCCTTCGTCTACCCTAATTCAGATGGAACTCTGATTACTGCATTACACCCAGATGTTTCTGCAGAAGATTTTCTTAAGAATATCAAAAAGGAAAATCCTGCTGGTATAAATAGTGACATCAACCTTTTTGCACTAGGTTTCAGAGCTAAGAGCACGTATCACACACTAGATTTTTCATTGCAGGAGCGTGGTTCGATGGCACTGCCTGGAGATGCATTCCGCTTTATTAAAGGAGGTTCTTCGGATGAAAATCCTGTTTATGATCTCTCAAGCCTTGGTATTTCTGCAAATATTTATGCGCAGGCTGCTTATGGTTTTTCTGTTAAGATCAAGGATTTTATGTCGCTTGGTTTCAGAGCTAAGTTTCTAATGGGTATCCAGCGAGTAGAGACCAATTTCAATAATTTGAACCTCACTCTCGGCTCAGACAAATGGTCAGCAAATGCTGATGGTGAAATGTTCATGACATCAATTCCTAGTGCATACTTGAATGGAGATGACATTGATCTCGTAGGTGAACTGATGACAGCAGCGACAAAGCCAAACATGGGATTGGCGTTTGACTTTGGTGTGTCATTCGATATTCTTAAGCATATAACTCTTTCTGCGTCTGTACTTGACTTTGGAAACATGTGTTGGAATAATGTCACAAGATATTCAATGTCAGACAAATCATGGGCCTTCACTGGAATCAACGATATTCCTGTCAATGGTGGCAATTCAAATAGTACGACAGAAGATGTCTTGAATGACAAACTTGACGAGCTGCTCAATGTATTCAACATGGACTCACCAGAAAAGATGGAAAAGTATACCCACAAATTGGGAATGACAGCTATGGTTGGTCTGGAACTTCGCGTTCCTTTCTATAATAGAATTTCCTTCGGCGCACTTGCTACTCATAGATTCGAACAGCAGTATTCATGGACAGAAGGACGTTTCTCTGTTAACTACGCTCCATTCAGATGGTTTTCAATTTCAGGTAACTATGCACTTTCAACATACGGAGAGTCATATGGAGCAGCCGTCAACCTTCACCCGAAAGGACTCAATCTATTTGTCGGAGTTGACTCATTCAAGCCGATTCTTAACATGACACCACAATACATTCCGATTGATGAAATCAATACCAACATTGTTGTCGGTCTTACATTCCCATTCGGAAAGTATAACGGTAGATATCCTAAAAAAGAGAAGATTGGACAGGAGTAATTAGCCTAAATAAGCTACTCCCTTTTTCCAATTACCGAATTTAAGATCTGACTCTTTAATGAGTAGATTCAGAACAGAGCCCTCGCCGAAGTCCATCGCGAGGGCTTCGTTATTATCAAGCTGAAGAAGATTGAGCATTTCGGGGTATTTCTCCCCTACCTCCGGCTTGCTGCTTACTCCGAGAAGCTTGATTCCCTCAGCATCATCCTCGCATAGTTCAAAGCAGATTTCAAGCTCTGGCTCAGTGAGTGACTCCCCTTCTTCACCCACCATCATACAGCTCTGGAATGTCTCAAAATTGATAGTCTTTGCATATTTCACAACAAAGTGTCCACGAGCCCATTCTCCGCGGTCATTAGCAGTTGGAGAATCATAACCTAGCCACTTATCCACTGCTGCAAAGAAATATAGCATACCCTCATGAGGCAGCTTGTTATCAGGATCAAGAGCGGCAATGTCCTCACAATTGATCTGACAGATGAATGTAAGAGGATAATCAAAGGTCTCCCCATCTTCAAATCCTGCTACAGTCGGATACTGCATATTCTCCGGCATATCCGGATCTCCCCACCATTTGCTACCGCAAAAAAGGATTCTCTCTGTCTTTTTCAATGTAAGTCTGATTGCCATAATTATAGAATTTTGATTTCAAAGGTAATCTTTTTTTTCTTATCTTCGCAAGATACTTTGAACTAACCTATAGTAAATTACTATGTCAGTAACCATTAAAAAAGTGGAGAGTCGCAAGGATTTTAAGGTCTTCGCACGATTCGCCAACAAAATGTATAAAGACAACAAATACTATGTTCCATCAATTCTGATGGACGATCTTAATACATTCAATCCAAAGACAAATGCTGCTTTTGAGTTCTGTCAGGCAGAATTCTACCTTGCCTACAAAGACGATAAGCTTGTAGGACGAGTTGCAGCAATCATCAACAACAAGGCAAATGCATCATGGAATGTCCAGCAGGTACGCTTCGGATGGTTTGACTTCATTGACGACATCGAAGTATCATCTGCACTCTTGGATGCAGTGATAGAGTTTGGACGCAAGCACGGCATGACTCAGATTGCCGGTCCACTTGGTTTCACTGACTTTGACCCGGAAGGAATGCTTGTTGAAGGATTCGACAGAATCAGCACAATGGCATTGATCTACAATCATCCTTACTATCCGGAGCACCTGAAACAGCTCGGATATATAAAGGAAACAGGCTGGGTTGAATACCGACTTACTCTCCCTGAGACAATATGCGACAGACATCGATCAATTGCAGAGAGTGTGATGAACAGATACAACTTGAAGATTGTAAAGAAGACTCGCAGACAGGTCAATAAAGAACGCTACGGCCAGAAGATCTTCAAGCTCATCAACGAAACATATTGCCACCTCTATGGTTTCTCCCTTCTCTCAGAAAAGCAGATTGATCAGTTTGTAGCCACATACCTAGGGGTTGTAGATATGGATATGCTCACATTCGTTGAAGACGAGAAAGGTGACTTGATTGCAGCAGGATTGTCAATCCCATCATTGGCAGGAGCACTTCAGAAATGTCGTGGAGAACTCTTCCCATTCGGTTGGTGGCACCTTCTCAAGACAATGTACCTCAAGAGGCCGGACACTGTGGAACTTCTCCTGATCGGAGTGAGACCTGACTACCAGAACAAGGGAGTCAACTCATTGATGTTCTATGACTTGATCGATAGATACCACAAGATGGGATTCAAATATGCTGAGACAAACGCAAACCTTGAAACTAACCTTAAGATTCAGGCGATGTGGGAGTCATTTGAAAAAGAGCAGCACAAGAAACGCTGGATATTTGCTAAAGAAATCTGATGATAAACGACAACAACATAGGAAGGAGCCGTATGCTCGCACCGCTTCCAGAAAGAATGCGTCCGCATAATCTCGAGGGTTATGTGGGCCAGTCTCATCTGATAGGCCAGGGATGTATCCTCAGAAATATGATTGACAGCGGTAATCTGTCGTCATTCATCTTGTGGGGCCCTCCAGGTGTGGGTAAGACGACCCTTTCTCGTATTGTTGCCAAATCATTGGGTCGAGAGTTCTTCACACTCTCAGCAGTCAGCGCAGGTGTAAAAGACGTTCGCGACGTAATTGACCGCGCGCGTTCTAACTCGATATTCTCAAACGGTCAGTCTCCAATCCTCTTCATTGACGAGATTCACAGATTCAATAAATCTCAGCAGGATGCACTCCTAGGTGCTGTTGAGGATGGAACAATCGTCCTAATTGGAGCTACTACTGAGAACCCTTCATTCGAAGTCATTACTCCCCTTCTTTCACGCTGTCAGGTATTTGTATTGAAGTCACTTGCTGTTGAGGATCTTCAGAATCTGCTCAATCGTGCAATCACCACAGACGAGATTCTCAAGCATCGCCAGATCGAAGTAAAAGAGACTGACGCCCTTTTCAGACATAGTGCAGGCGACGCCCGCAAACTGCTAAATATACTTGAAATAGTTGTAGGATCGTTTGTAGGAAATGTACCAGTCATCATAGATAATAAGACTGTCACATCATGCCTTCAGGAGAACATAGCCATATATGATAAGGGTGGCGAGATGCACTATGATGTCATTTCTGCCTTCATCAAGAGTGTCCGCGGTTCAGATCCGAATGCTGCCATCTACTATCTTGCTCGTATGCTTGATGGTGGAGAAGATCCTAAATTCATTGCACGCAGACTTTGTATCCTCGCTGCAGAAGACGTAGGATTGGCTAATCCTAACGCATTGCTGCTAGCTAACTCATGCTTCCAGATAGTTCATACTATCGGTATGCCAGAGGCACGTATTCCGCTTGCAGAATGCACAATTTTCCTTGCGTCATCACCTAAGAGTAATTCTGCTTATAATGCTATCAATGAGGCACTTGCAGTAGCAAAAGAAACTCAGACGGCAGCAGTTCCCCTCTACTTGAGAAACGCTCCGACACAGCTGATGGCAGATCTCGGATATTCTGACGGATATAAATACGCCCACGATTATCCAGGACATTTTGCAGATTTGGAGTTCATGCCGGAAGAGCTATCCGGAAGGAAATTCTATGAGCCGGCAGAGAATAAGCAAGAGGAATCCCTCCGCTCACGTCTCGAAGTTCTTTGGCCTAAATATTACAAGTAAGTCACGAAGTGACTGGAGGTGTTATCCGTTCGCTAGAACGGATATCCCACACCAAAATGTAGGGCGTAATTGTCACGCTTGAGCCACTGACCTGGATTAACCCAGCGCTGCTCTCGTGCCGGATCATGAATCTTCATACCAAGATCAAGACGAAGCAAGAGGAAGCTGAAATCAAGACGAAGTCCTACTCCCCAGTTGGCAGCAATACTCTTTCCGAAATCGCTCACCTTAAACAGAGAAGCCTGTCCTTCCGGAGTATCATCAGCCTTCAATGCCCATACATTACCGGCATCCACAAACACAGCTCCTGCTACCTTCCAGAACATATCGAAACGATACTCGATATTTGCCTCCAATTTCATATCACCAGTCTGGTTAGGGATAACGAATGAAGTATCTCTAGGCGAAAGTCCCGGACCTACTGTACGTGCCTGCCATCCTCTAAGGCTGTTAGATCCACCAGCATAGAAATGCTTCTCAAATGGAAGCGAAGTAGAGTTTCCATAGGCATAACCGGCACCGGCCTGGAATCTTGTAGCAATCGACTGCTTGCTCTGCTTACCAAGGAACCATGTCTTGCTAAGAGTAAGCTCACCACGCACGAACTGAGAGAAAGGTGTGTTCCAGATCACGCCTTCGCCATTTGCACTCTTTTTCATCAGAGGCTTGAAAGCGCTAAGCATATTACCGGCTATATCAAACTGGAAACGGCTGTAGAAATGAGGAACCTTAGGTGTACTCTCCGGATTGTTTGTGTAGTATAGGATAGCTCCTGAACCCAAGTCAAAGTGGTCCTGGTAGGCATTACGAAGGAATGGGTCATTCACCAATGAGCTGTAGAACTTATCATCCAGATCAAACAACTTCACCACATTCATCTGGAGCGGATAGGCCTGATAGAAGAACTTCCTCTTGAAGTTTCCGTTGTAGCCATAGGTCACAGAAATAATATTTCTGGTGTACTCAGGTCTGCTCTGATAGTTATACGACAGATTCACATCAGTACGAGGAATCGCACCTGTAAAATGACGATATGGAAGCGGGAAGAACTTAGGGAAACTAAGTCCGCCGGAAACTCCGAACTCATTTGAACGGATGGCATCCTTGAACTTGAACTGGAAGTTACCCATGAAGCTCAGGTTGAGCCACTCTCCTCCCTTGAAAATGTTCTTATGATAATATGACACCTGAGGCGACACACCGAACAGTCCGGTAGAGTTGACTGAGGCCTCAAGGTTGAACTTGAATCCCTGAAGTTTTGACTGAGCCAATGAGATAGAACAATTCACGAGGTTCGTATCCACAGGAGTCATACCGATATTTACGCTGCTGAAGACCTTCAAGGCTGCCAGACGCGAGTAAGTCCTGCTTACCTCATCTGCACTATAGACATCTCCAGGAGTGATTGTAGTAAGCTCCTTAAGGATATCGTTGCGGAACTTCAGAGTGTTTGGATACGTGATCTTTACATCATTGATGTAGAACTTGCGGATCGGCTGCGCATCCTTCGGAGTCTCATTTCTTGTATACTCGTTAATGGTAAGCTGAAGAAGTGCAGAGTCTTTAATAGCAAGCGTGTCTGCCTCAAAGAAATAGTAGTTCTTATTGAAATTGTAGAAACCCTTATTTCGAAGAAAGGCGCTCGACCTTTCTGTCTCTGTCTGAAGTGCAGCCTCAGAAAGATAATCTCCCACTTTTACGCTGAGATTTGCAGTATCCGCAAAAAAGCTTTCTGCAAACTCCGCATTATCAGGCAACTTATAGGTAATCTCCTTAATCGGGAATCTCTTTCCGAGATTTACGTTATAAGTCACATTGACCCTTTTCTTTCTAACGGCAATACTGCTGGTAATATCCGAATGATAATAGCCTAGATAGTCAAGATGGTTCTTGAGGTTTTCAATAGAATTATCGACCATATCAGGATCATACACCACTGGAGCAACTCCAATTTTCTGTACGAACTTATCCCATCCATTTCCTTTTCCTGTACTCCAGTTATATATGTTCAGGAATGGATTCCAACCGAAAATAAAATAAGAATTCGGCTTCTGCTTCAGATATGGATCAAGTATGGAAGGGTTGAAAGTCTTGCTGTTCTCGATCTTTATCTTGTTCTTGGCAAGACGATATTGACCATCCTCCAACACACGTGTAGTGCTGCAGGATAGCGCTGCCAAAATAATAGAGGCGAATAATAATATTCTATAAGCGACTTTCATCTATGTTATAATGCAAATTTACCGTAAAGTGCCCGTTTCTCAAAATTTTCGCCAAATTTATTTATATGTAACTCAATAAAAATGTAACTTTGTATGATAAGTATTTTTATATGGCAATATCTAATAATGAAATAAAGCGCGTAAAGGCTCTGCAGCAGAAAAAGTTCAGAGACGAAAGCGGGCTCTTTATCGTGGAAGGTGAGAAAATGGTGCAAGAGGCATCAGACTCGCCTTTTGATGTGGAAAACGTATATCGTAAAGAGGATATCGGTGCAGATGCCATGAGCAGAATCTCAGCTCTTTCTTCCCCATCACCAGTACTGGCAGTTGTAAAGAAACCAGCGGATTCAATCATCAATGATGTTGCCGTATTGATGCCACTTCTCCAGAAAGGCGGTCTATATCTGGCACTTGACGCCATTCGCGACCCAGGTAACCTGGGAACCATTCTGAGAATCGCAGACTGGTTTGGAATCGAAGCCGTATTCGCATCTAAAGACACTGTTGACGTATTCAACCCTAAGGTTGTCCAGTCAACAATGGGTGCAATCTTCAGAGTAAAGATGCACTACGTCGACCTTCCTGCACTATTCGAAAAGATACGCACAATTGATGGAAAGATTTTTGGTACTTTCCTCGATGGTAAGAATATGTACGAAAGGGAGCTCGACAATGGAGCTGAGGCACCTTCAGTAATCGTCATAGGCAACGAAGCCAATGGAATCTCAAATGAGGTTGAGGCCCTTGTTTCTGACAGACTTTACATACCACCTTACCCACAAGACTCCCCTGGATCTGAGTCACTAAATGCAGCTGTAGCAACAGCTATTACCGTTGCAGAATTCAGAAGAAGAAAATAATATGAACATACAGGAGCCCATCCTTCTAAAGGAACTTAGAGGAACTGACTATAAGTCACTTATCAAATTCAGAGTCCATAAGATTCTGATGATATGCAGCCATTACGACGCATTCATTCTCGAAGAAGATGGGCAGATTGAGGCTCAGATCTCTAAGGAATATGTGGACCTGAACCTTAGTACTCCTCCAAAATTCGTATGGTGCACAACCTCAGCCCAGGCCTACCAGATGCTCGAGCATGAGAAGGACATCGACATGGTAATCTGCATGTACAACGTTGGAGATAAAGATATCTTCCGTTTCGCTACAGACCTGAAGGCTGCACAAAAGAATATTCCGTTCGTTCTTCTGACTCACTTTTCAAAAGAGATTCATAGAAGACTGACACTCATTGACACTTCTTCAGTCGATTACATATTCACATGGCAGGGTAACGCCGACCTGATTGTAGCGATCATCAAGCTATATGAGGACAAGATGAATGCCGACAACGATATTCTCGGAGTCGGTGTTCAGGCCATCCTCCTTGTGGAAGACAATGTGAGATTCTATTCGACATATCTGCCTGAGCTATACAGGATGATCTTGAAGCAAGGCGCAGAGTTCTTGAAAGAAACCCTCAATGAGCAGCAGCAGAAATTCCGCAAACGCTCACATCCTAAAGTACTCCTGGCAACGAATCTAGATGCCGCAATGCATCTGTACGAGAAGTACAAATCCAACCTTCTTGGAGTTATTTCTGATGTGGAATTTGCTATTCATAAGGACGATGCTCCAGGCACAGAAAGCCCTGACGCAGGAATCCAATTCGTCAAACATATCAAGGCAGACGATGACAAGCTTCCTATTTTGCTTCAGTCATCACAAGAAAGCATATCAACTGTTGCAGAGGAACTTAACGTAGGTTTCCTAAGGAAATACTCGAAGACATTGATGCTCCAGCTATCAGACTACATCAAGGATGAATTCGGATTTGGAGACTTTGTTTTCAGAGATTCAGACCACATAGAATATGGTCGTGCCTCTAACCTTAAGGACCTGGAAAAACTCATGCGAGAAGTTCCTGATCACGTCCTTATGGACTACGCATCCAAGAATAAGCTTTCACGTTGGCTGATGGCCCGAGGCCTCTTCACTCTCGGTATGCGTCTGAAAAACGCATGTGAGGATCAGTTCTCCGGACTAGCAGAAATCCGCTCATACGTCTGCCAGAAGATTCACGACTACCACACTCTGACCAGCCGAGGCGTCATTGCACATTTTGACGCTACTAACTATGATAAATATATCTGGTTCAGCCGAATGGGAGAAGGTTCCATTGGAGGTAAGGCCAGAGGACTTGCCTTCCTGAACAGTCTTATCTATAAGCACCTGCTTTCTGCGAAGTATCCGGGAGTACATGTATCCATACCACGTACTATCGTAGTTGCTACAGACTATTTCGATCAATTCATATTGGAGAACGACCTCCAATACGTCATCGACTCAGATATTACTGACGAAGAGGTGCTTTCCGAATTTGTATCATCCAGACTTCCAGACGAACTGGTGGAGCAGCTAAGAATCTATCTTGATACAGTTACATCTCCGCTTGCAATCCGTTCCAGCTCAAAGCTTGAAGACAGCAGCTACCAGCCATTTGCAGGAGTCTATTCAACCTATATGATTCCGTTTGCTGAGAACAAGGACCAGATGCTCCGAATGCTGGAGAAGACAATCAAGAGCGTGTATGCATCTGTATTCTATAGCGGTAGCAGAGCATATATCAACACCACTGCAAACATCCTCAGCGAGGAAAAGATGGCCATTGTAATCCAGAGTATCTGCGGTACAGAACATAATGGACTTTACTACCCTATGATGTCTGGAGTTGCACGCTCAGTAAACTACTATCCAATCGGAAGTGAAAAGCCGGAGGATGGTATTATAGACTTTGCTTTCGGTCTCGGTAAGATTGTCGTGGACGGAGGTAATTCATTAAGGGTGAACCCGAAATTCCCTAAGAAGATTCTTCAGCTTTCTGATCCGAAACTGGCTCTTCGAGATACTCAGAAATCTATGTATGCTCTTGACTTAAGACCTGGAGCATTCAAGATTTCTCGTAATGAAACCATCAATCTGGAATATGCTAAAGTATCAGACATGCTCCCTGGTTTCCCATATCCGGAGCTAGTTGCATCGACATTCAGTGTTGAGAACAATAGAATGGTGCCAGGCATCACAACAAATGGTCCACGAGTTATCTCATTTGATGCTATTCTCAGATATGGTCGCTTCCCTATTGCACAGATGCTGCGAGACATCATGTCAATATGCAAGGCAGAGCTCATGTGCGAGGTTGAAATCGAATTTGCAGTAGATGTTGTTCCTGAGTCAAAAGGCAGCGAGCTGGTATTGAAACTACTTCAGGTACGTCCGGCTTGTGAAGTTCTTGGTAATGAGAAGATCTGTATCGATAAAGTGACTGAGACAATGCAGAAGGTGTTTGTAAAATCAACAAAAGCATTGGGTTCTGGTCGTTTTGATCACATAGATTATATCCTGAGCGTGCCATCTGATTCCTTTGACAGCGCTCACACCAGCGAGATGGCTGAGGAGATTTCGCGCATAAACGAACAGCTTCGTGAAAAAGGTGCGTCATATCTTCTTGTAGGCCCGGGCCGTTGGGGTTCATCTGATCCATGGCTAGGTATACCTGTAGCATGGAGTGACATATCTGAGGCAAAGATGATTGTGGAAACAGCTATTCCTGGCTACCGAATCGAGCCAAGCCAGGGAACACATTTCTTCCAGAACATAACATCACTTGGAGTCGGCTATCTGACTATAGACACCGTACTCGGAGATGGTCATGTAGATGAAGCCGCTCTAGAACAGCTGGAATGCATCCATAGCGGCATCTTTGTCAAGCTTTATAAAGCTCCAGAAGGATTCACCGGCTATATTGACCGTACTACTGCAACCTCTGTTATCGGATGCTGAATCAGCGTTTACTCGCGGAAGAGAATTGAGCTGTCTCCGTAGCTTAGGAAACGGAAATCATTAGCAAGAGCAAAGTCATAGATCTTGTGCCAATCGCCCTTTACGAAAGCTGAAATAAGCAGAAGAAGGGTACTCTGTGGCTGATGGAAGTTAGTCACAAGGACATCAACTACCTTAAACTGATAACCTGGTACAATGATGATTCTTGTACCAAGCTGAATATCCTTCATGTTATTCTTTTTGAGGTAATCCACCAAAGCAGACAAAGACTCATCGAGTGTATATGAGTACTCCCTGCTATATGGATCCCACTGATCTACATCAGCTGGTACTCCAGTCTCAATGCACTTTACACCTACATAATATAAGGACTCCAGAGTTCTGACCGAAGTAGTTCCCACAGCCACTAATTTACCTGTCTTAGACAGCAATTTCTCCAAGAAGTCAAGAGTAACTACAAAAGGCTCTCTATGCATCGTATGCTCAGAAACGAGCGAACTCTTCACAGGAAGGAATGTACCAGCTCCTACGTGCAAGCATACAGTCTCTGTAGTAATATTACGTTCACGAATTGCCTGAAGCACATTCTCAGTGAAATGAAGACCAGCAGTTGGAGCTGCTACAGAGCCTCTGAATCTGGCATAAAGAGTCTGATAACGCTCCAGATCCACATCCTCTGTGTTCCTGTTAAGATATGGTGGAATTGGAATTGAACCACCAATTTCCAGTACTTTTGAGAACGGAAGTCCACCTTCCCACGAGAATTCTACAATGGAAGTCTCTCCCTGTCTCTCAATCAGATCAGCCTTTAATGCAAGGGTAGTAACCTCCTCATTTGAATCAGGATTGTATAGATTAAGCGTATCATTTTTCCATCGCTTAACGTTACCTACAATACACTTCCAACGACACCTGTCGGTGACTGCAAACATTGTCACATACTCCTCAGGCTGGACTGGCTCAAGGCAGAAAATTTCGATATGTGCACCAGTAGATCTCTGAAAATGCAATCTGGCTGGGACTACCTTAGTATCATTAAAGACCATAATTGATCCCTCTGGCAGGAGGGAAGCAATTTCTGAAAATCTCTTCTCAGTTACATTACCATCTTTATAATGGAGGAGCTTTGATCCATCTCTCTGTGGTAGAGGATATTTAGCAATTCGTTCATCTGGGAGGTTATAATTATAGTCTTCGATTCTGATTTCTGGTATCATCGTATAATTCTCAAATTCGTACAAATGTTTTACTCTTTGCAAAAATACGCAAATTATAGCGGTTTTGAAAATTCAAATTTGTTAACCGTTTTCTATATACAAATGTAATCAACAAAAGAAAACCTTGTGATTACATTTGTAAATCTGTAAACTATTTAATCAGGGAGTGTGGTTTATTTTTGTATATACTACATCTGTATAATAAATTTTTCTTATGGTAATTTTTAAGATTATTTATCTCTATTAAAATCAGTTAATTATATATTTTTATATCAAGTTATTTGTTATATAGAAATCAATATTTAGGTAATTATCTACACAAATACGCTCCAGGGCGGTCTCAAACACAATATTTTTATATTTATAGTATGAATTATCAGGTAATTATATTGCTCATCTAAAGCGTTTATATAACTTAAAATCTCTCTATACTCCCCTACTGTATACAACTTTAAACACAAAAAAGTTTTGGATATCTGAAAATACTTATTTACATTTGTAAAAATTTAATTTACATTTTATGCATAACAGACTTAAGCAATTTCTTGCAGCTGAGAACATAACTCAGGCACAATTTGCCAGCACTATCCAGATTGGTAAGGCAAATATTTCTCATGTTCTCTCAGGTCGTAATAAACCAGGATATGATTTCATCAAGGCAATCATGTTAGGCTACCCTCACCTGAATATGAACTGGCTTATGCTCGGCACTGGTAAAATGTACGATCTTCAGCAGCCGCAGAGAGAGAAGCCAACTCCTGACGGTACGATCATTTTTGAAGAAGATAACTCATCTCTTTTCGATGATGTATATGAGACTGATGAGCCGAAAGAGGTCACTTTAGAAACAGTAGAAACCCAGCCAGAAGCTGAAGCTCCAGTTGATCTTGCAGCCTTGAGTTCATTGAAAGAAATGGTTAACGTAACGCAAACTCCTGTAAAACAGAGAAAAGTATCAAAGATTGTTGTACTTTTTGATGACGGAAGTTTTCAAGAATTATAGAAAAGTGCCCACACGATGGGCATTTTTTTTATTTTTTTTGTAAGTTTGTGAAGATAAACTACAACGATATGTATAAGCATATATTAAAGCCAATACTATTCAGCTTCAATCCTGAAACTGCACACAACATCATTTTTAAGACTCTTGCCATTTTAAGGCATATTCCTTTTGCCAAGCAGATCACCAGAAGCATCTACTGCAAGGAATCCCCAACTCTCGAGAAAGAGGTATTCGGAATCAAATTCCCGAACCCTGTCGGATTGGCTGGAGGACTTGACAAGAATGGTGAATTCTATAACGAAATGGCTAATTTCGGCTTCGGATTCGTGGAGATCGGTTCGCTTACACCTAAGCCACAGGATGGAAACCCAAAACCACGCTGTTTCAGAGTACCGAAAGATAAGGCTATCATCAATCGCTTTGGTATCAACAACAAGGGCGTCAAGAATGCAGTCGAGCATCTCAAGAAGGTACGCCCGGAAGTAATCGTTGCAGCAAATATCTCCAAGAATACCAGCAGCATCAACGAGGATGCGGCTAAAGACTATGAGACTTCATTTGCACTTCTCTACGATCTGGTTGATATGTTCGTCGTGAATGTATCTTGTCCAAATGTCGTAGGACTTACTGCTCTGCAGGATATCTCCTTCCTTTCAGACATCGTTGACCGTCTGTTGGATTTGAGAATGTACTACGATGAGTACCGTCCTATCCTTCTGAAGGTTTCACCTGATCTCGCACATGAGCAGCTTGATGAAATCGTGGAATACTGTCTTCGTTCTGGAATTGACGGAATCGTAGCCGGCAACACGACTCGTAGCCGCGAAGGACTTGACAGCCTCACTCCTGAAAAGATCGATGCAATTGGCAACGGCGGAATGTCCGGAGCTCCAGTTCACAAGAAGAACCTTGAACTCGTAAGATATATCAACAAGATTTCTGAGGGCAAGCTCCCAATCATCGGCGTTGGCGGAATCATGTCAGGAGCACAGGCTCAGGATATGTTGGACGCAGGAGCTTCATTGGTGGAAATCTATTCAGGATTTATCTTTGAGGGACCATCTTTGGTAAAGAGAATCATCAAATATCTAGAAACGAGCAAACAAAACCAGAAGTAAACATGACACGTGCCTGCATTTGTACAATCGGAGATGAGATCCTCATTGGTCAGATTGTAGACACAAATTCTTCCCACATAGCACGCGAACTCAATGCTTGCGGCGTAAAGGTAGCAGGTATGCTGTCAATTGGAGATGACCATGACT
The DNA here is from genome assembly GCA_017549145.1 of Bacteroidales bacterium. Classification (GTDB taxonomy): domain Bacteria; phylum Bacteroidota; class Bacteroidia; order Bacteroidales; family UBA932; genus Cryptobacteroides. The sequence continues at coordinate 16,399 of JAFYVM010000059.1, forward strand.
CTATCATCTCCTCTCTTGAAGCAGAGCTTTCCAGAAATGAAGTTGTCATCGTCACTGGAGGCCTCGGTCCCACGAAGGATGACATAACTAAAAAAGCTCTTGCGGAACTGTCTGGTGCACAGGGATGGAAAGAAGATGAGGAGCAGCTCGCCATCATTCATCGCATTCTGCATAGCAGAGGACTAGACGTACTTGACATCAACCGCGCACAGGCACTTGTCCCAGAAATCTGCGAAGTCATTCCAAACAGATTGGGTACTGCCCCGATAATGGTATTTAGATTCGCTTCTGAGCGCTTTGGACACCCTGCGACGCTATATGCCCTACCTGGAGTTCCGTTTGAGGCTCTAGGGGCCCTGAAAGACGTCATTGAGGACATCTGCACTCACAACGATCTTCAGAAGATCACACATCGAACAATAATGACCTATGGCATCGCGGAATCTGCTCTTGCAAAAAGAATTGAAGAGTGGGAAGATGCTTTGCCTCAAGATATACATCTGGCTTACCTTCCAAACGCGCTTACTGGCGTCCGTTTAAGACTTTCTGCATATGGTGAAGCACTTACCCAGCAAGAAAGGATTGAGGCCGAAATAGCCAAATTAAAGGGCATTATCGGCGATGTCATCTACTCGTACGAAGATGACACTTTGCAAAACTGCATTGGTAAGCTGTTAAAACAGCACGGAAAGACTATAAGCACAGCCGAATCTTGTACAGGAGGATTGGTTGCTTCTATGATCACCTCCGTGGCCGGCTCATCTGAATACTACCTTGGTTCCGTCGTTTCATACGCAAACAGTGTGAAGCAGGAAGTACTTGGAGTTCCAGCTGAAATTATCAAGGAGTTCGGAGCTGTCAGCAGCGAATGTGTCGGAGCAATGGCGGAAGGAGTTCGCAAACTGACAGGAACTGATTTTTCAGTTGCAACATCCGGCATCGCCGGACCAGGTGGCGGATCGACTGAAAAACCTGTCGGACTAGTATGGATCGGAGTGAGCTCACAGAGCGGAACTCAGACCTACAAGCTGACTTTTAACAGTGACAGAAAACGCAATATTGAGCGCTTTGCATCGTCCGCTTTGTATAAAATATTCAAAAAACTCGAAAAAGAGCTAAATGACTGATAATTAGATAATAAAACATTTTTGTTTATATAGTTAACATTTTTGTTACATTCAACGTTGTAAACCATAAAACACATTTATTGAGATTATAACATATTGATTTATAAACACTTGTACAAATAAGCACATTAATGAGTCACATTTTGACAAGATACGAGAAAAAGAAGCGAAGAATCACCTTAAACGGCATTTTTTATGCCGCTATTTCGTCGATTTCATTCGGTTTTTCCCCCCTCTTCAGCCTCGGACTTATAGCTGCCGGACTGTCCAATTTTGATGTACTTTCGTACCGTTGGATGGTAGCTGCTATAGTACTTGTCATCTATGCTTTGTGTAAGAAAAAGTCACTTCGAATCTCATCTTTTGATGAGGCTTGGAAGATAGCTTTGCTCAGTGCTCTTCGAGCAATTACCTCTATAACTCTCCTGATCGGATACGCAAATATTGCCAGCGGTGTAGCGTCAACAATCAACTTTATGTATCCTGTAATTGTCACTATGACAATGATGATTTTCTTTGGCGAAGACAAGTCATGGATCAATGTTGGAGCCATTGCCCTATCCATTTTCGGAGTATACCTCATGAGTTCAGGAGAAGGCCTCATTGTGGAAGGTGGAAATACAGAACTTGGACTCGCCTGCTCCCTGATTTCAGCAATTTCATTTGCTGCATACTATGTAGTAATGAAACAGGTGAAGGCAGATAAGATTGAAGTCGTGAAATTCACAACCTGGGTAATGCTTCTAAGTGCAATCTACTTTATAATTGCCGGTATTATTGTAGAAGGTAAGATCAGCATTGTGACAGATGGAAAACTCTGGATGTACATCTTCGGACTAGGATTATGGTCAACTATGGTCTCGAATTTCACTGGTGTTAAGGCTGTCAGACGCATCGGACCTACCCTTACATCAATACTAGGAGCCCTTCAGCCACTCACAGCTGTTATTCTAGGCGGCTTATTCCTTGATGAGCACCTTGGTCCTAAGACAATTGGAGGTATTGCACTGATAATGATTGCAGTTGGCATCGTTGTCACCCACCACAAAAAACCAGCATAACACTCTCCGCAAAACGTAAAATGCAACCCCCTATCACACAATAACTTACGAAAAGTGCGTGCTCCCCTTTGGCGGCACGCACTTCTTGTAAACCGTTGTTTTACAATATGTTACATTTTACACTATCCGAGGATTCGGAAGAAGTTGCCAGAAGCAATCTTCTCTAAGTCAGATTCAGAGTATCCTCTTGCGCGAAGTTCATCAAAAAGCTTTGGCATCATCGAGATATCTTCCATTCCTGAAGGTGTTACAGCTATACCATCATAGTCGGATCCGACACCTACATGATCCACTCCAACGAGTGACACCACATGATCGATATGGTCTGCAATAAGCTTGTACGAAGGTCGCTCCATCTGATTAAGTTGACGAAGAACCTCACCCCACGCTTGCCTCTTTTCAAGATTAAAAGGATCGCTAATATACTCTGTTTCAATGAGTTCTCCCCTCTCCATCAGCTCAGATTCATTCAACTCCTTAGCAAATTTTGAATCTAGGAAGAGTGGGTAAAAGTTGATTTGAATGACTCCTCCTTTAGCTGCAAGAGCACGAATCATATCATCTGTCATGTTGCGTGGATGATCAGCAAGAGCTCTGCAACATGAATGAGTAGCAACAACAGGCTTGGTTGAACACTCGAGCACATCATAAAATGCTGCATCGGAAATATGTGAAACATCCACAAGGATTCCCAAGCGATTCATCTCAGCCACCACTTCTCTACCGAAAGGACTGAGTCCATTCCACCTAGGAGTAGCTTGAGCACATGAGTCACAGATCTCATTGTTTCCTGTATGACAAAGAGTCACATAGCGAACACCTTCGTTGTAAAAATCAAGAAGTATCTTCTTCCAGTCACTTTTGGGTGATAAAGGGGCTCCATTCTCTAGTCCAAGGAAGATTGAAACCTTTCCGTCAGCTTTATTTTTGTGTGCAGATGCACAGTTCGTCGCAAATATTAAATTCTCAGAGAGTTTAGAAACGGCCTTTTTAGTAGCAAAAAGTAGCTTCTGCGCATACTGGAGGGCTAAAATGGGGTCTGAATCTAACTTTGCTGGAAGATACAAAGCAAAAAAAACACCGTCAACTTCCCCTTGTTTTAGCTTAGGGAAATCGACGTGTCCAAAATTATTACCCCCTGAAAGGTCTCTTCCTCTGATTATTTCAGACGGAGTATCGCAGTGTGAATCTAGAACGAACATAAGATTATGTTACTTTCCAAGTCTCTGACGTACAGCCTCATACATTAGGACAGCTGAAGCAACAGATACGTTGAGTGAAGTGATCTCACCAGCCATTGGAATTGCAGCCTTGTCATCTGCCAGGTCAAGCATTGACTGTGAGATACCCTTTCCCTCTGATCCCATGATGATTGCGCACGGACCTGTCATGTCTACATCGTAGATGAGGTTATCAGTTTTCTCAGTTGCAGCGATAAGTCTGAAACCACTCTGCTGAAGATAGTAAGCAGCAACTCGAAGATTTGAAACCTTGCATGTATCCATTCTCATAAGAGCACCAGCTGAAGCTTTCACTGCATCTGCATTGATAGCAGCACCACCCTTAGCTGGCACGATGATGCCATGACCACCTGCACACTCAAGGCTACGAGCGATTGCTCCAAGGTTACGGACGTCGCTTACTCCGTCAAGAATCACGAGAAGAGGATTCTCTGAACGTCCGAGGGCATTGTTCACAAGTTGCTCAATATCAACGTATTCTATCTCAGAAATATATGCAAGCACACCCTGATGAGCACCTCTTACAGCTCTGTTCAACCTTTCAACAGGTACAAACTGAAACGGAATTTCATTCTGTTTCATCAGATCCATGAGCTCCTTAAACTGAGGTCCCTCGAGCCCCTGCTTAAGTAGAACTTTGTCAAATTTCTTTCCTGCCTTGATTGCTTCCAACACAGGATGCATTCCAAACAGATACTGCATTTTCTTCTCTTCCATATATTACTTATTAGAAATTCTATTTTACGTTAGGCAATGCCTTATCTGAAACTAAAATTGCTCTAATTTTTCTGTGAGATCAGACCACTCCTCCATCTTATAATCCAACTCACGTTTATTCTCCAGATACTCACGGGTCAAATCCATAACATCATCCTCCGGACCCGGACTCATAAGCTTCGCCTCAATCTCTGCCATCTTAGTTTCATACTCCTCTATCTTCTTCTCTAAGAATGAGATACGATTCTTTATCTTCTTTTCTTCTTTAGATACATATTTCTGTGCCTGGTACTCCTGCTTAGCCTCTTCCTTCTTCTGAATCACCTCAGCCGGCTTCTCCTGAGACACCTCTTTATTATGTCTTTCCAGCTCAGAAAGATTCTCGAGTTTCCTACGCTCAAGGAATTCCTGTACTCCGCCAAGATGTTCCTTCACCTTTCCATCACGGAACTCATAGAGCTTGTCAACCAAACCATCTAGGAAATCACGGTCATGTGATACAATGATCAATGTACCATCATACGCTTTCAAAGCTTGTTTCAAAATATCCTTTGATCGGATGTCCATATGGTTGGTAGGCTCATCGAGTGCAAGCAGATTATATGGCTTCAAGATCAATTTTGCCATAGCCAGACGTGCACGTTCTCCACCACTTAGAACAGCAACTTTCTTGTCAATATCCTCTCCCTTGAAGAGGAATGCTCCAAGAATATCACGCAGTTTTGTGCGGATATCGCCCACTGCTACACGGTCCAATGTACCGAATACCGTATCCTCTTTATCAAGTATATCTTCCTGATTCTGAGCATAATAGCCAATATTCACATTATGACCGATCTTGGATTCACCATCCTTCGGCTCAAGCTCACGCATGATAACACGCATAAGGGTTGTCTTACCCTCTCCATTACGTCCTACAAGCGCAACCTTCTCTCCACGACGAACCTCGATCTGTGCATCTGAGAAGACAATCTTCTCTCCATAGCCGACCCTCAAATCGACACCCTTATATGCGATATCACCAGAACGAGGCGCTGGCGGGAACTTGACAGCGAGAGTTGATCTGTCTTCAAGATCAACCTCAATACGCTCAAGTTTCTCCAGCTGCTTCACGCGTGACTGTACCTGGTTGGATTTTGTCGGTTTATAACGGAACTTCTCGATAAACTCCTCAGTCTTCTCAATCATTCGCTGCTGATTCTCATATGCAGCCTGCTGCTGAGCAAGACGTTCGCGACGAAGCTCAAGATACTTGCTATAAGGCACCTTATAGTCATGTATCCTACCCACCATAATCTCTACAGTGCGGTTAGTCACATTGTCAAGGAACTTTCTATCATGAGAAATCAGTACTAATGATCCCTTATAATCCTTCAAGTAGCCTTCAAGCCACTCAATTGATTCAATATCAAGGTGGTTTGTAGGCTCATCCAGCAAGAGAACATCTGGCTTGGAAAGAAGGATTTTGGCAAGTTCAATACGCATGTTCCAACCCTGACTGAAGGTCTCAGTAGGTCTTTGCAACTCCTCATATTTGAATCCAAGACCGAGCAAAGTTCTCTCTGCTACAACCTGTGGATTATCTGAACGGGTATAGGACAGATGGTCATTAACCTCATTCATCTTAACAATAAGGTTATGATATTCATCTGACTCATAGTCCTGACGTTCAGAAAGTTCCAGAGTTATGCGCTCAAGCTCATCTTCTAGAGCGAACATATCTGCGAATGCCGTCATAGCCTCATCAATTACGCTGCGACCTCTGTGGTGCTCCATAATCTGAGGCAGGTAGCCTATCTTTACGCCACTCGGAACGGCTACTTTTCCGGATGTAGGATTCTGTAGACCACAAATAAGCTTAAGAATGGTAGATTTACCCGCACCATTCTTACCGACAAGACCTATCTTGTCATTCTCACTTATGTGAAAATTGATGTCGTTTAGCAATGTAAAGCCGCCGTATGCGACTGTAAGGCTGTTAATCGATATCATCAGCTGATCTACAGATTCATGTGTTTCTCAATAACTGCTACAAGGTCTTTTGGACAGCGGATAGGGCGACGAGTGGCCGCATCAAGGAATCCAAGTGTAACTGATCCCTTACAAAGCAGCTCGTCCTTCTGGTTATAAATCTCAGAATTAACAACCAATTTAGCTGTCGGAAGTGTATCTATAATCGACACGATGCGGATTCTATCTCCCATCAATGCCGGTCTGCGATACTTGCACTCCACTGCTACAATCGGAAGCATAACTCCGGCCTTCTCAATTGCATCAATCGGAAGGCCGACTTTAGCCATCATATCCGAACGTCCACACTCAAAATACCTTATATAATTAGAGTGATGAACTATGCCCATCTGGTCTGTCTCGTAATAACGGACATCCAGTTCAAGCTCAGATCTCATCATTATTTCTTCAATGCATTAAGCGATGCAGTGATGCTCTCAATCTTAGAAAGAGCATCTGACTCCTTCTTGCGTTCAACTGCTACTACAGCCTCAGGAGCATTTGCCACGAAACGCTCGTTAGAAAGCTTACCACGAACAGAAGCAAGGAACTTCTGGTAGTATGCAAGGTCAGTCTCAAGTTTCTTGATCTCTTCCTCCACATTGATAAGTCCTTCCATTGGAACGAACATCTCCACTGTACGAACCATAAAGCGCTGAGCTGCAGACATATCACCCTCTGCAACGCCAATATTTACATTAGCAAGCTTAGTCACAACTGGAGCAACCTCCATTGGGAATGCACCCTTCACCTTGAGCTCAAGAGCCTCTCTTGGTGAAAGTCCCTTGCTCTGGCGGATGTTACGAACACCAGCTACAGCCTCACATGCCATCTCAAATGCTGCAATAAAGTCAGCATCATAAGCCTTAGCCTGTGGATAACGCTGAGTCATGATTGTCTCACCTGGCTGACGCTCTGACATATTCTGCCAAAGTTCCTCAGTGATAAACGGCATGATTGGGTGGATCATCTTCAATAGAGCATCGAAGAATCCGATAGTTGCATCATATGTAACCTTATCAATACCAGCACCATAAGCAGGCTTAACAGCCTCAAGGTACCATGCGCAGAAATCATCCCAGAAGAACTTGTAGATTGTCATCAACGCATCAGAGATACGGAACTTAGCGAAATGATCGTTAACAGTCTCAACCACCTGGCTAAGCTTGTTCTCGAACCACTTCACTGCTACTGCTGAAGCCTCAGGCTGTGCAGCGGCTGCATCTACAGTCCATCCTGTTACGAGACGGAATGCATTCCATACCTTGTTATTGAAGTTACGTCCCTGCTCGATCTGTGACTCATCGTAAAGAATGTCATTTCCTGCTGAGCTGCAGAGAAGCATACCCAAACGTACTGCGTCTGCACCATATTTAGCGATAAGATCAAGTGGGTCTGGAGAGTTACCAAGAGTCTTTGACATCTTGCGTCCGAGCTTATCACGAACGATACCTGTAAGATATACATTACGGAAAGGAACATCATTCATGAACTCGTTACCTGCCATGATCATACGTGCTACCCAGAAGAAAAGGATATCTGGTCCAGTCACGAGGTCATTTGTAGGATAGTAGTAAGCAAGGTCAGCATTTGGCTCTGCCTCGGGGTGACCTGCCTTATAAGTATCAAATACAGAGATTGGCCACAACCATGATGAGAACCATGTGTCGAGTACATCCTCGTCCTGACGAAGATCCTCAGCGGTATAGGCTGCGTTGATCTTCTGTGCCTGCTCGAGAGCAGCCTCTGCAGTCTCTGCAACAACTACCTGACCATCAGGAAGATAGTATGCAGGAATACGCTGTCCCCACCAAAGCTGACGAGAGATACACCAGTCGCGAACGTTCTCCATCCAGTGACGATATGTGTTGCGATACTTGTCTGGAATAAGCTTCACAGCACCGCTCTCAACTGACTCAAGAGCATCTTTTGCAAGCTCATCCATCTTGAGGAACCACTGCATTGAAAGTCTTGGCTCAATAACAGCGTTAGTTCTCTCTGAGTAACCGATTGGAGAAGTATAATTCTCCATCTTCTCGAGGTTACCAGCCTCCTGAAGCATTCCAACGATCTTCTTACGAGCGTCGAATCTATCCTCACCTACGAGGATCTGAGCCTTCTCGTTAAGACGACCATGGTCATCGATAATATCAAGAACCGGAAGGTTATGACGCATTCCGATTTCATAGTCATTCACGTCGTGTGCAGGAGTAACCTTAAGACATCCTGTACCGAAGTCCATTGCAACATAGCTATCCTCGATAATAGGAATCTCCTTGTTAATCAATGGAATAAGAACCTTCTGACCCTTAAGCCACTCATATCTCTCATCTGCTGGATTGATACAGATTGCAGCATCGGCCATGATTGTCTCAGGACGAGTTGTTGCGATGATGATATACTTGTCTGTAGGGTTTCCGTTGCCGTCAGAGATAAAATATCTGAGGTGATAGAACTTGCTGACTGTGTCCTTGTGTACTACCTCCTCATCAGAAACTGCAGTAAGACCAACTGGATCCCAGTTAACCATACGGACACCTCTATAGATATATCCCTTGTTGTAGAAATATACGAATGTGCTGATAACTGCATCGCTCAGATCAGGATCCATTGTGAACTTTGTTCTGTCCCAGTCACATGATGCACCAAGCTTACGAAGCTGACTAAGGATAATGCCACCGTGCTTCTCCTTCCACTCCCAAGCATGCTTAAGGAACTCCTCACGTGTAAGGTCTTCCTTCTTGATTCCCTCAGCTGCAAGCTTCTGTACAACCTTATTTTCTGTTGCGATAGAAGCGTGGTCTGTACCAGGCACCCAGCAAGCATTCTTGCCGTCCATTCTTGCCTTACGTACAAGCACGTCATTAAGTGTATTGTTCAACACGTGACCCATGTGAAGGATACCTGTCACATTTGGTGGTGGAATCACGACTGTATAAGGTTCTCTCTCATCTGGTTCCGAGTGGAAAAACTTATTCTCAAGCCAATAGGCATACCATTTATCCTCCGTCAAGGCAGGATCATACTTTGCAGGAAGTTCCATACTTTATATATTCTTTTTACTATTTAATTCTCGGTTTAACAACACAAAATGTACGATATCGTGCTGACACAATAAGCACAATATCGTACAAATATACACATTTCCGGCGAGATAGCCTATTTTATTTACATTATCGGAAACCAGATAAACACTGCACAATCCCAAAGTGCATGAGAGATAATTATGGCACCTAATCTTTCAGGGAAAAATCTATATGCCAGACCCCAGACAATTCCTGCAACCATGGCTGCCATGATAAGCATGAAATTGAACTTCGAGATATGCACGAGACTATATACCAAAGTCGTAACGATGAATCCAATTGTTGGAGTCCAACGTGCAGAGAAACGGTTCTGAACACATCCTCTCCAGAAGATCTCCTCAGCTGGTCCAATGATAAATAACATCAACAGGCTCAGCACAATAGGGTTCTCCCCTTCCTTCATTCCATATATGGAATCAACCTGAGGACGAGCAAAGTCAAATAGCAGCGTAGAGAAGAATTCTCCAAGCCAGAATACACCCCATAGAGCTGCTGCAAGCACCACTCCCCAGAAGATATCCTTGGCACCGAAAGAGATTTCTTTCCACCAACCCGGACGTGCCCAACAAGTGAACAGAGTCAATGATAAAGCAGAACATGTCATCATCACCCAGAAGTTCACATGTGGTGCTGTCCACGGAGAGAACATTATGGTCCAGAGCACAGTCGCCAGAACAATTCCGACAACTAACTTCTTCATTGACACCTCTCGAGTCATCTTAGAACACAAACTTTGAAATCACAAAAGCAATAGAAAGCAACAATGAAAATACCATCTGAAGCTGTGCGGTCTTCTGGTCTAGATCAAGAATGAGTTCCGCACCCTCTTCAGGGGACTTCATCATTGTCTTGCTGCATCCCAAAGCAATCGGGAAAGCAACCAGAGCTGCCAATGCTGGCCAAGGCATAAGCTTCATCGCCACACATACAATAACCCATACAAATGGAAAAAGTACTTCAAATGAATACATTACCGCAGAAGCCTTTGCACCAAGTCCCATGGCAAGAGTCTTAATCTCCGCTCTCTTGTCAGGAACCATATCTCTCGTATTGTTAGAATGAAGAATACCGTCTGTAATAAGACCTACAGGAAGAGCAATCAAAAGAACACTCCAGTCAATTGCACCTGTTGTAACGAAGGCTGTTCCGATGGTTGGAAGGAAGGCAAATGTCAAAAGGATATCAAGGTCTCCAAGAGCATTGTACTTAAGCACAGGATAAAGTAGAGTAAGGACAGCACCAGCAAGTCCGATCCAAAGCAAAGGAAGACCAGTAAGAAGTACAAGGCCAACACCTCCAATAGCAGCTACGACAAAGACACCAATTGCAAGGTTTCTGATTTCATGGGGCTGGAACATACCAGAAGTAAGAGTTGTCGCTCCCGTAGTATCTTCCCTGTCAACAGACTTCTTATAGTCGTTATAGTCACTCCACACATTACCGGCGACATGAAAGAGAACCATATTGATAAGAGCCCAGACTCCGAAGCCCCAATTCATTTCAGCACCTGTCCAAAACAGATATGCAAGAGTCACTAAAATAGGCATTGCAGAGGCAGGAAACGACCAAGGTCTCACTGCAAAAAGCCACTGTCCCAATGAATGTTTTTTCATATAATTATAAGTATTAGAATTTAAGCGGTCAAAGTTAACATTTTTATGTAACTTTGTAATATCAGTACTTACGATAATAACTTTAATTAAAGAATACTATGGCAAACGAAAAAGAATTCAGCATCGAGCTGAAACAGGATGTAGCAAAGGGTTCATATTCAAATCTTGCAATCATCACTCACTCTCATAGCGAATTCATCATTGATTTCGCAACAATGCTTCCTGGACTTCCAAAGCCAGAGGTCAGCAATAGAATCATCATGACTCCAGAGCATGCGAAAAGACTTTTCCTCGCTCTTCAGGACAACATCAATAAATACGAAAGTCAGAACGGACAGATCCTTCTCGGAGGAGAGCCTAAAGCAACATTCCCTATGGGAGGTTTCGGCGGCGGAGCTAAATCATAATCCCACTCACTTATGGAAAACGTTCTTAAAGGTATTAAAGCGTTCCTCTTCGATGTTGATGGAGTCTTCACAAATGGTGGCATTCTAGCCGATCTTAATGGAGAACTTTACAGAACATTCGACTCTAAGGATAGTTTTGCCATCAGAATGGCATCGATGCACGGATACCGTCTTGGCATCATCACTGGCGGACGCTCCGAAAGCATTCCGAAGCGCTTCATTCAGTGCGGCATTCTCCCTGAAGATGTATACCTTGGATCACGCGACAAGATAGAAGACTTTGAAGACTTCTGCCGCAAGTACGACTTGATTCCTGAGGAAATCCTTTACATGGGAGATGACCTTCCGGACGTGCCAGTAATGAAGCATTGCGGTTTCGGAGTTGCACCAGCTGATGCTGTGGAAGAGGCACTCGAAGCAGCCGACTATATCTGCACTAGACCAGGCGGAAGCGGAAGCGTACGAGAGGTTGTTCAGATGGTTATGAAAGTGCAGGGCACATGGGAGCTCGACGTACAGGATTACAAGAGAAAATTCTAAATTTTCACCACACATCCACGAAATTTCACCACAGATTTTAGCGATTAGCAACTAATTTCGGGGTTTTACGGCATTGCCGGCCACTCATAGTGGTCGGCATTTTTATTGACATATCTTTGCAACCCTTTCAAAAACGGAAACATTAAGAGACAAAGATATGAAACTACAAAATTCGAACATCCTCATCACTGGAGGAGCTTCAGGAATCGGCAAGATTATGGGACGCATGGCACTTGAGAAAGGTGCAAAATGCTTTATTATATGGGATATCAACGAGGCTGGTATCGAGGCAACAAAAGCCGAGTTCAAGAAATACGGAAGAGTCGAGGGATATATTGTGAACGTTGCAGACCCTCAGATCGTATCAGAGGCATACAAGAAGACTGTAGCCGAGTGTGGAGAAATCGATATTCTCATTAACTGTGCAGGCGTAATCGCAAGCAACAAGACATTCGATGAGATTACGCCGGAAGTAATCTTCAAAACAATGAACATCAATGCAATCGCACCTATGCTTGTAGCTGGTGCAATGCTTCCTGATATGCTCAAGAGAAACAGGGGCTGCGTCTGCAACATCGCCTCTGCAGGTGGTATGCTATCAAACCCGAAGATGTCAGTATACTCAGCTAGTAAATGGGCTGCAATCGGATGGTCTGATTCTGTTAGAATCGAGCTCCAGGAAAAAAAGAGCAACGTCTATTTCACGACAGTTGCACCTTATTATATTAATACAGGAATGTTCGACGGAGTAAAGTCCAGAATCATCCCTATCCTCAAGCCAGAATATGTTGCAAAGCGTGTTCTCAGAGGCATTGAAAGAGAAAAGACTTTCTGCGGTATTCCATTCGGATTCCACTTCATCAGATTCTGGCAGTTCCTCTTGCCAACTCGCATTTTTGACTTCTTCTTCGGAAAAGTTATCGGTATCTACCACGCAATGGATCACTTCACAGGAAGAAAAAATGCGTAATACGCAAAGTATTTTGTACTTTTGAGGACAATACAGACATTATGGAAAATACACCAACAAACAGAATACAGGAAATCCACAGCAAGCAGAGAGAATTCTTCAGCACAGGTGCCACACTCGACATTAAGTTCAGAAAGCAGATGTTGAAGAACTTCCTTGCAGCAGTGGAAAAATGGGAAGATCGTATCACAGAAGCACTTTGGACAGACCTCCACAAGTCATATGAAGAGGCCTACCTGACTGAGATAAGCATCGTAAAGAGCGAAATTCGTTCACATATCAAGAACGTATGCAAATGGGCAAGAAGACGCAAAGCTTGCAGCCCGCTCAAGCTTTTCCCTTCACGCAGTTATATTGTAAAGGAGCCGCTTGGTTGCTCACTCATCGTCTCACCTTGGAACTACCCTGTCCAGCTATTGCTCAATCCTCTGGTTGGAGCTATATCAGCAGGTTGCACAGCAGTACTAAAACCATCTCCATACGTTCCAAACGTATCCAAGGTCATAGAAGACATGATCAAGGAAACATTTGATGAGAAGTATGTAGCTGTTGTACAAGGAAACAGAGTAGTGAACACTGCCCTGCTTGAGCAGAGATGGGACCTCATCTTCTTTACAGGAAGCCCAGACCTTGGCAAAAAGGTCATGAGCGCTGCAGCTAAATATCTAACTCCTGTCATACTTGAGCTAGGCGGAAAGAGCCCTTGTATCATCGACAAAGATGCAGACATCAAGCGCACGGCTAAAAGACTTGCGTGGGGAAAAACTCTCAATAGCGGACAGACATGCATCGCCCCTGACTATATCCTCATCCATGAGGCTGTCAAGGACGCATTTGTAAAAGAATTCGCAAAGGCAATCAAGGAACTCCATGGAGAAGACATCAAGGCAGACAAGCATTATGTACGCATGGTGAACGATAAGGCATTTGAAAGAGTCAGCAGCTATATCAAAGACGGAGACATTATCTACGGAGGCAGAACAGATGCTCAGGAGAGATTTATCGAACCTACCATTATTGAGAACGTAGCACTCGACTCCCCTGTCATGACCGAGGAAATCTTTGGTCCGATCTTCCCGATGATCACCATCCGCCCTGATGTATCCCCATGTCATCCTGAGCAAAGCGAAGGATCTTTCGAGCAACAGGTAATCGACATCGTAACCTCACGCGAAAAGCCATTGGCATTCTACTACTTCGGCAAGGAGTCCAAAGGCTGGGAAATGATACGCAGAACCTCATCCGGCGGCGGATGTATCAACGATGTAATCATGCACATCGCAAATGAAAATGTGCCGTTTGGAGGAGTCGGGAACTCTGGCATGGGGCGTTATCACGATAAGGAGAGTTTTGAGGCATTCAGCCACACAAGATCAATCATCGCAACAGGCAACCTCATTGACCTTCCATTCAGATATATGCCTTACAATATGTTCGGCTTAGTCAAGAAAATATTGTAACTCACTATAAACCAAGTGAACCGGGAAGCCCATCACAGTGAAATACGACCCTTCTATACGGTCTATTCCGATATAACCTATCCATTCCTGGATACCATAGGCACCGGCTTTATCAAACGGTTTATAGTTGGAAACATAGAAATTAATTTCGTCCTCTGACAGAGGTTTGAAATTCACGAATGTCGTATCGCTTGCGGTACGGCATTTTTTATTGTCGCGTATTGTGATTGCCGTGATGACCTTATGCGAACGTCCGGAAAGCATACGGAGCATCTGGACGGCCTCATCATACGAATGAGGCTTACCCATGACAACATCATCACAAAGTACAAGAGTATCTGAGGTAATCAAGATCTCGTTATCCTCAAGATCACAATGAAAGCCATATGATTTACCTTTAGAAAGTACAGATGGGATCAAATCCTTCGGTGTAGACTCATCATACACCTCATCGAAAGAATTCTTAGTATCAACAGTAAATTGCAGTCCCATTCCCTCGAGAAGTTCCCTTCTTCTTGGTGATGCACTGGCAAGTATTATCTTCTTGTTTCCGATTTCCATAATGCAAAGATAGTTCACGGTACTATATAAAACAAAAATGAGAGTCGTCACTCACGTGAGGTCTCTCATCCTAACCACATAATTAATAACACTAAAACTAATAACCAATAAGTTGTGAGAGTTACAGAACAACTCTCTGATCAACTCGTTTGCAAAGGTATTACATTTCAATGAATTACGCAAATATTTTTATCAATATTTTGACGAAATGTCAGATTTGAGGTACGAAAATCACGAAAATTCGATTACAAAACGTAATTATAGCGCGTTATTATCTTACAATATAAAAGATAACACCTATCTATTTTTATAGTTTATAATCAATTTCATACAAATCACCTAATAAAAATTATTTTTAAAATTTTTCGACGAATTGTATAAAATTTTTATTCGAATAAAAGAAATGTGGCTAAAGCAACACAAAATTGTCGCCTCAGCCACATTATATTATTATACCAATATTAGCTTTTCTTTAATTTGCAGGAGCTGCTAGAGCTTCCAACTTCTTGATATATGGATCAATAGTAATATCCTCATCACCTGGACTGGTATAGTTTGAGGTCCATGTCTTTGATGTCAACTGCTTAGCCACAGTTCTCAACTGCTTGAACTTAGCAGATCCATTTAGACAATCATACTTCTTATCAAGAATTTTTCTGAATGAACGAGTGTTAAGTGCATCCCAAAGACCCTTCAAAGCAGCATGCTCTTCCATTGCTGTCCTATTCCATACAGGAGTTTCTTCGAGATACTTAACAGCAGCCTGAACCTTTTCATCTGGAACAGCAGTTGCCTTTACAGGCTCAACTGCTGGTTTTTCCTCAGCCTTTGCACTATCAGCATTAGCCTCTACTGGCGCAACCTCTTCTTTTGTTTCTTTTACCTCGGCAACTTCTTCGACTACCTGTTCCTCCTGCTCAGTTACTGTAGGCACTCCTGGATTCTGATCAAAGATAGTAGAAACCTTGCCGATTGAGAACATAACTCCAGCACCAATCAGAAGTCCCACTAAAAGGCTAGCTCCACAGAAAATCAACATGCGACGCCAGATTGACTTATCTAATGGGCTATATACCAAGCGATTAGTAGTATCCAGCATCGGACGAGTACCATTAGCGCTCTTATATCCTTTCAAAGGTGAGTCCATCAGAATCACATTAGACGGCACTCTAAACTTCAAATCTTCACCATTCTCAAGCTTTACTCGGAAGTTATACGCAAACATCTCTGTCTCCGGATTTGCCGATGTATCACTTGTTACCTCAGTGACCTTATTATCAATTGTATCCATATAATATTATCAAGCAGGAAAATATTCGCAAATGTAATCATTCTCTAATAAAAGACAAAGACTTTTAATAATCCTATTGCAGAGTCAAAGAAGAAAACTTATCTTTGTGTCCCGTATGAAAACGGGATTTGATAACGAAAAGTATCTAAAGATACAGTCTGAACAGATTAAAAAGCGCATCGCGCAGTTCGGAGACAAGCTTTACCTCGAGTTCGGAGGAAAGCTATTTGACGATAACCATGCTAGCAGAGTACTGCCAGGTTTCCAGCCTGACAGTAAGCTTCAGATGCTTCTCCAGATGAAGGATGAGGCAGAGATTATCATTGTCATCAGTGCACTTGACATAGAAAAGAACAAGGTTCGCAGTGACCTTGGAATCACCTATGATGAGGACGTACTCCGCCTTAAGGGAGAGTTCGAGAACATCGGTCTCTATGTTGGTGGCGTCGTAATCACTCACTACAATGGTCAGTCAAGCGCAGACGCATACAGAAAGCGACTTGAGAGAGGTGGAATCAAGGTTTATTACCACTATACTATCGAAGGCTACCCTAACAATGTAGCCCTCATCGACTCTGATGAAGGATTCGGAAAGAACGACTATGTTGAGACCACAAGACCTCTCGTAGTGGTTACTGCTCCTGGTCCTGGTAGTGGAAAGATGGCCGTATGCTTGAGCCAGCTCTATCATGAAAACAAGAGAAACAGCAAGGCAGGATACGCCAAGTTCGAGACCTTCCCAGTATGGAATCTCCCACTTAAGCACCCTGTAAACATCGCATACGAGGCAGCTACAGCAGACCTTAATGACATCAACATGATTGACCCATTCCATCTGGAAGCTTACGGGGAAATCGCGTCAAGCTACAACAGAGACATTGAGATCTTCCCGGTTCTGAATGCACTCTTTGAGGGAATCTATGGCGAAAGCCCATATAAATCCCCTACTGACATGGGTGTAAACATGATCGGATTCTGTTTGAAGGACGAAGATGTTTGCTGCGATGCTGCAAGAGATGAAATCGTAAGACGCTACTACGACTCACTCTGCAACCTTGCAAAGAAGGGCGACAACGAAAACGAGGTTAACAAGATAGCACTCATCCTCAAGCAGGCAAAACTCACTACTGACTATCGTAAGACTACTACAGCAGCTCAGGAAAGAAAGAGTGCAGACGGAGTTGCATGCTCAGCAATCGAGCTCAAGGACGGCACTATCATCACTGCCCGCACAAGTTCACTTCTCGGCCCTAGCGCAGCATTGATTCTAAATGCAACAAAGTATCTTGCTGGAATCGCTCACGATGTCAAGCTTATTCCTGAGGAAATGATTGCTCCTATTCAGAAGACCAAGGTCAGCTTCCTTCACGGACGTAACCCTAGACTTCACACAGATGAGGTTCTCGTGGCAATCTCAATGCTCAGCAATCAGGATGAGAACTGCAGAAAAGCACTTGAGCAGCTTCCTAAACTTGACGGCTGCCAGGTACACTCGACAGTAATGCTCAGCGAGGTAGATAGAAAGATATTCAAGAAACTCGGCGTGGGACTTACCTGCGACCCTGTAAAGAAGAACTAAAACAAAAAAGACCGGCTAGCAAAGTGACATGAACCCCGAAAGTTAGACAAAAAACTTTCGGGGTTTTGTTATGTCTAAAAAGTACAAGAAACACGGCTATGCAGAACGATTGAATTATATGCATATGCTTGAGAATGGATGTAGTATAAATTATATCCATGCACA
>JAFYVM010000060.1 GCA_017549145.1 Bacteroidales bacterium
GATTTACGATACCACGAAGCAGAATATCAGCCTGCATATTGAGAATATTCTCAAGGATGGGGAGTTGGATCCGATTCGAACTGTCAAGGATTTCTTGACGGTTCGCCAGGAAGGAAACCGTCAAGTGCAGAGAAATATTGTCCACTATAATCTCGATATGATCATCGCTCTTGGCTATCGTGTTCAGTCTCAGGTTGCTGTGCGTTTCCGTAGATGGGCGACGCAGAGGCTTCATGAATATATTCAGAAGGGATTTGCTATGGATGATGAGAGGTTGAAGCAGGGCGGAAACAGGTATTTCCGTGAGCTTTTGCAGCGTATCAGGGATATCCGCAGCAGTGAGCGCAATTTCTATCAGCAGGTGACAGATATTTATGCGACTGCAGTCGACTATGATCCTCGCAGTGATATGACGAAGACATTCTTTGCGACTGTGCAGAATAAACTGCACTACGCCGTTCATGAGAATACGGCTGCGGAGGTTATTTATAATCGTGTGGATAATGAAAAGCCGTTCGTTGGTATGACTAACTTCAAGGGTAACTATGTTACCAAGGACGATGTGAAGATTGCCAAGAATTATCTTTCAGAACTGGAGTTACAGCGCCTCAATCTTCTCGTATCCGGATTTTTGGACTTTGCTGAGTTCCAGGCCTTGGAGATGAATCCGATGACGATGAAGGATTGGATTGAGGCTCTGGATGGTCAGATAACTGCTCATAAGAGAAAAGTCTTGATAGGTAAAGGAACGGTGTCGCACGCTCAAGCAATCAAAAAAGCGGAGCAAGAGTTTGAAATTTATCGCCAGCGCGAGATGGAAATGCTGGAGAGCGACTTCGATAGAGAGATAAAGAAGCTCAGAGAAAAATAATGAAAACTAAATGAAATAAATAGATTTGGTGTTCACGCGGTGTTCGCGGGAAATCAAGCATTCACGAAAAATTCGTAAGTGCTTGATTTCTAAGTAGCGGGACCCAGGATGTTTCAGTCGCCACTATGTGGCTCCTTCTAATCCTTTTTGTCAGATCGCATTGTACCCAAGAAAGCTTTTGGAAATCACTGAGTGATCTGTTTATATACCCTCAAGCCACCGTTCGCTTCGCTCACTTACATCCATTACCACAACTGCCACCTTGAAAGCAAGATTTCGGTGGCAGTCGCGTAATGTCTGTCCCCTGCGGGGCTGTGTCTTAAGTATATATAAACGAAAAAAACACAGCGATGTGCTGTGCTTTCTTGTAGCGGGACCCAGGATTGAACTGGGGACCTCATGATTATGAATCATGCGCTCTAACCAGCTGAGCTATCCCGCCATTATGATTAAGAACTTTGTTGAGATAGAAGGACTCGAACCCTCACTGACAGAGCCAGAATCTGTAGTGCTACCATTACACCATATCTCAATTTGGCTTCCCTTTTTGATTTTGGGATTGCAAAGGTATGAATGTTTTATTAAAATGCAAAACTTTTTGTAAAAAAATGAACAAAACATTCTATATTAGCCAAATGAAACGATTGATTTTAGTCATAATTGTAGTTTTCTCCTCAATTTTAGTGTCGTTTGCTCAGCCAAAGGCTCTAGGCATAAGGGGCGGTTATGATATTCAACTTTCGTATCAGCACAATGTGGGTACGAAGTCTGACTTTGTCGAGGTTGATGCAGGTATGCAGCTGCTTGGCAAGGGATTGAACGCTGCCGTGGCATATAACTTCATGTATGCACAACCTGAATGGACAGAAAAGGGAAAGTGGGGATTCTATGCCGGTCCTGCTGTAAAGCTTGGATATGTGTGGATCGGCGGCTATCTTGCTGTCGGAGCACAGCTTGGTATGGAATACACCTTCGACTTCCCGCTGCAGATCTCACTTGATATAAGACCAGCAGTGGGTGCTGCCATGGAGGGCAGATCTGTATTTATCTATGGTGGAGAGGCTCTCTTTGGAGCTATACCGTGCTTGTCGTTGAGGTATAGTTTCTAGAGCCTGTCAATGTAGAGTGTGCCGTCGAGGTGGTCGATTTCGTGCTGAAAAATTACAGCTGTAAAGCCCTTGACAGTATCTTTGATCATAGTGGCTTCATCTGTGGAATTCATTGAGGCATACTCAATTACAATTTCTGGTGATCTCATCACGACGCCTCTCTGATTTGGAACTGAAAGACATCCTTCCGGTCCGGGAATCAATGAGTCGGATGCCCATACGATTCGTATGTTCGGGTAAACTTCAAATGGGTGGTCAACTACACCGTTGCATTCAACAGGTTCCTTGTCATATCTCTGAACAGCAACAACTCTGCGGTTGATTCCTACCTGTGGTCCAGCAATGCCTACACCATCCTGTGATGGATGGTTGACTGTCGCAAGCATCAGTTCTGCAAGACGCTCAAAGTCTGCTGATGTCAGTGCTTCTGTCGGAATGTCTCTTGATGGTGTTCTTAGAACTGCGCTGTCTGCAGGATTATCAATAGTGAGTACTCTCATTATGCTGTCTGCTCCATTGATCAAAGCAAGTTCTTCCGGTGTAAATCCATCTCCAACTCTGTTGCAGGATATTATGCATAACAGCAGTAGCGGTAGCGTCGCGCGTAAGTTGTTGAATATCATGGTTTTAACTGTGTGAAGGTGGGGAAAAACGCCCACCTTTGGATGCTTAATGTACTGATTAGTAGGTGGTTATGAAAAACGTTGCGTGGCTAACACCTATTATGCTTTTGTTAACAATGCCACAGCATAAACCTCACAGCCCTCGCTGCGACCTACAAATCCAAGTTTCTCAGTGGTTGTTGCCTTGACCGAAACCGCAGAAACCGGTACTCCCATAACGGAAGCTAAACACTCCCTCATCGGCACAATGTACGGAGCCAGTTTAGGTCTTTGCATTGCAATTGTGATGTCTACATTGCCTACAGACCAGCCCTCTTCCTCCAATAGCTCCATAACTCGCTTCAACAGAATCTTGCTGTCGATGCCTTTGAACTCGTTAGAAGTGTCAGGGAAGTGCTTTCCGATGTCTCCAAGAGCTAATGCTCCGAGCAATGCGTCACACAATGCGTGAATGGCCACGTCTCCGTCTGAGTGTGCAATGCATCCGATTGGGCTCTCTACCTGCACTCCGCCAAGCCATAGTGGCAGTCCTTCAGCAAGTGCATGAACATCGTATCCGTTACCGATTCTTATATCCATAGTCTCTAAATATTTTCGTTGATATCCCCAAAATTAGTGCATTTTTCGGACTTCACGTGCAAGAGCACATGAAATTTGCGTATATTTGCCTTTTAGCACCCGTGTGTCATGGCGGGGGCAGACAAAAACGAATTTTCAAAACATTTGGATATGGGATTTAGTTTTAATTTTTTCGGTACACAGGAAGTGAGGAAGTTCAATTACCGTCCTCGTTTCTATGATCCTGAGAAGGAGGAGCGCCGTCGTAAGTTCGGTGATCACAGCAAAGAGGCAGCAGGTAAGCCGTATGTGCCAGGACAGCACATCAAGGGTAGCCTTCGTGACGGAAACTATTCCCGCACAGAGGAAATCGGCAAGAACCAGAAAGTGATTGGAATGGTTACTACATTCCTTCTTTTTGCTGTCATCTTTTTGATAGTAAGGTATTATCCGATTCTTTTGGAAGCATTGAGTAAGTAGTATGGATATAAGGATATTACCTAGTAATATAGCAAATATGATAGCCGCGGGAGAGGTCGTTCAGAGACCTGCATCCGTGGTTAAAGAGTTGATGGAGAACTCGGTGGATGCTGGAGCAGATCAGGTGACTGTGGTAATCCAGGATGCTGGAAGGACTCTTATCCAGGTGATTGACAACGGATGTGGAATGTCACCGGATCAGGCTGTCCTTTGTTTTGAGAGGCATGCCACTTCAAAACTCCAGTCAGCTGAAGACCTGCATAATATTCTGACATTCGGATTCCGCGGAGAGGCTTTGGCATCTATTGCGGCGGTGGCTGAGGTTACACTTAAGACACGTAGAGAGGAAGACGAGGTGGGATGTCAGGTGGACTTTGCAGATTCGCAGCAGATATCAATGGCAGAGGTTGCAACTCCTGTGGGTGCAAACTTCTCTGTAAGAAATCTTTTCTACAATGTGCCGGCAAGACGTAAGTTCCTTAAGTCGGACAATGTAGAGTTCAAACATATCGTTTCTGAGTTTACCAGAGTGGCTCTTACCCGTCCGGGTGTGGGCTTTACCCTTACACATAATGGCAAGGATGTCTTTGTGCTTCGCCCTGCTAAGTCTTTGAAATTCAGGATTCAGGATATCCTTGGATCCAATGTTGCAAAGGATGTTGTGGATATTCATGCGCAGACATCCGTTGTGGAGGTTACTGGATATGTTGGCCGTCCTGATGCAGCTAAGAAGGGACTTGGTAACCAGTATTTCTTTGTGAACGGACGTTATTTCCGTAGCCCGTATCTGCATAAGGCGGTGATGAAGGCATACGAGAATCTCATTCCGGAAGGAGTGACTCCGACATATTTCCTCTACCTTGAAATTGATCCTCAGGCAATAGATGTGAACATTCATCCTACTAAGACTGAGATCAAATTCGAGGATGATAATGTAATCTTCCAGACTCTTTTTGCTTGCATCAAGCAGTCGCTCGGAAAGAACTCTTTTGGCGATAGCATTGACTTTGATAGAGAGGGGGTTCCGGATATTCCTGCTTTCGGTAAGAATTTCGGAGAATTCCGCCCTATTGATGAGCCGCAGGCTTTCACAGATCCTCTTTTCAATCCGTTTGATAACGATGGATTCCCATCGGAGGCACCTGCATTTGATAACTCATTCAATTCGTTCCCGGAGGTACCGAATGCAACGCCAGATTATACTCCAAGTGCTTATCATACATCAAGCTACGTGGAAAAACGTGATGATTATGGAAAACTCTTCGAGGATAAGGTCGCGCCAAGCAAGTCGGTTCTTCTGATTCAGGGAAAATATATTGTAACCACAGCTCAGAGTGGTATGATGGTTATTAATGTAAACCGCGCGATGGAGCGTATTCTCTATGAACGCTTCCTAGGTTCGCTTTCGAAGAATGAGCATGTTACTCAAACCGCCCTTTTCCCTGTAACAGTACAGGTCGGAGTAGAGAGCATGTGCCTTTTTGCCGAGCATTCTCAGATGCTTGCAAGCCTTGGTTTTGATATCTCTCCTTTTGGAACAGATACAATTGTTGTGAATGGAGTGCCAGAGGGCTATAGTGCTGAGCCAGGCAAGGTACAGACTATGATAGGGGACTTGTTGCTTATTCTCTCGGAGGACTATAATGCTCTTCCTGAAATGATTGTGACTAATCTTGCTACAAAGTTTGCAAAACTTGGCTCTTTGAGTGGCGAGGCATTGACAAATCCAGCTCAGGCACAACGATTGATTGAGCAGCTTTTTGCTTGTGAGAATCCTGAGTACACAGCTTCTGGACGTAGAATCACTTCAATTATGTCCATTGACGAATTAGATAAGAAATTTTAAGAATGAGAAACTTACCACCAGCAGTAAAGAATATTATCATAATCAATGCATTGATAATGGTAATGATAACTCTCAAGGAATCATTCATGCTTGAGAACTTTGCGCTATATTTCCCAGCGTCTCCATTTTTCCGCATCTGGCAGCCGCTGACCTATATGTTCATGCATGGCGGATTCGGCCACCTTTTCTTCAATATGTACTCGTTGTTCATATTCGGAAGTGTGTTGGAAAGAGTTTGGGGCACAAAGAAGTTCCTGTTGTTTTACCTTGTAACAGGTTTGGGTGCAGCCCTGGTGCATGTGGGAATTCAGTGGATCCAGTATAGCAGCGCATTGACAACATTTGGACTGTCATTCAGTGATGCTTCTGCTCTTGCACAGGAAGTGGCTAGAAGTATTCAGGCTGGAGCTGACAGGATCCCTGTTTGGAGCTTGTCTCTCTTTACTCCTACAGTAGGTGCATCAGGTGCAATATATGGTGTCTTGATGGGATATGCAATGCTTTATCCAGATTCAATCCTTACACTTCTTTTTCCACCGGTATCCCTCAAGGCAAAGTGGTTCGTGCTGATCTTTGCTGCTATAGAGTTGGCATTGGGAGTATTTGGAACAAGAGCTGGTATTGCGCATTTCGCTCATCTCGGTGGTCTGATTTTCGGTTTTATCCTGATAATGTATTGGAAGAGACGTCATACGCTTTATAGCAGATACGACTAATTATCCATTGAAATATGGCAGTAGGCACAAAAAAGAAGCAATCACGCATTTCGAAGAAGAAAAAGCCGATAAAGAGTATCTTTTACGGCTTGACTTCGCGTATGGCTATGGCTATCATAGCTATATTGCTTGGAATCTCGTGCCTGTCGTTTGTCATCAATCCTGCTAAGGTCTGGATGATTTCGCTTTTCGGAATCGCCTTCTTCCCGTTGTTGGCAGCCAATATAATTCTCTTTGTCTGGGCAATAATTCGTAAGTCAAAGGCAGCGATAATTCCGATGCTTGCTCTCCTTCCATGTATATTCTTCCTGAATAGATACGTGCAGTTCCCATCTGGGTCGTATGAGGATGTTGATGCTGATATAAAGATGGTATCATATAACCTTGGACGTTTCTCTTTGAGTAGTAAGAAGGATGGAGTGACTAGTAGAGAGCAGTGTGTGGATTCGATTTTTGCTTATCTAAAGAGACAGGACGCGGATATAGTATGTCTGCAGGAATTCTATCTGAGAGATGGAAATGTCAAGTCTTATGTCCGTAAGCACTTTCCGAACTACCATGCGGAGTACTATATGTTCCCTGGTGAATATGGCTCCTTTGGAAATGTTACCTTGAGTAAAATCCCAGTTTCAGATAAGGGTGTCATTAAGTTTGAGAAGAGTGCCAATCTGGCGATATACACAGATCATCGAATTGGGGAGCGCCGATTCAGAGTATATAATTGCCATTTTGAAAGCTATAACATTTCATTTGCCGGTTTTGCAAAGGGACTGTTCCGCGGAGATGCTGAGGTGTTTGCGGAGACTGGATCAAAGATGAAGAAGTCTATTTCTCGTCGTCCGAAGCAGGTTGATATGGTGTTCTCGGATATTGAGAGCTGTCCTTATGAGGCCTTTGTCTGCGGTGATTTCAATGATAATCCTATGTCATATACATATTATCGTATGACCCGTGGCAGAAAGGATGCTTTTGTGAAGGGTGGAACTGGTTTTGGTGCAACATATTCACATTTGTGGCCGATGCTTCGTATTGATTATGTGCTGGTGCCTGATAGATATAAGGCGAAAAGTTGCGAGGTGCATAAGGTGAAGTTTTCGGATCATTATCCGGTGGTGGCAGAAATTAAATTTTAGAAAATTATGATTGAGCAGATTAAGAAGGCTGTTGAGGTACTTCGTAAAGGAGGCGTGATACTATATCCTACAGATACAGTGTGGGGCATCGGATGTGATGCTACCAATAAGGAGGCTGTGGCAAAGGTTTATGAGATCAAGAGACGTTCTGATAGCAAGTCTCTTGTACTTCTTGCCAGCGATCTGGATATGATCTGCAGATATGTGAAGGAGATTCCTGAGATGGCAGTACAGCTTGTTGAGGTAAATGACAAGCCTATGACTATTATTTATCCGGGTGCTATGGGACTTGCGGAAAATGCCGTGGCAGAGGATGGTACGGTGGGTATCCGTATCCCGATGATGGATTTCTGCCAGCAGCTTGTGTCGCGCTTTGGTCGTCCGTTGGTTTCTACTTCGGCTAATATTTCCGGTGAGGCAACTCCAAAGAGATTTGCTGAAATTTCAGAAGAGATTAAGTCTGCAGTGGACCTGATTATAGATCCTGTTTTCGAGAAGGGCGCAACAGGTCAGTCCTCTTCAATAATTAAAGTAGGACTTGATTATTCAATCGAGATAATCAGAAAATAATTATTTCATCCAGTGAAAATATACAGCAGCCGCAGCCGTAAGCGCGGCTGTTTCTGTGCGTAGGCGTGACTGCCCAAGGTGAACTGGGATGAATCCTGCAGCCAATGCCATTTCTGCTTCTTCTTTTGAGAAATCGCCTTCTGGACCAATCATGACAGTAATCTGATTGCCGTCATATCCCTCAAGAGCTTCGCGGATGCTTCTGCGTGGAACTCTTTCATCCTCAAAACAATAGGCAATCATTTTTAGTCCCTGGGACTCAGCTTCTGATTTGATGAACTCCTTTACTGATACAGGCTCGTTCACAACTGGAACTGCAGCTTTGAGTGACTGCTTGGCAGCGCTTACAAGAATCTTTTCTACTCGAGGTGTCTTAAGGATTCTTCTTTCAGAGTGGTCTCCAATGATAGGGGAGAGTGTGTCAAATCCGATTTCGCATGCCTTTTCAGCGAACCATTCATACCTGTCGTTGTTTTTGGTAGGGCATACGGCAAGGTGTAGATTATATGGATGTCCACCCCAGTCGTTCTGTGACTCGAGTACTATGGCTTCCACTCCTTTGTGGCTGTCAGATGTGATTCTGCACTTATAGAGGGTGCCACATCCGTCAATTACTGAAATCTCGTCACCGCATTTATGTCTGAGTACCTTGATGCAGTGTCCTGATTCGTCTTGATTGAGGCGAACGATGCCGCCCTCGATGTCCTGTGAGTAGAAAAGTTCCATAATTATTGTGTATGCAGGTGCAAAAATAGTAAATTTGCTTAGCTAACGAAAATAAAGGAAATGTATATAGGCTTGATATCAGATACACACGGAGTGTTCAGTCCGGAATTCAAGGAGTTTCTCCAGCCGGTGGACCAGATCTGGCATGCCGGGGATTTTGGCGGAGGTATGGATTTGGCGCATCAGATTGCACAGTTCAAACCTCTTCTTGGAGTTGCGGGGAACTGTGATAATTATGATCTCAGATTTGAGCATCCTCTTTATAGATTCTTTGAGTGTGAAGGCTTGAAAGTGCTGATGACTCATGTCGGTGGATACCCGGGAAGGTATGATTCAAAGGCCAGAAAGCTGATTGATGAACTGAAACCTGATATTTTCGTGTGCGGGCACTCCCATATTCTGAAAGTTGTAAGGGATCCAAAGCGAGAAATGTTGGTTCTAAACCCAGGAGCGGCAGGAATTCAAGGCTTTCATCTTGTAAGAACTGCCCTCAGATTTCATATAGATTCGGGTAAAATCCATGGCCTTGAAGTGTTTAATTTAGACAGGTAGAGAAAATTTAAGCAAAATTGTTTGCTCGTTTGAAAAAAATAATGCTTAACTTTGTCGGAAATTGTTTTTTTATTAATCATTAAAAATTTAGGCTTATGAAAAAGGTATTTATGTCTTTGGCAATTGTAGCTGCTATGTTCGCTGCTGCATCTTGCGCTTGCTGCAACAATAACGCTCCTGCAGAGGAGGCTACTGAGGCTTGTGATTCAACTGCATGCTGCGATTCAGCTTGCTGCGATTCAACTAAGTGCGCTGCTTGCGATTCAGCTGCTGTTGATTGCGCTGTTAAGGCTGAGTAATTAAACGCAACAGAAATTGCCTAAGATATTGTTTCGATAGAAGCAATATCTTTTTTTGTGCCTATATTTGTGGGAGTAATGAATTGAAGTTATGGCAACGGTTAAGACAAAGACAGTGTGGTTCTGCAAGTCGTGCGGAAATGAAAGTGCAAAATGGATGGGCAGATGTCCGGCCTGTGGGGAGTGGAATACCATGGTGGAGGAGACTGTAGCAACGGGTAAGAAGGCCGGTGTGCAATCTGTGTCTGTGCCTGGAGCAAGCCACAAGCCTATGCCGTTGGCTGAGATTGATTCTACTTACGAGAACAGGATATCTCTAAATAATGCAGAGGTAGATAGAATTCTAGGTGGTGGCCTTGTAGAAGGCTCGCTAGTGCTCATTGGTGGTGAGCCTGGTATCGGAAAGTCCACCCTATCTCTTCAGATCCCTCTTAATTGCCCGTCGCTCAAGACTTTATATGTTACTGGTGAGGAGAGTGCCCGTCAGGTAAAACTACGCGCCGCGCGTATTGGTGGCGATGATTCCGGCTGTCTGATCTATAGTGAGACTCTGATGGAGAATATTATTGCAGAGGCTCGTTCGATTATGCCGGATCTTATGGTGGTGGATTCTGTCCAGACTATGTTTTCTCAGAATGTCGAGTCCTCGCCAGGTTCGGTAACTCAGATCAAGGAAACTGCAGCTATGCTTCTCAGATTTGCCAAGGAGACAGGTATCCCTGTGATTCTGATTGGTCATATTACAAAGGAGGGAAGTATTGCTGGACCGAAGATCCTTGAGCATATTGTAGATGTTGTTCTGCAGTTTGAGGGCGATAACAGGGGATCATATCGTCTTCTTCGTAGTATAAAGAACCGTTTCGGTTCGACCTCGGAGCTTGCAGTGTTTGAAATGACTGGAAAGGGACTTCGCGAGGTGAGCAATCCGTCTGAAATGTTGATTCCTATGCATGAGGAAGGTCTCAGTGGCGTGGCAGTCAGTGCTATGCTTGATGGAACCAGACCGTTCCTTATCGAAGTGCAGGCTCTTGTAAGCACTGCGGCCTATGGTACTCCTCAGAGAAGTGCTACCGGCTTTGATGTGCGTCGCTTGAATATGCTTCTTGCAGTATTGGAGAAGAGAGCCGGATTTAAGCTTGGTGTGAAAGATGTTTTCTTGAATATGGCCGGTGGCCTCAAGGTCAGCGATCCAGCGTGTGACCTGGCTGTAGTCTGTGCTGTGCTTTCGTCTAATTTCGATTTCGCTATTCCGTCTGACGTGTGCTTTGCAGGTGAGGTAGGACTTAGCGGTGAGGTGAGACCAGTAGCCCAGACTGAGCGCCGTATCATTGAGGCTGCTCGTCTGGGCTACCGAAAAATTTATGTCTCATCCTTCAGTGGTCTGGAAAACGTTCCAGATAACATTGAAGTTGTCAAAGTAGCAGATATTCCTGCTCTTTGCAGGTCGCTATTTACTTCTTAGCCTTCTTTGCTGGCTCTTCTTCCTGAGGAACGAACTTACCAACCTTGAGGATCTCAACTTCGAAGATAAGAGTTGAGTTAGGCTCGATGTTGCGGTTGCCGTGCTCGCCGTATGCAAGCTCTGAAGGAAGGTAAAGAGTTGCCTTTCCACCCTCACCGAGGAGGCAGATACCCTCAGCGAAACCAGGAACTACGCGGTTAAGGTTGAACTGAACTGAATCGTTCTGGTCGAATACCTCACCGTCAAGGAGAGTACCCTTGTAGTTAACCCATACAGTGTCCTGCTTTGTAATCTTCTCCTCAGCACCTGGAGCCTCGATTGTATACTGAAGACCAGTAGCTGTTGAATCTACGTTCTCCTTAAGGATGTTCTTTGCAAGGAAGTCCTCGCCAATCTTCTGGTTAACTGCCTTCTTGTACTCAGTCTTCTTAGTAAGGTAACCGTTAAGGATCTCACCCATCTTGTTGAGGTCGATATCGAACTGCTCACCGAATGTTGGGTCGTAAGGGTTGCCCTCAGCCTTAAGGAAGTCTTCCATACCCTTCTTGATCTGAGCCATGTCGAGCTCTTTAAGGTTCTCAGCGAAGTTGTTACCCTTGATGAATGAACCGAAGTTCACACCGATAAGGTAGCTTACTGAATCTACATCAGCAGCTGTAGGAAGCTCTACGTCTACCTCTACCTTTGGAGCTGATGAGCCGCAAGATACCGCGAATGCTACTACGAGAGCAGCTGCGAAAAATTTGATAGCTTTCATTGTTTGTTATTTATTTAGTTAAAAATTTATTGCCAATGCAACCGCGCAAAGATAGTGTATTTTTTTGCGATTTGAAAAAAAAGACATAACTTAGTATGCCTTAAACACGCGGTTATGACAATCGACTCAACTGTTCTTTATTCTAAACTGAAGGAATTCTTCGGTTTTGATTCGTTTAAATCCGATCAGGAGCGCATTATCAAACATTTGGTTGCTGGAAACAATGCTTTTGTGCTCATGCCTACGGGTGGTGGTAAGTCTTTGTGCTACCAGTTGCCTGCCCTTGTGATGGAAGGAACAGCAATTGTCATATCGCCGCTGATCGCCCTGATGAAGAATCAGGTTGATGCCATCAGAGGTTTTGTTTCCGGAAATGATGGCATAGCTCACTTCCTTAACTCATCCTTGAATAAAGCTCAGCTTGCCGAAGTGCGTCGCGACCTTCTTTCTGGTGCGACAAAGCTTCTTTATGTGGCTCCAGAGTCTCTTACAAAGGCAGAAAATGTGGCTTTGCTCAAGGAAATCAAGATTTCATTCTATGCGGTGGATGAGGCACACTGTATCTCTGAATGGGGACA
>JAFYVM010000061.1 GCA_017549145.1 Bacteroidales bacterium
CCTGCTATCCAGGCTGTAGTTGAGAAGTTCTTCGGAAAGGCTCCTAACAAGAGCGTTAACCCAGATGAGGTTGTAGCTATGGGTGCTGCTATCCAGGGTGGTGTACTCGCAGGTGATGTGAAGGATGTACTCCTTCTCGACGTGACTCCACTTTCACTCGGTATCGAGACTCTCGGTGGTGTGATGACTAAGCTCATTGAGGCTAACACAACCATTCCTACCAAGAAGTCACAGGTGTTCTCAACAGCTGCTGACAATCAGCCTGCAGTTGATGTACACGTACTCCAGGGAGAGCGTCCTATGGCTAAGGATAACAAGCTCATCGGTAACTTCATTCTCGACGGTATCGCACCGGCTCCAAGAGGTGTACCTCAGATCGAGGTGACATTCGATATCGATGCAAACGGTATCCTCAACGTATCTGCTAAGGATAAGGCTACAGGTAAGGAGCAGAATATCCGTATCGAGGCTTCATCAGGACTTTCAGATGCTGAAATCCAGAGAATGCGTGATGAGGCTAAGGCCAATGAGGCTGCTGACCAGGCTGAGAAGGAGCGTATCGACAAGATCAACAACGCTGACGGTATGTGCTTCCAGACTGAGAAGAACCTCAAGGAGTACGGCGACAAGATTCCTGCAGACAAGAAGTCAGCAATCGAGGAGGCTAAGAACAGACTCCAGGATGCTGTGAAGGCTCAGAACATCTCAGACATCGACAAGTACAACGCAGAGCTCGAGGCGGCTTGGCACGCGGCTTCAGAGGATATGGCGAAGGCAGCTCAGGCTGGCCCTCAGCCAGGCGCAGGTCAGGGTCCGTTCGGCGGTGGTCAGGCAGGTCCTCAGGGCGCAGACGATCAGGTTGACGAGCAGTAATCCTATACAGACAAAAAATAGTCCGACTAATTATTGTGGTTAGTCGGACTATTTTTCTAGTATGGGTCGTATGCAAATATACAACAGGCCTTGGTAAAGAAATGGCTGATTTTTCGTCAAGGTGTGTAGAAAATCAATCAAGAGTGTGTAGAATCAACACACCTTAGCAAAGAATTATGCGATTTTTCGTCAAGGTGTCGTAATTCTCTAGAAAATCGAGTTCAAGACGTGTGCAAGTCTCAAGCCGCCAAGAAGAAGCTGCTCTTCAAGCATTGGTGAGAAGTTATATACGTACTGGTATGGATTCATACGTTCATCACCAAGATTCTCCTGATACTCATATAAAAGAGCAGCATTGGAAACTGTGGCTGTGAACCAATCCTCGTAAGTTCCCTTTACGACTTCCTTCTTATATTTCTTGTTGACGATATCAAGGTGGTCTCTCCACTCTGTGTAGCTCCAGGTACGTGCAGATTCAATGATCTTGCTGTCCCAAAGTGAATGAAGGCTTGTATTCTGGCCGAACCATTTCAATTTGAAACCGTTTCCACCACGGTCAGAAAGACGTCCTGCGTGCATAGGGCAATGCATATCGCCTACGAGATGGACGATCATCTTAAGGTAGTCAACTCTCATACTGTCAGTGAGATTTTCGTAGTTTTCTGTCATCTCCTTTGTGAGCATATTGAGAGCAGTGAGAACGTCTCCGTCAGGGTTCTTATCCATTGTCTCATAAGTGAGGCCCTTATCCACATTTGCATAATGCCAGGTCTTGGTCTTATTGTATCCGTTCTCCCAATATGGTGAGTTCTGGATGTTGTCCATCCAAGATGAATAGTAGACAATTGACTTTCCATCAAGGAGCTTGCTGATCTCCTTCTTTGCCTTTGGGGTGAGATTCTGTTCTGCGATAGCAGCGACAATGTCGTGTCCCTTGGCTCCCCAAGCAAATGCTGAGACACTGTTCAGGAGCATAGAAATGCTCAGAATTGTTAAAATAATACGTTTCATATCTGGTTTATTTCTTTGTTTGCATAGAGCAAATATATAAATAATTCTGGATTTCAATTATATGTCATCATTATCTTCACCACAGAACCTTTGCAAGTGTGACAGGTGGTTTCTGTGTTTTTAATTGCGATATATGATGAATTGTTAACTTTTTGTTACAAAGTGACTTACTAAATAAAAAATATCTATATTTGCATCCGTTAAGAACTTAAAAGTTACAAATTTAAAGTAAAGAAACTATGGAAATCAACAACATTGGAAACAACGCTGGTCTCGTTTGGAATGCGTTGAACGCTAATGGCAGAATGACTGAGACTAAGCTCAAGAAAGAGACTGGTCTTGCAAGCGCGGATTTCTTCGCAGCTCTCGGTTGGCTTGCTCGCGAGGGTAAGGTAAACGTAGAGGTTGAGGTTAAGGGCGCAAAGTCTTGTGAGTATTATACTCTCAACGCCTAATTTCAAAGCGTAATATCTTGAAATATAGATAAAATTTGAAGGAGTAGCATTTGCTGCTCCTTTTTATGTTTTAATTTTAGTAAAAATGATTAAATTCGCGGGAAATTTGGCGAAAAATTAAAAAATATATAAATCAATCTTTTTTTATGAACGATACCAAAGTCATGAATCTTGCAGCCGATAATATTCGTATTCTTGCTGCTGCAATGGTTGAAAAAGCAAAGTCTGGTCATCCGGGCGGAGCGATGGGTGGTGCTGATTTTATTAACGTGCTTTACTCAGAGTTCATGCAGTATGATCCTGAAAATCCCAAATGGGTTGGACGTGACCGTTTCTTCCTCGATCCTGGTCATATGTCTCCAATGCTTTATGCAGAACTCGCTATGACAGGAAAATATACCCTTGAGGAACTTCAGCAGCTTCGTCAGTGGGGTTCTCCTACTCCAGGGCATCCGGAGCTTGACGTAATGCGTGGCATCGAAAATACTTCGGGTCCTCTAGGACAGGGACATGTGTTTGCAGTGGGTGCAGCGATTGCTGCAAAATTCCTTGCAACACGCACAGGTAACCCTACTTTCGGTAAGGAAACAATCTATGCTTATATTTCTGACGGTGGTGTCCAGGAGGAAATATCTCAGGGTGCCGGTCGCGTAGCTGGTCACCTCGGGCTCAATAACCTCATCATGTTCTATGATGCCAATGAGATCCAGCTCTCGACAGAGTGCTCAGAGGTAATGACTGAGGATACTGCAATGAAGTATCGTTCATGGGGTTGGAAGGTTCTTGAGATTGATGGAAATGACTGCTGCCAGATTCGCGAGGCTCTCAAGGAGGCTAAGGCAGAGACTGAGCGTCCTACCCTCATCATCGGTAAGTGTGTGATGGGTAAGGGTGCAAGAAAGGCAGACAATACATCATACGAGCGCAGTTGTAAGAC
>JAFYVM010000062.1 GCA_017549145.1 Bacteroidales bacterium
CTCAGTGAGTACTCCGTGAGTCTTGTTATATTCGTCGATCACTTGAAGTACCACCGGCAGAGGGATGTTGATGCGGATCGATTTGCGGTTGATCTTCTGATGAATGAGGAACTTCCGGATTACAAGGTAGTCCTTGCCATTGTCCTATTTCCTGTATGTTACACGCTGCGTATTCTCGTTCGCCAGTTCCAATGCCAGATCGGCATCGACTACGATCTTGCGACCGACCTGACTGATTGCAGGACGGATCCATTCGCTGTTCTTGATTCTCCACGCTGTGGTCGTGCTGCAGCCGAAGAGTTGCTTGATTCCGTCAAGTCCATAGACCAGGTTCTTCTGCTTCGTCGTCACCTCCTTCGTTTCCTGCCTCGACTTCATTTCTTCCCATAACCATAAATTTCAACGTGTTTTACATAATAAAAGCCATGTCAATCCGAGAGCTGACATGGCAAATTAAACTCGTTGTTTTGGAAGCGACAAATTTTACAGGTTTTTAGCCCAGTTTTCACTGTTTCAGTCTGAAAATCTATGAAATTTCAGACTTGTCCCTTTAGTGACATTGATACTCTTTTAAGACTTTTCTATAAGAGCGGTGTCATATAAGCAGGAACATAAAGTGTTTCCTCCTCTCGGGCAAGATCCTTAGTATATATCAGGAATCTATCCTTTATTCTGCTAGAGTATTTCAAGCAGAATGCATCCAAAGATGCATGAGCCTTATATCCTGATGACTTGACTTCAACCGGGCAGAGCTTTGCTCCCCTTGAAAGAAGAAAGTCAACCTCATAATAATGTTTTTCATCCTTTGGCCATGTATGATAAAATAGTCTGTTTCCTGAAGCTACTAACATCTGAGCCACAAGATTCTCATATACATATCCTAAATTCACTGGAAGTTTATCTGCCAGCAACTTGTTATATATGACATTCTCAGTAAAGTCCTTATCCCAAAATGCGAGAGTGATAAATAGACCGGTATCGCCCACATAAAGTTTGAACTTATCATAATTGGCTGTCGTTGGCAGACCGACATTCGGATCATCTGCATGATGGGACATATTTACAGTCTTGCTATCTTCCAGACTCTTCAGAAGTTCTATCCCCTTATTTTCTTCCACCTCGCCAATCACAGATGACGGAACATAACGAGATACATTACGAGCCAGGATAGACGGTATTGACATAAACAATTTGGAGACTCTCTCAGTCGGATCTATCTTGATGAAATCTTCCTCATATAGTCTTATGATTCTCCTCTTTGCCTCATCTACCGCCTGCAGGTTATTTGTATCAAGATAGGCGTTGACTGCCTGGGGCATTCCCCCGACAAGCATATAAAGCCTCAGATTCTTCTGAGCCTCTCTATGGGCCGCACCAAGAGGCATCTTCTTATCCCAAAATATCTGCAACAAAGGGAAGGTCGCAGTATCTCCCAATGCCCACCGGAACTCCTCATAGTCCATCGGGTACATCTGAATACGATCTTCCTCGCTCGGTATGGTTATGCCTTCCGTATTCTTTTTGATACTTATCAAAGATCCTGTCTCGATATAGTCATATCTTCCGTCTTGAACAAGATACTTGATTGCCTGTCTCGCCTTAGGGCAAGTCTGCACTTCATCAAATATGATTACAGACTGCCTATCATAAAGAATTTTAGAATATATTTGCTGCAAACGAAGGAAGATAAAGTCCAGGTCCATCAAATCGTTGAACAAAGATTTCACCTCCTGGCTTGCCTTATTGAAGTCAATCAGGATATATGAGCGATATTCTTCCTTCGCAAACTTTTCAACTATAGTCGATTTACCAATACGACGAGCGCCTTCAATCAGAAGCGCAGTCTGGCCATTGCTCTTACGTTTCCACTCTCCGATGGCATCATAAATCTTACGTTTAAATACTCTTTTTTCCATATCACTCATATTTACCAGCAAATATAACGATAAATTACAGATAATCAACAGCTAACAAAAATCTTTCCCGATTCCCCCGAGATTTTATACACCCAAATCCCCGATTCCCCCGAGATTTTTTAAGCCATTTTCCCGGGTTTCCCCAAGATTTTAAGAATTCTTCACCAGCGCTATCAACGCCTTTATCTGCTCTGGAGTGAGGCCTTTGAGTTCTTCCATAATATCTGCATCATCATTCAACTTCAGGAGCCTCGAATTGAACTCCATCTGCTGGGCAAGAGGGAAGGCATCGATATAGCGGTTGGTGATATTAGTGTCTACAGAGTGACCCATACTCTCGGATATATAGTTATGAGGGACACCGGCATGAGTGAGGTTCGTTGCAAAGGAGTGTCGGCACCAGGTGCAGCTCGGCTGGACCTCCCAGCCCATACTCTTGACAAGACGACGGACACGTTTCTTGATGTTCTGGTTTTCCATAGCGACGCGTTTCCTCCTGTCGATAGGAGTCATAGCATCACCATAAATTCCCGGGAACACCAAGGACCCTTTAATAGGCGGTGCAGCAATCTGATCAAGGATAGTCTGTAAAGGAGGAATGATAGGAATCACGACCTCCATGTCACTCCTGTCCTCGGTCTTCTGACGGACGAAGTGGAATGACTTCTTTCCGCTCTGGAAATAATGGTCGTTATATGTCAAATGAGCAGCATCTGCCAAGTTGAACCCATTGCCAAGATACTGGACAAGGAAAAGACCAAGAGAGTAATGGGTATTCTCTTTCCAATCCACATCCCATTCCTCAGGATAACGCTTCTCAAGGAAACAGTTATACAGCTCTGTCATCTGCTCTACGGTAAGATAGAAAGACTTTCGGGTAGCTCCCCTTGCAATGGTAACCTTGTCTTCACCCTTTCCAAACGGATATGTGGCACGCGTCACAAATCCCTTCTTCTCACAGACATTCCAAATTACCCTGAAGGTCCTGAAGTACATTCCGACAGTGGTCTTGGATATACCGTCATTAAGCAGAAGCCTCTCCCATTCTTTCAAATCTTCAGTCGAGATGTTGAATCCTGGACGACTGCCTATATATTTGATAAAGGAATTTCTTGCAGCCAAGTAATTTGCACATGTGCCAATTGACTTCTGTTTAGAAATTGTCTCCCATATATTCAAGAAACTATCTGTGCTGCTCTTGCCGGTGATCATTGTCTTGATGGCAAGGATTGTAAGCTTTGTTGTCTTACTAAGCGTCACAAGTTGCTGAAGATAATCCTCGAAATCGGCAAGAAGCCTCACTTTGATATCGTAAGGACGCTCCTTGTCTGCCTGACTGGCAGAGCCCCTGCCTTTACCGGTAGACTTGCAGATTTCTTCGTACTGTTCTCTGCTGAATTTATCGGGAAACCTTAGATAATATCTATCTCGATCTATCGTGAATCGGATAGCAACAGGCATAGGTCTGCCATCAAACTCGCGCCTTGTATCAAGGGTCAAACTGATGAAACAATTGCCAACTTTTGTCTGTTTTAGGGCTACTGTGAACACCGCGTGATCACCAAACTTTTTATTTAAGCATTTTCAGGGGTTTTCACAGTTTTTATAAAAGTATTAACTAATTGATTATCTGCGATTTATACTTTCATAAATTTTCAGAAATTCCCCTGTTTTTTATTCATAATCATGAGGTCCCCAGTTCAATCCTGGGTCCCGCTTATATATCCTTAAGACACAGCCCCGCAAAAAGAAAAGGACAACAGCGCGCTGTTGTCCTTCATGTGTGAATTCGGTTTAGGTTAATGCTCTTATTTAAGAATCTTATTTAGAGTTTACTTTGTCCTCGATGAACTTGATAGCATCGCCAACTGTAGAAATGTTGTCACCAGCATCCTCATCTGAAATCTCGATATCGAAAGCCTTCTCAAAATCCATTACAAGTTCTACGATATCTAGTGAATCTGCTCCGAGATCATTTGAGAAGTTTGCTGAATCTACTACCTCCTCTGGATCTACTCCCAACTTTTCAACGATGATTGCTCTTACCTGTTCTGCAACGTTTGCCATAAATATTAAGTTTTAAGTATTAAAATTTTCTGGCGGCAAAGTAAGTAAATCACACAAGTGCGAACAAACAAAAGTGGTAAAACACCACCAAACTGTGGCGAAATTCGTCTAAATTAACATATTTTGAACCTATTTAACCAAAATTCAGATATAAAACACACCTACTATTTCAACAATTTAGTCTGAGCTGCGACCTTAGATTTGAAGTCTGCAGACAGTTTTTCCCAGCTGTTCATGTTGTCAATCATCGCCTGAACATCCATTGCGCCAAGATATTTTTCAGCATTGAACGGATCCTCTGTGATGTAGCTGCCACACTGAGCAATGTTCATCAACTCTGACGGAAGCTGAAGGTCTCTGATCTTAAGAGCAGCAAATCTGATCTTAGCCTCAGGAGTCATCTTCATGATACGACCGATGAGCCCCTTCTTACCATTGAGCTGCTCGGAAGTAGCCTTCTCATCGTATGAGCATACAATCTCGAGCGGCTGGTCAGCCGAAGACTCGGCCAAATAGATAGTTGCCTGAAGCTTATTTCCATTATATCCCCAAACCTGCTCGCTGGCATCCTGCTGATATGAAGCGAAACGAGAATACGGAACCTCAACTCCGTTTACCTTAACAGATGTCGGAGCAAAGAAACCATCCAGAACCACGCTTATGCGACGTCCCTCAAGCATTCCATTGAAAGAGCCCTTGCGAGCGGCAACCTTGATCACAACCTGATTATCAGTTGTCACCTTAGTAACCTCTGTCACTGCATAATCAGTATCATAAGCCTGAGTCTGGCCATCATCCTCATACACAACGGTCTTGCTCTCACCCAAACCAGGAACCACAAAAAGCTTAAGCTCAGCACTCTGCTTCTGAAGGGTCATGATATCCGGACCCGCCATAGGAATCACAGCACCCGCCTTCACAAAGTATGGGTTCTCATCAATTGTATAGAGCAAAGTATGCTCACTGCCACCCTTATACATTGTTCCTGTCGACACATCATACCAATCTGTACCCTCAGGGAACCACATTGCGCGCTCAGCAAGACCTGTCACCTTATCAACCGGCTTGCAAACTGTAGTAGCAAGGATGTCATCTCCAAACATGAACTCCTCCTTCCACTCATAAGCCTTATCCTCCTCTGGCCAGTAATAATACAAAGGTCTGGTCATAGAAACACCTGTATCATATCCCTGACGGGCTGCTGTATATATATAAGGAGTGAGGTCGTAACGGAGACGGATTGCCTCACGCATTGCATCGAAGTGATCCGGGAACACCCAGAAACGCTTCTCCATAGTCATATCCTTAGTCGAATGCGTCTTGAAGATTGGGGTAAAGACTCCCGACTGGAGCCATCTTGTATAGAGTTCCGGATCTGTCTCCTTCACGCCCTTTGGCTGCATGTGACCTCCAATATCGTGTCCCCAATATCCATAACCAGCATTTGAAGCAGTAGCTGTGAAGTATGGAAGAGCACCAAGTACCTTCCAAGTAGCATAAGTATCGCCAGAGAATCCCACCTGATAACGATGGCTACCGATACCACCCCAGCGGTGATAAATCATAGCGCGAGGCGCCTGCTTACCAAGAGACTCTGTCTGACGCACCTTATCATTGAAGAATGCATAGTTAAGCCAGAATGTATTGCTCAAGCCCTTTGTATATCGGCTCTCAAGCCACTGCTGCCAATCCAACCACCAGAAATCTACACCCTGTTTCTCGAATGGACGCATTACTGAATTGAAGAACGCATCAGCCCACTCCATCTGACAGATTCTGAACTCCACCGGAGCCTTATCGCCAGCCTTACCGACGGTATAGTTATTTCCAGCATACTGATATGGGCCATCATAAACATAGTCCTTAGGACCATCATAATCAGATGTACGCGAAGTATAATCCTTTACGAATCTCTCGTAAGGCTCCTCGTATGGCTGAATTCCATTGTTGAAGTGGAGGTTAAGCGAAGTCTTGATACCGCGCTTGTGAAGTTCCGCCATAAAGTTATCCGGATTAGGAAAAAGCTCCTTCTTCCATGTAAATCCTGTCCATCCGATACGCTGACCGAACTCATCTCTACCAGCATGCTCGCTATGAGGACCCGCAGGGGTTGCAGCTGCAATCTTATTCCAGGTCTCATGCCAGTCCATATCCACGATCATCACATCCATCGGGATATTATATGCCTTGAAATGCTCTGCAAGGTCGATAAGCTCGAAGTCTGAATACTCCCAGTAACGGCACCACCAGTATCCGAAAGCATATTTCGGAGGCAATGGAATCTTACCCGAAACCTTAGCGAAATCTGCCAAAGCATCTGTATAGTCATGACCATATCCGAAGAAATACAAATCCTGTCTCTCCCCTTCCGGACGGCACGCTACCCAATACTTCCAATCACTATCAACCGGCACGAACACATGACGGTTGCTCTCATCAAGAATTGCCCAACCATCACGCGAAAGAACGCCCTTATCGTATGGTTCACGTGTCTTATCTCCAGCAAATCTATCCAAAGTTCTCGCAGTTGAAAGGAGGTTACCCGAATCATCCATACCTGGTCTCCATGTCACAGTCTTCACACCCTTCTTAGCCTTAGGATCTGCCATCTTAAAGACAACCGACAGATTCTCGACAGAAAAATTCTCCTGACCGACATAAGTAAGAGTCATCTCGGAAGTCTTGATGACAACCTTAGACTTTGACTGCTTGACTTCGAACTGCGGTACTTCAAGATTTCTATTGACAACGCCAAGCGTTGCTCTATCCTCGAACTGAGAATCTGCCGCCCACTCCATACGGATAAGTCTTGGAGTCAGTACAGTAAAACGAGCCTTGCCAGCAACTACCTGTGCCTCTGCAGAAGCCTGAGGATAGAATTCTGACTGCGCAAAAGCACTCACCATCGAAACGGCAAGTGCTAAAACAAATAAGAAGAATCTTCTATACATATTTATAATGCTTTGGAAAAACAATTACTGAAGAATAGCATCTGGTACTTGATGGAATTATTCCAATATGTCCAATTGTGACGACCTGGACGCACATAGAAATCATGAGGAATTCCCTCCTTCATCAATTTTTCATGAAGATTACAGTTCACCTCATAGAAGAAATCATCCACGCCACAGTCAAAAATAATATTAAGCGACTCCGGAGTCAGCAAGTGAGTCATATTTATGACTGTTCTGCTCTCCCAATTTTCCGGATACTCTTCATAAGCTCCCAAAAGTGTGGCAATATTCCATCTTGTAGCAAATGGTCGGATGTCCACTCCACCAGATGTAGAGCCCACAGATCCGAACACATCCTGATGCTTGAAAGCAGTGTGCATGGCACCGTGGCCTCCCATAGAAAGTCCTGTGATCGCACGTGCGCTTCTATCCTTTCTTGTCTTGTAATTACTATCTACATAATTTACGAGCTCCTTCGAAATAAATGTCTCATATCTGATGCCCGGAACCAACGGACTATCGTAATACCAGCTATCATAACCGCCATCAGGCATCACAATTATAAGATTGTGGAGATCAGCCTGCACTTCCACATCTGTCCTCTCTGTCCACCTCTTATGATTATCAGTACAGCCATGAAGAAGATACACAACAGGGAAAGACTCCCCTGCTTCATAACTATCAGGTGTAACAATCATCGTAGGAATATCCTTCTGCATGCTTTCGCTGAAAATATTCACCTCCTGCACCTTATAAGCAGATGCAGAAACGGCTAAAGCACAAAACGAAACTACAGTCAATAGTAAGGCTCTCATAATATTCTGTTTTATTTTTGTTGACGACCAAACAAAGTTAATTAAAATTGGAAATAAATGAATGGGGAAACTGTCTCACTTCTGAACTGAAGGACAAGTTGAACAAGAAGAATGAAGACGACAAGCTTCACAATCCAATTAGATCGCACAAAGACAGGAGCATAATCCCTGAGCCATGAAGACAGAGAAATATGCCATCTCCTCCAGAACTCTGTCAGATTGGTCGACTTATATGGAAAATCGAAGTTTGCGCACAACTTATATCCCATGCGATTGCTATATCAGAATATCCTGAGAAATCGCAGTAGATCTGCATCGTATATCCAATGACTGCCATCAGGCTTTCAAAGCCCGTATAGGTTCACGGCATATTGAATACCAAGTCATTGTATTGAGAAATATAGTCGGCACGGACAATAGGTCAGGCGACGAGCGCAGGGAAAAACACAATTGTTTTTTCATAGGATTAGATCCTACCCCTTATTTCTTGGGAGACATCTCAATGATAAAGTCCTGTGACCTTTCCATTGGGAAAGATCCCGAGGAAGTCTCATAAGATCCATTCTCTTCACCGTCTTTATCCAGGCCCTCTGCTACAAAAGAATCAGCGTACACATAATCGTAACACTCCACAAACACATCTCCATTCTCCTGAGAAGTACTCTGTCCATATCCAGGTCCAACAGACACAAGTATACCTTTAATAGGGTTACCAGTCTCCGCATCAACGACCTTACCCTTAAAAACATAAGATGCAGTAGGCACACCATAACATGCTGTCACAACTGTAGAGCAGCCTATAATAGCCAGAATACGGCCGAAGTACTTGATAATAAATTCTCTCATAGTGTTTGATTTTGCGCAAGTTAACACTTTTTTTTGAATTCCCTACGGGATTTCAAAACCTGACTTCGCAACTCTTGATCGGTTGGATTCCGAAAGTATGCCTGCTCAAGCATTTTTAATTTTAAGAGCATCCAATAGAGACTCATATGCATACTTATATTGTGCGCACCCAGATTATGCATTTCCCAACCAGGCACACTCACAGCATGTGTACCATCTTCATCAAAACACCTATAATATATCTCGAACAGCTCACTATATCTTTGATAAACACGTTCAAATTCCAACAGCAACTTCTTCATCGGCATATCTGTATCCATCTTAAAAGCCAGTTCAAAATCCTGAGATTTATTATATTCCCTCACTTCACTCCAAAATCTTTCTGACAATAAAAGCCAGCGAAATGACCAAAATGAACTTTATGGATTGATTCTCTGAAAGTTTGCGGGTATCAAAAAAAACCGTATATTTGCACCAACATTTGGTATTAAAGCCGAAAGGTTTATAAGGAAACACAAGAAAGGTATTCAGCCCCCAAATACTGAATGCCTTTTCTTTGTTATATAAGGGCAACCATGGAGAGTAAGCCGAGGGACGTACTCAATAAGCCAGATCTTGTTTTACAATTCCTTATACAACGGCAACATTGCCCTAATTAATACCAAATGAAAACAAAGATCTCACTGACATTGAGATTCCGTTTAGAAGCGGAAGACTCTAAGTTTGTCAAAGTCAAGGCGCACAAGCGCATTATCAACGGCAAAACTGTGAAGGTTCGTTCTCACTATAGGCGCATTGGGGGATGCTAATATAGTGTTGATTGACCTTGCCGCTTAGCGGCACTCCACTTCCCCTCGGTGTTTATAGCAGAGGCAATGCTCTGTGGCATTGCCTCTGTATTTTTATAAATTACACAATTATTTTTTTCCAACTTTGACAACTCATCTAGTGTATGAGCAGTTATACCGCAAATATGTCAGCTCTACTAAAACGAAAGATTATTAAGACTCTATTGTAATATGCATATGTAAAAAGAGGAGTAATTCTCGAGAGTTTGGTCCATAATTCGGTCCACTGATTTTTTAAGAGGGATTTCGTCGCTGCGCTCCGACATCCCTTGCACCTCGCCGGTGGGGCCCTTGCAAACTGAAAGGCCAGAGCTAACGCTACGCTATAAATCCCTCACTCTCAGGGATTTCGTCGCAGCGCTCCGACATCCCTCCCCGCCTGCGGCGGGGCGATGCAAAGCACAAATAAAAAATGGCGATCAAGTAAACTTGTCGCCATTTTTCTTGTGCTTTGCGGAGAGTGAGGGATTCGAACCCCCGGACCCGTTAAGGTCAACGGTTTTCAAGACCGCCGCATTCGACCACTCTGCCAACTCTCCAGTATGTTTCCCTCAAAAAGGGATTGCAAAGGTACGAATAAATTCGAAACTTGCAAATTATTTTTCACTTTTTTGTTGAAGATCCTTCGCTGCGCTCAGGATGACAAGCAAACTCAGAGTGACTCTCCTACTCCTCCTTCGAGAAAAACTTATACTGGAACAGCAGGAGGTAGATTGCTCCGACTGTCACGCAGCTATCGGCAAAGTTAAATACTGCACCGAAGAATGTTCGCGGATAGTCCATCCATGGCAACTTGTAATCAAAGAGCGGGAAATAGAACATATCCACAACCTGTCCGAACAAGAATGCAAACGGAGCACCAGGTGTCACTGTCTCTGGCCAGATCAAGCCATAGAAGAAACAGTCAATAATGTTACCCATCGCACCTGCTGTGATAAGTGTCAGCCCAACAAGCACACCCATCGGAGTGTCAGCCTTCTTCGCCAACTTATTTATCCACCAGCACAAAGCACCGAAAAGCACAATACGGAAAACTGAGAGCAAAACCTTGCCCACAAGTCCGCCGAATGCCATTCCGAATGCCATTCCCTTGTTCAGCACAAAATGCAGCTTGAACCAATCACCAAGCACATCAATAGTCTCGCCAAGATCCATCTGGGTCTTGACGAGCACTTTGATAATCTGATCGATGACAACTAGAATCGCACCGAGAATAACAAGCCAAGTTCCTTTAGAAATCTTCATAAAGGCTTACTTGTTCTTATTCATCATCTCCTTAGCCTCAACTGTAAGAGTTGCATGAGGCACAAGGCGAAGTCTCTCCTTAGGGATGAGCTTACCAGTCATACGGCAAACTCCATAAGACTTGTTCTCAATACGGATAAGAGCAGCCTCAAGATTCTGAATGAACTTGTACTGTCTCTGTGCAAGCGCACCAGCCTCCTCCTTAGAAAGAGCTGTTGCACCTTCTTCCATAATCTTGAATGTAGGCGAAGTATCCTCTACATCGTTGCTTGATGCATGTGTTACCACATCTCTGAGAGTCTTATATTCTGCCTTAGCCTTTTCAAGCATGTCAAGAATAATGGCCTTGAACTCCTGAAGTTCCTCGTCGCTGTATCTTACCTTAAGATCCGGAGCGTTGTTAGTTGTTTCTGCCATAATTATATGATTTTAATTAATAATTTTCGTTTAAAGATCCTTCGCTTCGCTCAGGATGACAGAGTGAAGCTCAGGATGACACTGAAGCTCAGGATGACAATTAGATTCGACTAACTGCGATTCTGATCACACCCTCATTCCAC
Source organism: Bacteroidales bacterium (assembly GCA_017549145.1). Lineage (GTDB taxonomy): Bacteria > Bacteroidota > Bacteroidia > Bacteroidales > UBA932 > Cryptobacteroides. The sequence goes on from JAFYVM010000062.1 coordinate 11,252, forward strand.
TCAACCTCTGGAGCATCTGCAGCCTCTGCCATAGGAGCAGCCACAACAGACATCGCGAGAGTCTGTGCAGCCACATAATCAGCAAAGTTAGCGAGTGATGCTACGATCTCAGCCTCGTACTCACCCTCAGCAAAGATCTTAACGTTTACCTTATCAGTCACATCAAATCCGCTGCTCTTTCTGAGGTTCTGGATACGATTGATAAGCTCACGGGCAACACCCTCCTGCTTGAGTTCCTCTGTAATAGTAACATCAAGGGCAATTGTCATAGCTCCCTCTGTAGCAACAAGCCATCCTGGCATATCCTCAGAAGAAATCTCGTAATCTCCCTTGTTCAATGTCACATCACCTGAAGGCAGGCTCATAACATATCCTGTGCCAGCATTCTCTGCCGCCTGAATCTCTGAAATCACCTCCTGGCTCAATGTACCGAACGCAGCAGCAATCTCCTTCATCTGCTTACCGTAGATCTTACCAAGAGTCTTGAAGTTAGGCTTGATCTTCTTAGTGATAAGACCTGTAGTATCAGAGATAAACTCAGCATCCTTAACATTCACCTCAGTAAGGATCAATCCCTTCACAGCCTCGAGCTGCTCCTTGACGTGAGCATCGATAACTGGAATGATGATCTTAGAAAGCGGCTTACGAACATTGATCTCAGCCTTACGACGAAGTGCAAGCACCATTGAAGTCGCTCTCTGAGCAAGTGCCATTCTCTCCTCAAGATCCTTATCAACTGAAGCCTCATCGTATGCAGGCATTGCCACATAGTGAACCGACTCAGACTCGCCCTCAACAAGGTCAAGGTAGAGACGATCCATGAAGAATGGAGCGATAGGAGCAGCAAGCTTAGAAATAGCCACGAGCACCTGATAGAGTGTCTGGTAAGCAGAAAGCTTGTCTGTATCCATTGTACCACCCCAGAATCTCTTTCTTCCAAGACGTACGTACCAGTTACTTACATGGTCACATACGAAGTCCTGGATAAGACGACCCGCAGTAGTGATATCGTAATCCTCATAAGCTGCAACAACATCCTTCACGAGAGTGTTGAGAAGTGAAATCACCCAACGGTCGATCTCCGGGCGCTCTGACATTGGCACTGCCTCAACCTTAGGATCGAAGCCGTCGATGTTAGCGTAAAGCGCGAAGAATGAATATGTGTTATAAAGTGTTCCGAAGAATTTACGGCGAACCTCATCAACACCAGTAACGTCGAAACGAAGGTTGTCCCAAGGCTGCGCGTTTGTAAGCATATACCATCTGAGTGAGTCTGCACCATAAGTGTCAAGAGCCCAGAATGGGTCAACCGCATTACCGAGACGCTTACTCATCTTGTTTCCGTCCTTATCGAGAACGAGACCATTTGAGATAACTCTCTTGAATGCGCACTTGTCGCTTACCATTGTATTGATTGCGTGAAGTGTGTAGAACCAACCACGTGTCTGGTCAACACCCTCAGCGATGAAGTCTGCAGTACATCCGAACTTGTCTGAATCGATACCGCGAAGTCCCTCCTGTGCGTATGGCATAGCACCTGAGTCGAACCAAACGTCGATAAGGTCGAGCTCACGAACCATCTTCTTACCGCTGTCAGAAACAAGGAAGATGTTATCTACGTATGGACGATGGATATCGATCTTATCGTAGTTCTCCTTAGACATATCCTCTGGATTGAAGCCCTTGGCAGCGAATGGATTCTCTGTCATGAAGCCAGCAGCAACAGCCTTGTCGATCTCAGCATAAAGCTCAGCGATAGAACCGATACACTTAGCCTCTTTACCATCCTCTGTCTGCCAGATTGGAAGTGGAGTACCCCAATAACGGCTACGTGAAAGGTTCCAGTCCTGGATATTCTCAAGCCACTTTCCGAAACGGCCTGTACCAGTTGACTCTGGCTTCCACATGATCTGCTCGTTAAGTTCCATCATTCTCTCACGAACCGCAGTAGTCTTGATAAACCAAGAGTTCAATGGGTAGTAGAGAACCGGCTTATCTGTACGCCAGCAGTGTGGATAGTTATGTGTATGCTTCTCGATACGGAATGCCTTGTTCTGCTGCTTGAGCATAACGCAGATATCTACATCGAGTGTAGGAGCATCCTCAGCGAGAGTTGCATCATATGCATTCTTTACATAGCGGCCAGCCCACTCAGCATACTCTGGGGACATATTTGCTGCTGCATACTCAGGATCGAGATCCTCAACGCAGAAGAAACGTCCGCGAAGATCCACCTGAGCCTGAAGGTCACCGTTGCGGTCAACCACCTGAAGACCAGGAACACCAGCAAGACGAGCCACCTTGGCGTCATCCGCACCGAATGTAGGAGCGATATGAACGATACCAGTACCATCCTCAGTAGTCACATAGTCACCAGGGATCACCTTGAATGCACCCTCACCCGGGTTGAACCAAGGAATGAGCTGCTCGTAGCTGATACCTGTAAGCTCGCTTCCCTTAAGCGTACCCTCGAGCACCTTGAAAGGAACAAGCTTGTCGCCTGGCTTGTAATCCTCGAAAGCCACCTCAGCAGCCTTAGGATTGAAGTGCGCATTTACGAGCGCCTGAGCCACAACATAAAGTGCTGGCTGACCAGTGTATGGATTGAATGAAAGTACTCTTACATAGTCGATGTTCGGACCCACACAAAGAGCTGTGTTTGAAGGAAGAGTCCATGGAGTAGTTGTCCAAGCAAGGATATATGCAGGAACACCCTCTGAGAAAAGGAACTCAGACTTCTCATCACGGACAACTGCGAACTGGGCAACAGCTGTAGTATCCTTTACATCACGGTAGCAACCTGGCTGGTTAAGCTCGTGAGTACTGAGACCTGTACCTGCTGCTGGAGAATATGGCTGGATTGACTTACCCTTGTAAAGCAAGCCCTTGTTGTAAATCTTCTTAAGGAGATACCAGAGTGTCTCGATATAACGATTGTCATAAGTGATATAAGGATCGTTCATATCCACCCAGTAACCAACGCGTGCGGTCATATTTACCCACTCGGCAGTATACTTCATAACCTCCTTGCGGCAAGCATCATTATACTCCTCCACAGTGATCTTAGTACCGATATCCTCCTTAGTGATACCGAGCATCTTCTCGACACCAAGCTCCACTGGAAGACCGTGAGTATCCCATCCTGCACGACGGTTTACCTTATATCCGCTCTGAGTCTTATAACGACAGATAGCGTCCTTGATTGAACGAGCCATCACGTGATGAATACCCGGCATACCATTAGCCGAAGGAGGTCCCTCGAAGAAAATAAATTCAGGAGCACCCTCTCTAAGTTCCAGAGATTTCTCAAACGCATGGTTCTTCTGCCATCTGTCCAATACCTCGTTACCTGTAGCAACCAGGTCAAGCCCTTTATATTCCTTAAATGCCATATTTATGAAAATATTTATCTATTTTTGCATGCCGGACATACAGTTCCGGATTTTTCAATCCGCAAATATAGACATTTTTAGGGATAAATATGAATTTACTGGATATCATTATTTTAATATGCCTGATTCCGGCCCTGATCCAAGGTTTGATCAAGGGATTCATATCACAGGCTATTTCGTTGATCTCCATCATATTTGGCGTATGGGCATCGGCACATTTTGCAGACATCGTCTATCAATGGCTTGCACAACACATCTCAGGCTCAGAGCAGACACTCAAAATTGCAGCCTTCGCTATAATATTCGTCATAGTAATCGTCGTACTTGCCTTGATTGGAAAGTTACTCGAGAAGGTAATCGAACTTATAATGCTCGGATGGCTGAACAGACTGCTTGGAGGAGTATTTGCCGTAGCAAAATGGCTGCTGATCATGGGCATCATCACCATCGGATTCAACTCCCTTAACGAAACCTTCAGCCTTGTAAACTCTGACACACTTGCTCAATCGCAGCTATATCAGATGTTAAACAACATCGCTGGTTTCATTTTCCCTTATCTAAAGAATCTACTGACAGTTTAAAAATATGGCTCAAAACATCATACTCATAGAAACCTCTACAGCCCTTTGCTCTGTTGCATTGGCAGAAAACGGACAGATCACAGCATATCGCGAAAGCTCTGCCCCTAAGGCCCATGCCTCACTCACTGCGGTATTCATCCAGGAAATGCTAGACGAAAGAGGTCTCACCCTAGCAGATTGCGACGCAGTATGTGTCAGCAAAGGCCCAGGCTCATACACAGGCCTGCGAGTTGGTGTTTCTACAGCCAAAGGACTATGTTTCGGATCCAAGAAGCCACTCATCGCAGTCGGCACACTTGACACACTTGTAGCACAGGCTGTTTGCCATCCTGACTCCACATGTCATCCTGAGCACACTTGCCATCCTGAGCGCAATTGTCATCCTGAGCACGATTGTCATCCTGAGCGCAGCGAAGGATCCCCTTACCGCTTCATCATCCCAATGATCGACGCCCGCCGCATGGAGGTCTACGCTGCAGTGTTCTCCACATGTCATCCTGAGCCCGGTTGTCATCCTGAGTCCGATTGTCATCCTGAGTCCGATTGTCATCCTGAGCCCAATTGTCATCCTGAGCGCAGCGAAGGATCTCCTTCCTACTGCCAGATCACCGAAACCGCTCCCGCAATCATCGACGAAACCAGCTTCGCCGAATACCTGGAGCAGGGCCCATGCCTGTTCATCGGTGACGGAGCCGGCAAATGCGCCGACGTGATCAAACACCCGAACGCTCACTTCTGCCAGTGCCATCCCAACGCCAAAGCAATGCTCGCCCCAGCCATGGCAGCCCTAAACGAAAAACAATTCGAAGACGTCGCATACTTCGAACCGTTCTACCTCAAAGAATTCGTAGCCACAGTCAGCAAAAAGAAACTGTTCTAATAGTTTGTCCACAAAAACGCTCATTTGGTGGATAAACCCACTTAATTACCATGGTTTGTCCACGAAAACGCCATTTTGGTGGATAAACCTCCAACTAGCCACTGAGCACAACCCTCGAATCAACAACAAAATGCCAAAACTGAAATATATAGCCACGACACTGCTTCTGGCATTCTGCTCAATAGCGATGAATGCACAGAACAACGAAGTGATGCTCAATCTACGCACGGGACATAACGCATCCTTCGGAGGTTTTGCTGCAGCATCACTTGAAGCCTCCAACACAATCAGCAATAGCTTCAAAATAAACAGTGGTATACAATATAGCTCAATCAACAAAACTGCTATCGAAGCCCGCCCAGCATATTACAAGAGCCTGGATTGGGGCAAGCTATCAGCAGAAGCCCTACTCGCCTACACCAACCTCTCCTCAATAAACAACATCGCAGCAGGAGCTGGACTTCAAGTTGAAAGCAAATGGGCAGACGCAAGGTTAGGCTACTATTACCGTCTATACGGAGGAAAAGAAGGATGGATTAAAGAACCTTTCAATCTCTATTACGAACTCAGCGCCCATCTTATCCCATCAATTGAAAATTGGGACCTTAATCTGATTATCACCAACTGCGAAACCTTAGAGCTTGAGAGACACTATCAGCCTTCATTCATTGCAGAATGCAGTTACTACACTAAAGCAAACATAGGTCTCTCAATGGGTCTCGGATGCAAACCCTCGGGAATATTCCACATATCTGCAGATTATTATCAAGCATTCTTAAAATTAGGAGTTAGCTACAGATGGTAAAACGTATACTCGCCATATTTCTATGCTCTGCAGCCATATATGGTTGTAATCATGTCGACTTCAAGGGTTTCTTCATGCCAACAGGAGATGGAGTCAATAAACGATTTGAGCAGAGCGCTGAGATGAATGACAACCTCTGCGCCGGAGCAGTGCAGGTGGAGGAGAATTATGCATTCTATGTTGCCACCGACCCTCATATCGAAGAAACCAGTATAAATCTGAGCTTATTCAACGACGCACTTAGGAATGACACCGAGGCATCATTCGGAGTAATTCTGGGAGACTGCATAGAAGTCCGCGACAATCTCGACAAATACCTTCAGGCCCTCACATACAAGCCGGAAACACATGCCAACGACCCAAGAATATTTCACATTCTAGGAAATCACGACACCTACTTCGACGGTTGGCTTGATTTCAAAGAGAAGGTAGGCCCATCCGTATATTGGTTCGAGACAGTGTTCACAGGAGGAAAGGACCTATATATTTCTCTTGACACAGCAACAGGAACGCTTGGAAGCAAGCAGACACAGTGGCTAAAAACATTCCTTACTGAAAACCGCCAGAATTACCGTCATTGCATAATTCTGACTCACACCAATTTCTTCTACACGGACAATACACAATTCAGCTCAGGAAACATGCCATTTGAAGAAAGCCTCGCGCTCATTGACTTCCTCGGCAAGCAAAACACAACGCTAGTCCTTCAAGGCCACGATCACTACAGGGAAGACCTGACATACGCCAACGTCAGATACACCGTCCTCGGCGCAATCCAGGACATAGCCAAAGCCCCGGAATACCTCAAAATCAACATGAGCAAAGACGGCGCCCACCTCAACTGGCAATACCTTCAGCCCGTCACCAACTAACCCCACCCTCACAGGACCCTGCCCCCAATCGTCACAAGACTAAGGGCACTATCCTCCTTACAGGACCTAGGGCCTAGGATCTTGAACCTAGGCCCAAACCCTTCACGGGCATAGGCCCAAACTCTAAACAAACCCAAGGCCCAACTCCTCCACACCAAATCAAGTACCCAATAATCTAACACAGACCCAAGCAAGAGGTCATTAAGCCAAGTCCTCAACCTGGACTCTCACAGTTTCTCCACCCAATCCCCCAATCCGTGGACAACTCCAAGCTAAAACACAGGTTCGTCCACCAAACAGCCCAATCCGTGGACAAACCCACACCATCACCACCACTTGTCCACCAAAATCCCAAATCCGTGGACAAAGCACCCAATTCCAACCTATCTGTCCACCAAACAGCTAAATCCGTGGACAAGCCCCATCAAAACTAGCATGCCATCCACAAAATCCCCAATCCGTGGACAAGCCCATCAAGATCCACCCTGCCATCCACCCAAAGCGCGATGCCGTGAATCTCACAAATGCCACTCAGACCAGGCAACGAAACAAGGCAGGCACAAAGACAGCGGAGCGAGCCCTCAGGCTTAGCTCGCGCAGCTGGATTTGAGCGTCTGGCAACCATATACGCCAGACGCGATGCCCTCCAACCCATCTCACCAACCAAGCATCACCCC
>JAFYVM010000063.1 GCA_017549145.1 Bacteroidales bacterium
ACACGCTCGTAGATGATCACGTTAGCGTCCACTGCCATACCGAGTGTCAATACGAGACCGGCGATACCAGGGAGAGTGAGGACTGCACCGAATGAAACGAGTGTACCGAAGAGGAGAACTACGTTGCAAAGGAGTGCGATGTCAGCTACAAGACCTGCTCCACGATAGAAGAAGAGCATATAAAGGAGTACGAGGAGGAACGCGATCACGAATGAGATGAGACCTGCGTTGATAGACTCAGCACCGAGTGAAGGTCCTACAACCTGCTCCTGGATGATAGTTGCAGGTGCAGGGAGCTTACCTGACTTGAGGACGTTAGCAAGGTCCTCTGCCTCCTCGAGTGTGAAGTTACCTGTGATCTGTGAGCTACCGCCTGAAATCTCGTTCTGAACTGTAGGATATGAGTAAACCATACCGTCGAGTACGATGGCGATCTGCTTGCCGATGTTATCCTTTGTAAGTCTTGCCCAAGTGTTTGCACCCTCAGCGTTCATAGTCATTGAAACCTCTGGGTTTCCGCCTGAGTTGCCGTACTGTACGCGAGCGTCAGTTACGCTGCCACCGTCGAGTGGAGCCTTGCCGTCACGTGAAGAAGCCTTGATTGCAACAAGCTCGAATACGTTACCGCCCTCGAAGAAAGGAGAAGCCTTGACACCCCACATAGGCTTGAATTCTGGTGGGAAGAGAGACTTGATCTGCGGCATTGCGAGATACTTGTTGATTGCGGCTGTGTCAGCATAGTGAGCATAACCGATGCAAGCGTTGCCTCTTGCGCCTGAAGGCTGGAGAACTGCGAAGAGAGGGTTTCTCTTGAGCTCAGCCTCGAGAGCTGCGTCGTTTGCGTTGTTCTGAAGCTCAGCTGCGAGAAGGTCATCGCCTTCAGCAGTCTGCTCAGCAGCAACTTCCTCTACAGGCTCCTGAACTGCAAGGATTTCAGCGAGTACGCTGTTAGCCTCGCTGAGGAAGCCTTCGATCTCAGTGTTGTCGTATGTTGCCCAGAACTCGAGTGATGCTGTTCCCTGGAGAAGCTTTCTTACACGCTCTGGCTCCTTTACACCTGGAAGCTCCACAAGGATACGACCTGTGTTACCAAGCTTCTGGATGTTAGGCTGTGTCACACCGAAACGGTCGATACGGTTTCTCAGGACGTTGAATGAGTTAGAGATTGCGCTCTCTGACTCTGCTCTGATGACCTCGATAACCTGCTCGTCAGTAGACTCAGGACCGATCTTGTCTCTCATCTCGTAAGTTCCGAAGATCTGAGCGAGAGGCATTCCGTTGGCTGTCTCTTTCCAAGCAGCAGCGAAATGAGTGATGAAGTCACCTCTCTCCTCAACGCTGCGCTGCTTTGCGATGGCAAGTGCGTTTGTAAACTCAGGAGTGTTGTTGCCACCTGCAAGAGCCTTCACGAGGTCCTCGAGCTGCACCTGGAGCATTACGTTCATACCACCCTTGAGGTCGAGACCGAGGTTGATTGATTTTGCCTGAACATCTTTGTAGGTGTAACCTAAATAGATCTTTTCAGAAGAAATTGAATCGATGTACCTCTTGCTTTCCTGTGATTTGATTGAATCAAGGTAAGAGGTCTGGTCTGCTTCAGCGATCTTGCCGAATGCAGCTGAATTCATTGCAGCCTGAGCCTTAGCCTCTGCATATTTCTCTGCCTTGTTTGTCTGAACTTTCTCCACGAGTGTGAATGAAAGCTGCCACAGAGATGCAAGGAGAAGGAGGATGGCTACAAATCTGATAGCGCCTTTACTTTGCATAATAATTTATTGTTTTAATGATATTTGTATGCATTATTCGGGATAATACGGAGTGGCTTTTCCATACCTCCCGCAAAATAGGGCACAAATTTACGATTTTTTTCTTATAAATGAAGTTTATATAAATATTTCTTATTTTTGTAGGCTGAAAATGAGTCATTTTAAGTAATGAAAAGCGCAAATCCCACACATTATATACTATCTCTGATATTATTGCTGTCTTCAGCATTATCTTTCGCCCAGAGCCCGGACAGTCTTGTAGCCTCCGGTGACGTCGCTCATATGAATTATGCCTTCGATTATGCTGTGAAGGCGTATTCGGAAGCACTTTCCATTATGGAGAAGGATTCTACTGACACCCTTGGAATCCGTCTGCTGAAAGATAAACTCCTGCTCTCGGAAAACGGAAGGAATATGAGGAAGTTCACCTACAGCCCTGCTGTGGTGGCCAGACATCGTTTTTCAATAGAGGATTTTTACCTGTATTACCCTCTTCCGGACAAGAGTTGGAGACCGTCCTCAAATCTTACAGGCGAGGGCTTTGCCCACCCTTTCCATAAGGCAACATATGCTCCGGAAGGAGCGGAGCGCATATTCTATAGCGCTGCGGATCACGAAGGGATATGCAATATATATATGACCGAACTGGAGGACTCCCTTTGGAGCGTCCCCGCCTTCCTTAACGAGCATATGCTCTCGGCGGCTGATGAAATATATCCGATGCTTTCGCCTGACGGCAGGACGCTGTACTTCGCCTCGAAGGGCCTTTACGGCGTTGGCGGCTATGATATATATATGTCTGAATGGTCTGACGAGGAGAACGACTGGGCAGAGCCGGTGAATATGGGATTTCCTTATTCTTCTCCAGCCGATGATTTTCTTTTTGTGAATTCTCCGGACGGACATTACACGATGTTTGCGTCCAATAGAGAGTGCTCTTCCGACAGTGTGTATGTCTATGTTCTTGAATATGATTCACTTCCTGTCAGAAAGGAAGTCAATGATCCCGAGCATTTGCGCAGAATAGCAAGTCTGGAACTTTCCGAGACATCCTTGAAGGAGTCAGGTCGTGCTTCTTCGCTTCCGGAAGATGCCAATATACGCAGATATGTGGACAAGATGAATGCGGTAAGGGCATTGAGGGATTCTGTGAATTTCTACCAGAACTCTCTCGAAGATGAACGAAACAGGTTTGCTTTGAGCAATGACGTTTCAGAAAGAGTGGCTCTTACTGATATAATTCTCAGACACGAGTCAAAGATTCCTGATCTGAAAAAGGCTTTGGATAAGGAAATATCGGAACTTCAGGAAATTGAGATGGATCTTCTCTTCAACGGAATCACCATTAATCCGGAGGAGATTCTCGCGGATACCGACCGTGAGGTGGTAGGAGATGCTACAAGCTATGTCTTTACGAAGATGGATGCAGGCGAACCTCTTGTGCTGGCTATGAAACAGCCTCAGAAGCAGTTTGATTATTCATTCAAGATTGAACAGGTCGGACAGTTTGCAGAGGATAACACCATACCTTCGGGAATTGTTTATCAGATACAGATATTCAGTTCAAAATCAAAGGCTTCCGTCAAGAGTCTGAGGGGACTGAGCCCTGTATTTGAGAAGAGGTATCCTAACACCGGCACCTATGTCTACAGAGTGGGTCTTTTCAGGACTTACAATGATGTAATATCTAAACTCAATGCGGTCAAGAAGGCTGGATTCAGGGGTGCATTCATTGTCGCTTACATAGATGGAGAGGAGGTGAAGGTGGCTTCTGCACGCAACAAGGAGCATACTGTTGTGGTGGAGGAACATCTATACAGAGTGTCATTCATACCAGGTGAAGACGGACTTGACCAGACACTTTCAGCGGGAATAAGGATGCGTGCTGCAGGAAAGGATATGGCTCGTTCAGAGGCTTCTGAAGGGGTTACTTCTTATGCTGTCGGTCCTTTCTCTGACAAGAGGCAGGCTGAAGAACTGGCGGACTTCATCAAGTCAATGGGCGTGAGTGAAGTTTCTGTAGATATCATAGGAAATACGACATTAAACAAGTAAATTTGTCCTTATGGGATTCATTATTACATTGATTCTGGTCGGCCTGGTGCTGATCTTTGCTGAAATACTGCTCATTCCGGGTGTCGGAGTTGCAGGTGTGTTGGGCCTCCTTTCTATGGGAGGATCCTGCTTCTATGCCTTTATGGAGTACGGAGAAACTACAGGTGCGATAGTGACAGCTGTGAATGCTGTTCTGATTGTCGCTCTTACAATATATGTTCTTCGTGCCAAGACCTGGAAGAGAATGTCGCTGGAGACAAACATCACTTCTAAGGCGGTGGAGAATGTAGTTTTGGCTGTAGGAGACAAGGGACGTACAATTACCAGGCTTGCGCCTATGGGTTCTGCAAGATTTGCAGATTGCGTTGTGGAGGTGAAGGCTCTGGAAGGAATGATTGATCCGGACTCAGATGTTGAGGTGGTCCTCATTGAAGACGGTAAAATCTATGTTAAAGTCGATTATTGATTATAAGTCAATGAAATTCAATTAAATAGTATAATTATGGATGCAATGATCGTTGTTTGGATCGCAGTGGCCATTATCGGTCTGGTGATCTTCCTCTGGCTCTTCCCTGTGACTCTTTGGTTCCAGGCTTTGATTTCCGGAGTACGTATTTCGCTTCTCCAGCTTGTGCTTATGCGTTGGAGAGGAGTTTCTCCCAATACTATCGTGATGGCGATGGTGACAGGAACAAAGGCAGGTCTTACCCTTTATGCTGATGAGCTTGAGGCTCACTACCTTGCAAAAGGAAATGTTCCTAAGGTCGTTAATGCCCTCATTTCTGCTGACAAGGCAAACATTGCCCTTGATTTCAAGATGGCAGCTGCGATCGACCTTGCAGGACGTGACGTGTTCGAGGCAGTGCAGATGTCAGTTAACCCTAAGGTGATCAATACTCCTCCTGTCACAGCTGTTGCAAAGGACGGTATCCAGCTCATCGCCAAGGCACGTGTTACAGTACGCGCAAACATCAAGCAGCTCGTCGGAGGTGCCGGAGAAGAGACTGTCCTTGCTCGAGTAGGTGAGGGTATCGTGTCATCTATCGGCTCGGCAGAGAGCCACAAACTCGTTCTTGAGAACCCTGACAGCATCTCAAAGGTGGTGCTTCACAAGGGACTTGATGCGGGAACTGCATTTGAAATCCTCTCTATCGACATCGCTGACATCGACATCGGAAAGAACATCGGAGCAGTTCTCCAGATGGACCAGGCTTCAGCTGACAAGAACATCGCACAGGCTCGCGCAGAGGAGCGCCGCGCTATGGCGGTGGCTCTTGAGCAGGAAATGAAGGCTAAGGCTCAGGAAGCACGCGCCCGCGTGATCGAGGCAGAAGCTGAAGTTCCTCTTGCAATGGCGGAAGCATTCCGCAACGGAAATCTCGGCATTATGGACTATTATAAGATGAAAAACATCCAGGCCGACACAGAAATGAGAGAAAATATTGCAAAACAATAATTTCTTTGTATATTTGCAGTCCCATTCGAAAAATGGGTCAGCTTGGTGAGATGGGTGAGTGGCTGAAACCACCAGTTTGCTAAACTGACGTACGGGTAACCGTACCGGGGGTTCGAATCCCCCTCTCACCGCAAAAAGCATTAAAAACCTCAATAGAAGCACTTCTGTTGAGGTTTTTTCTTTTTCAATCGCCCAATTTTGCGACTGAAAATGCGACCATAAAAATCTAAGCACGAAAACAGTCGCAAATCTCCTGTAAAGCATTATAAATCAATTAATCAAAGAGTTATTATGTCAGGGAGAACAACAGCTACAATTACATTCTATTGTAGAGAATCTAAGGTAGATAGAAACGGATTTGCACCGATTGAGGCAGTAATTACCTTAAACGGGAAAAGAAGTGTGATTTCAATGCCACGAAAAGAGAAACCAAAAATCTTTCAAAGAGAACTAAAGAAGCGTGGCGAGAATGAATTGAAGGAGTGGTGCGATTTGATGAGAAGTCGTTTGTATGCTGTTCAAACAGAGTTAATTAAGCAGGGATTACCTATTACATCTTCTACCATTCGTGATTATGCTAAGCATGGCGGGGCAAAGGTCTTTCGTTTGGACGAGTTGATTGACGAATACAACAATTTCCTTCTTGCTCGTTCAGATATATCTAAGGACACTTTCCAGAAATATCAGTTTGTCTTTAAGGATTTCTTATCGTATGCTCCTGCATTGCTTTCTGATATAAATAGAGAGACGATTCAAGGTTTTTTCTCATTCCTTAAGTCAAAGTATGAGGAGTCAACAGCATCCGTTAAGATGGCGAAGATTCGCACATTGATGAGGTATGCTTTTGATAATGGGAAGATGCAGGTTTATCCGTTTAATAGCGTTAAAATACCACGAAAACCTAAACCTGTAGAGTTCTTGACTGAAGCGGAGATAGACCAAATCAGACGTAAAAAAATGCCAAATGAGAGACTGGAGAGAGTAAAGGACTGCTTTATCTTTGAATGCTACACAGGTATTGCATTCATTGATATGAAAAATCTTAAAAAATCAGATTTCAGGGTAAATGAGGAGGGGCAGATATACATCAAGAAAAAGAGGAATAAAACAGGAATAGACTTCTTTGTGGTCTTGATGGAAGATGCTTTATCTATTGCAAAAAAATATGATTTCAGGATACCTGTGCTTACCAATCAGAAGTATAATAGTTATTTAAAGGAACTTGCAGACTTATGTGATATTAAGAAACCTCTACATTCACATATCGGGAGGCATACCTGTGCTTGCTTGCTTCTAAATCGTGGAATGAGCGTAGAGGCAGTTGCTAAGGTGTTGGGACATAGTACAATTAAGCATACACAGCATTATGCTAAATTGCTTGATAAGACTATATTCAATGAAGTTAAAAAGATAGAAGGTAAAGGTGGTCAATAGTACCGCTGTCTATGGTCAATAGTACCAACATATAATAAATAATATATAGAGGAGGTACATACACATTAGTGTTGTACCTCTCTATATGAGTGATTGAAGTTCCTATATTCCTCAGCGTTCAGGGCAGGACTGTAAGCACCCTCTTATATTTTAGGTACTCATCTTTCAACTAACCACCCCACTGTTGCTCATAACAATTTTCCCGATTTTTTCTATCCCGAAAGTGAACTAACTAAACTAAGGTGATATTTATAAATAAACCTTAGATTATGAGACAGAGACAATTATCAGAGGAAGTTAAAGAGAGAATCAGTCAGGCAATGAAAGAGTTTCACCGAAACAGAACAGAAACACAGAAGCAAAAGACCAGAGAAAAGCAGTCGCAGAGCATGAAAAATCATTGGGATAGCATCCCTAATGGTCAATCCATTGATTCGGAAATTAAAGCATGTAAACCCTGTAAAAAAGTAGTTCAACCTATCAAAAAGCAGTAATTTTCTCCACCTGCCTAATGTAATGATTTTTAAGGGTTATTTCTACTTTTAGGGATATTTACATTTAATTATGTATCAGTGTATTATAACGCAATTATATGCCGAAAATACGCCTAGTTTAATAACACGTTTTAAAGTAAAAACCTCGCATCAAACCGATTGATGCGAGATTTTTCTTTATCAAATCCAGTGTATCGTTGTTCTATTGCGAAATCTGTGAACATTATCCCAAACAAATAAGGCATATATATCTTCACTTTCTTGATAGATATTTATGTAATCCTCATTTTTACTTTGCTTTCCTCTTGGATAATATGCATATACCCTAGCAGGTTCTCTATATCGAAATACCTCTTCCATTTCTGTATCTTTTATGAACAGGTATTTAAAAGGCATATATATGGCAGCTATTCTGCGTGCTGATTCAATGCACTTTTTAATAATCTCTACTCGATTTTTCTCTGGAGGCATCGTGATTATATTTACATTATATGGGATGTAGTTTATTTTCTTGAATCGCTCAATATCAGATATGGCAATATTGTCAACGAAAACTTTGTATTCTATTCCCCATCCGTTTTGCTTTGGGATTGCATGAGTGATATTACCATTATTGCAAGGGTCAAATAATCTATAACCTAATTTCCTATAGTTATCCTTTATCAAGTAATTTATTATCTCTTCAGGGACGGTAAAATACTCTTTATTATGTATATTAAAAGAGCTTCGCTTATTCTGCTTTACAGAAGGAAGTAATAAATCGTTTCCCTCTGCATAATCCCAATACTTCTTTATAGTATTTACGCTTTTTTTCGTTCTGCGTGCAATCTCGTTTGGAGTAGCGTCAGGATAGTACCTGCGATACTTAATTATCATATTGATAATGGCGGTCTTTTGTTCGTACCTCCTGTCAATCCCATTTTTCTTTATGTAATAACGCATGGCATCAACGCTAATTCCATTTGCTTTAGCGTTTTCCGAAACAGATAATGAAGGATTGTATTCTATCTCCTTTTGCATAATGGTCTATTCTTTTCTTCCACGTTCGCCCTTTGCCGAAATCAGGATACCTTCCTTGATGACGACCTTTGCATTTGAATATGGGTGCTCAGGATTCAAACCATAGTTTCTTAGTGCACCATAACCTATTCCTATATCTTCTTTATCAAACACCGAAAATATTGCTGACACTGACCCAAAATAGTAGTCTTCTCCATCTTTATGGAGGTGAATAACCTTTCTTTCTGCCATAACCATTAGTTTAGTCCTACAAATCTATGAAAATATGACAAATATTCAAAATATGTCATAGGTTTTTATTTTATTTATTGCATATATTAAATAAATGTCATATCTTTGTATCAGCAAAATGAGATAAGGATATGGAAAAGACACTCGAAATAACAGCAAAGAACGGAATCTCCTACAAGTTTGTAGAATGGACTCTTTTCAGAACAATGGTCGATACATATTCTTGGTATAACAACAAATGGAATCGCATTGGAAAGTGCTTTGATTCAATGGAAGATGCAAAGGCATGGATTGAAGAACTCAATGCAGACTATGAAGCAAGAATGAATGCTCCTAAAGTCAAATACACTATGCCTGAGGGAGCATACTACAGCATCACAGGATATTACGGAGACTAAGTTTAACATTTCAACATCATACATTATGAACGCAATCATCACTAATGACACACTTGTAGCAAGACATATTTCTGCTATCTCTTACAAGACTGGTTCACCTCTTATGGGAGCAAGCAAGGCGCTTCTGATTGAGGAGTGCAAGAGACAGATGAGAAACGGAGTATGCCACTTCGTTTATATGAAGAAGAATGGAGAATGCAGAGAGGCATTTGGAACTCTTGTGAAAGGCGTACTCAATGCCACACTAAAGGGAACAGGCGAAAGTCCTGAATCATGGGGTTGCTGTTATTATCACGACACCCTTAAGGGTGGTGCAAGAAGTTTCCGTTGGGAAAATCTCATTGCAGTATTGTCTTAACAATCAGAGGGGGCAACCCCTCTGATATACACACTTCTATGAAAAATGAATATTGATTGAAAATCAATGCTTTAGCGAATAGAAGCAAGCTAAAACATTCACTTATATTTAAAAACTTATAAAAGTGAGTCAAAAACACACATACACGACATCTGATTATATGGAGTGGAGTACAATGCTCAACCTTGTCAGAAGATTGTACAGAGACGGATATTTCCGTATCAGTTTGCTTATCGGTTGCGGATGCTTCTTCGGTCTTAGGATTTCAGACCTTCTTTCCCTAACTTGGGAAATGCTGTTGGATGGGGACAGCTTTATGATTCAGGAGAAAAAGACTGGCAAGAGACGCATAATACGTATTAATCCCAACTTCAGATTGCATATAGCGGACTGTTTTACCGCTCTTGATATTCAGGATAGGTCAGAGAAATGCTTTCTGTCAAAGAAGAAGGTGGTCTATTCCATTCAGCGTATAAACGTCATCTTGAAAGAGATTCGAGAAAAGTACAACTTGAAAATAGAGCATTTCAGTACACATACATTCCGTAAAACCTTTGGTAGACAAGTGGTGGAGCAGGCAGGAGAGAACAGTGAAATGGCATTGATTAAATTGTCAGAACTGTTCAATCACTCATCAACTCAGATAACACGAAGATACCTTGGTCTGAGGCACGAGGAACTGATGGAGGTGTATGACAATCTGACCTTCTGATTTTCCAATCATCATTAAAATAACGAACTTTGCGGTTCAATGCTTCAAATGAGTGTTGTTCGTTTTAAGGAAATATTTTCTACCTTTGTTTATGCTGAGCAATCGGCACATACATATGGAAAGTGTTTTCTGAAGTCCTTGTATGAAAGTGTAGTAGTTTTCAAAGCAGAAGGACATACGGACAGCACTCATTCTTGGTATATTCTATTGTCAAAGGGCGTTCTATGCGTCCCGATGTCTCACATATATACCGAGTGTTGGGCATTGGGACGTTTACTTCTGCTTAGGTCTTACCACAACCTTTATACAGGTAAACGGAATCCGCATCACACTTTTCTTTTTAATAACCTCTTTGTGAGACGGTTATTACTTACATAAGAATTAGTCCTACGTTTATTTTTACGAAGATTTATATCATTGAATCAACCAACAAATACAAACTAAATTAAAAGCAAAATGAAAACTTTATTTCGACTATTATGTGTCGCAACAATTTTTACTTTTGTGCCATGCTGGGATTCTCTAAAGAAATGACTGAAAGTCTTATAGTCAAAAAAGAAGCCCTGAAATGTAGCGGTAAAATCTATTCCGAGCAACACAGGCGGAACTTTGATATAAAGGATGATATTTTAAGGGTGGAA
>JAFYVM010000064.1 GCA_017549145.1 Bacteroidales bacterium
AAGGAACTGGAGGAATTTTTGCTACTAATGATGCATTTTGGGTACAAGGAAACTCAGATGCTACTAGTACAACTCCAACAAAATCAGAACTTAAAATAGAAAAAACTGTTAAAGTTGAATCAGAAAATTCAAATTGTATTTATATTAGAGGAAAAGGTGCTAAAGCAGATGTTTATGGGTCTTTAACATCTAATAGTAAAGAGTTTTCTGTAATTCAAGGAAATGGTACAGTTAATGCATCTGTTGATCATGGAGGAACAGAAATTAATATTTATGATCCAGCAAAAATTATTAGTACATATGCTGGTGATACTAATTTAGGAATTTATCATCCACAATCAGGTACTTTAAATATTTATGGTGGTACTATAAAAGGTGTTACTGGAGTTGAAATGAGATCAGGCGTTTTAAATATTGAAGGTGGAACTATTATAGGGACTGCAACAACTACTGAGTCTATTTCAAATGGAGATGGTCCTTCAGTAAAAGGAGCTGGTGTTGCTATCGCGCAACATATAACAATTCAAGATAACAACAAAAACACTAACTATTATGAAAAGATTTTTCTTCTCATTGATCGCTCTCACAGCGGCCGTGGTCGGCTGTACGCAGAGCGCTATGCTGGAGACGCCGGACCTTGGGGGTGCAGCGGTTTCCTTCAGCCCTTACACCGGAAGAACACCGGTTACTAAGGCTACTACAATTGCCCAGCCTGACGATCAAGGCACTATGCCAGAAGGATCAGTTACTCTGGGGGAGGCTGGTGGTTTCAACGTGTTTGGATTCCTCACTACCGATGATGGTAAGACAACTAAGACTACCATTTTGGATGCGATGAATAATGAACATGTGACATATACTGATGCTGATGGATGGACTTATGACGGCTTGGTTTATTGGCCAGATAAGGCAAGTACATCGACTATGTCTTTTGTTGCATACAGTCATAATGCAGCAAATTATATTACTTGGAAGGGAAATAAGACTACAACAGAGCAGGTTCTTACTTATACGGTTCCTGAAGATATTGATGATCAAGTTGATTTCCTTGCTACTGCTCTTCAGGATGAGCTCTCTTTGAATAATCCTTTGAGTTCAGGCGGTACTGTTACATTAAATTTTCACCACCTTCTTTCACGCATTGGCTTCAAGGTACAGACAACAACGTCTACTGGCGTTAAAATTAAAGCTCTGTCTCTTTCAGGAAGAATGTATGTCGCGGGCGAATTGAATCTAAAAGCGGTTAAAGGCACTGAAATACCTGTTTTACAAGTTCCTTCTACTGCAACAAAACAGAATCCTGAATACCACTATATTAGGGAAGACGAAGCAGCTTCTCAAATATCTAGAGCCAAAGACGAGGCTCAAAGAGTTCAGAGAGATGGCTCAGAGTTTTTAATGATTTTGCCGCATACAGTAAGACAGGGTGACGACCACTTTATAAATGTCACATATCAAGTGGGCAATGGCAATGATAGAGAAGTATATGTTGAGCTCCCGGCAGACTTTGAATTTAAACCAGGAAAGGCTTATGAATTTATACTGAAGATTTCCACTTCATCTATTTCCTTCCAGGTTGAAGAGAATGGTTGGAATAATGTACAAGAGGAGGGCACAACATATCCTATTGAGCCTACTCCTGAGGAAGCAGTCATTCTTGGTGCAGCTTATAGTATCACAAGCGAATCGGCAATCATACCTCTTACTATCAATCAGGATGATCTGGATGAAGTTGGAATTAAATACAGAGCAGCAGGATCTGACGCGTGGGAGAAAAATGTTATAAGCAAAGAGAATGGGGTTTATCCGATCAAGTCGTATAATGTCACTCTTGGTATCTTGGATGCAAACACACAATATGAGTATTATGCATACTTGATTTCTGATGGCGTTACAACTGATCCTGTTTCTGACATTTTAACCTTTACCACTAGCTCTTCTATCAGCCTAAGCAATGAAGAACCTACACCTAATAGCGTTAAGGTGAATGCAATCACTCCTGATTTGAATGATACTGATATCAGTGAGTTTGGAATTTGCTGGATAAAAGGTTCTGGAACTCCTACTGTATTAGATAATTTAGTTACTAATGCGGCTAAAGACGACCAGGGCAATCCACTAATTAATGTTGAGGGAACATCATTCTCATACACAATAACAGGACTCGATCCAAACACGACTTATACTTGTAGAGCATATGTCAAGAATACTGATGGAAGGGTTTCATATAGCGCAAACCTGGCCTTCACGACGAAGTTTGCCGTTCAGGAAGAAGACAACACGGGAGGTAATTTGACAGAAGGAGGCGAAGTGCCATTTCAATAGCAAAGTCGAACTAATCAATTCAGAATATTAAAACAAATTAACATAAATCACACTATTATGAAAAGATTTTTCTTTACAGTAATCGCTCTCGTAGCAGTCGCAGCAGGTTGTACGAAGAGTGGCCTCGTAGAGTCACCTCAGACCTATGAAGAAGCAATTACATTTGAGCCTTACACAGGCAAAGCTCCTATTACTAAGGCTGCAGTAATGGATGAACAAACACTAAAAGCAGCAGAATCAAGCAATGGCGGTTTTCACGTTGTTGGATTTATTGAGACCGATACCGCAGAGGGTACAGAGGGTAGCAACCTTAATCGTATTGATTCCGGTGATCCATATCTCTACAGAAATGTTATATGGAATTCAACTGATTCAAAATGGGGATATCAGAATGCTGCTTTCTGGCCAGAGGGTAAGCAGTTAACATTTGTCGCATTTGGCCTTAATGGTGCCCCTGCATTTACCAATGCAACAGAGGATTACACAAAGTTGGCATTTACAGTTAATTCTACTGTAGCTTCGCAGAAAGACTTAGTCATAAGTCCAAAGATCCCGGATATGCACGGTGATAAGGTTGTAGTGCAATTGTACCACGTTCTTTCTAAGGTTGGATTTAAAATTGAAACAAAAGGACTTGCAGGCTCGACAGCTTCTGTCAAGGCTACAGTTAAGAATATCAGGTTGAAGGGTAACTTCACGACAGGAGGTACATTCGACCTGACAAACGCAGTGATTTCAGGAACTCCCGTAACTTACACTGAGGCTGGAACACCAACTACAGGATCAGTTAACTATTCTTTGTTTGATTCAGCGTATGAACTTAATGCTACCACTGGAACAAACCTTCCTTGCTTTGTGACTGATGGAACTAATAAGGTGTTTGACGTATATGCTAATGCAACCTTTAATGCTGGAAGTTCTTATACCGAACCTACAGCAACATCAACAGATGCATCCAATCGCTATATGATGATTATGCCTCAGACTGTTCAGAATGCAACTATTGAAGTCGTATATCAGCTCACAGGAGGTATTGAGCAGAAGGCAGAAATTCCACTTAATCAGACTTTTGAGCCAGGTAAGGCATACGAGTTCCAGTTTACAATTTCAACTGTTGCTGTAGACTTCAATGTTATCGTCAAAGACTGGACTATTGAGAATAAGCCAGCAGAACCTTTGACTCCTGTAGAGTAATTCGTTATCGCATAAATCATTGACTAAAAAACTCATTATGAAAAGATTCATATTTACTGCTATTGCGATAACAACAGTCGCAATCAGTTGCACTAAAAGCAACTTTGTGGATCTTCCACAAACTCAGCAGACTCCGATATCTTTTGATACTTACACAGGTAAGACCCCTGTTACAAAAGCAATATCAGAGACAACTACGACTCTTGGAGGTTATACCTCTTTAAGTTCACCAGCTTTTCACGTAAAAGCGTTTATTCCAGGTGTGTATACTGCTGTATATGCTGATATGGACAAGGATGTATGGTGTACATCAATGACGCCAGATAACCCAGAAACTCAAGATAAAAATGAGTATTCTGCTACTTGGGACTATAATGGAACAACATACTGGCCAACATCAGGTGTATTGGAATTCCTTGCATACGGCTCAAATGCAGTTGACCATATGACCTTTAAGAAGACAGCAACAGACGGTATCGAGACAACCTCGCATACTGAATTTGAGTATGAGGTTTCCGACATCGTGGCGGAACAGGAAGACTTGATTGTAGCGACTCCTGTGACGACTTCAACTATGCCAGATGGAGGAAAGGTAACTCTTGAGTTTAAGCATTTGCTCTCAAGGGTTGGATTTACTCTCCAGACGACCGAATCAAATAGCATTTACGTAACCATTAAAAGTATTATCCTTCACGGCGATTTCTATGAATCCGGTAATGTTGATCTTAGAAATCCAGAGATTTCGACAACTGGCATACAGGCAACAGCAAATCATTCTTACCCACTATTTGGCACAAACAAGAACACTGAGGGAGCAATAGTTTCTTACGATTGTTTTAGAATCAACAATGTTCCAAGTGCTGGTACCAGCATCTATGCCAATAGTACTAGAGTGCCTGCTAACGGAGAGGTTAGCGAAGCTATTGCAGACAAGGTAGGAGCGAAGGCAGATAATCGTTTTATGATGCTTATTCCTAATGGAGTCGCAGAGAAAGCAGAGATTATCTATCAGATTGCAGGAGCTAAAGAGGAGCATGTTGAAGCTGACTTTGAGGACATTACCCTTGTAGCAGGAAATGCTTATGAATTCATTGTCAGACTTTCTACAGAGTCTATCGAATTTGAAGGAACAGTTGTAGGTTGGGATACTGCAGAAACTGTCACTGTTCCAAAGGAAGAATAACACAACTTCTAGAACATTTAATCCAGATGGATTTGACCATCCATCTGGGTTCCACAGGCAAAGATTATAAGTATAAACAATTAAAAATAAAGACATTATGAAACGTTTTATCTTCTCAGCAATCGCTCTGATGGTTGTAACTACAGCCTGCACCGAGAGCGGACTGATTGATGCACCGCAATTTTACGGCAGTAGAATTGCGTTCGACACTTACATTGGGAAAGCCCCTATTACAAAGGCCGAAAGTGTGGATTTATCGTATCTTGAGAGTAATGCTAGTGGTGGAGCTCGTGTTTATGCGTTTATGTGCGAAACAGGGAACAGAGATCTGAATACGATTGACTTCTCATCTGCGTATATGGATGGCAGAATAAAGAATGTAGCTCCAACTACTTACAAAGCTGATGGCAGTATTGATAGCTATGGAAAATGGCAATATGAAGTAAGTAAAGGTAACGCTTGGAGTGTAGAGGAAGTTTATTGGCCGGGAGATGTTGATCTTGCTTTTGCAGCATATAATCTTAAGGCGGATGATAGTAAATATATATCAAATCGCATAGGTCTAACTCAATTCGATTTTACAGTAGCTCAAGTAGTCTCTGAGCAAGTAGATCTCTTGGCAACACCTCTTACATTTGTTTCTGAAGACAAAAGCGGTGAGACTACAGTAGGTCTTAGATTCAGTCACCTCCTTTCTCGTGTAGGATTTAAGATACTCCCAACTAATCTCAATGATATTACTATATATATCAATAGTGTCAAGTTATGTGGAGCATTCCCGAAAAGTGGTCACGTCAATTTAGCCTCTGCTGTGTCATATGGTTCACAGTCAGGAATACCACAGATTGTCCCAAATACCTCTGGAGAGTACGCGACAGAATATAGTCTATTTTCTGAAAATGAGTCCTTCTCTATCGAGAGTAATGATTGCGCCGGTGTTGACGAAAACAATGCTCCTATAATCAAGGCCCAGCCAATTTATAACAATGCTTCTGTAACAGCAAATACCCCTGCCGCAACCAAAGCCGCTCTGGAAGCAAATCGTTATATGATGATTATGCCAGGTCCGGCTGCCAATACAATCCTGGAAGTTTCATATATGTTGGAAGGTGAGACAGAGAGTCATATCGCAAGAGTGCCTTTGAAAAAAGCAGACAATAGCGAATGGTCGTTTGATGCTGGTAAAGCATACGAACTGGTATTAAAGATTGCAAATAAATCAATTGAATTTGAAGCCGAGATCATTGAAGGAATTTGGGAGCAATCTACACCTGATAACATTAATTAGCAAATCAATCAACACAATATTTATAACTAACACCAAACTATTATGAAAAAAGCTCTATTTATCATCGTTGCTTTGGCATCAGTCGCAATCGGCTGTACCAAGAGCGAGGTTGTCAAGGCCCCAGGCCGTGGCAGAGAGATCAAGTTCGACACCTATGTCGGCAAAACTCCAGTAACTAAAGCTGAGTCCGCTGATTTGACGTATCTTCAGCGTCCCCTTCCAACTGACGGAGGACAGGGTGGATTTCAGGTTTATGCCTTTCTTCACAAAGCAATTGAACCTACTACAACTGAAACCGACAATGGCCCTATTACTACTTACGATGTGAGTGGCGTAGGTGTCGCAAGCGCTTACATGAACAAAATCGTCGAGTGGGTTGGTCCTGTTGCTGACGATGAAACTACCACTGATGTCAACGAGGCAAAAGATGGTTACTGGGACTACGACGGAGTAGTTTACTGGCCAGACTACACAACCAACCGCAAGCTTGCTTTTGCTGCTTATGCTCTCAATGCTCAGAATCAGATGGCATTTGATGTTGATGCTGACGGGGTCACTTCATTCACAAAATTCACCTACACAGTTCCTGAAGCAGTGGCAGACCAGAAGGACCTTCTTGTGACTCCATTCCTTCCAAACCAGGGTCTTGCCGAGAATGTAACAGCTGCTTCTGTCAACCTCAACTTCAAGCACCTTCTCTCAAGAGTAGGCTTCCAGGTTGTAGCCAACCAGGATGGTGATGTAGAGATTGACATTCAGGAGGTTACCCTTAAAGGTAAGTTCCCGACTCAGGGTAAGGTAGACCTCAAGGATACAGGCGTTATTACTCCGCTTGTTGAGGAAACTTCTACTTATGAAGACGCTTATACTCTCTTTCCTAACGATGACCACTTCGTGACTAAGAGTAGCACTACTGCTGTTGACATCTATGCTAACAAACTTGTGACCAAGGAGACAGTTACAGCAGAAGATGGTTCTACTTCTGAGGAAACCAAAACCACAGATAGCGCAGACAAGAGCAACCGCTATATGATGATCATGCCTTCAACTCAGGCTACAAACATTGAATCTGTAGCTGAGGATGGTACAGTTACTTATGTAAATGGTGCAACTCTTCCGGGCGCTTACATCGATGTACAGTATCAGCTTACTGACGCAGCTGTTCAGAATGCAAGAGTGTCTCTTGATGGTTGGAAGTTCGAGGCCGGCAAGTCATACACATTCATCTTTAAGGTGTCTACATCATCTATCGAGTTTGAAGTAAGTGTTGAGGATTGGAATGAGTACTTCTACTCATCTACTGATCCAGACACTGGTGTTACAACCTATCCTAATGGAAATGGTGTATTCACTCTGACTCCAATCGTAGGCGAGTAACAGTCGACTCATCATTTTTATAGTCCGGGCGGGCCTGACCGCCCTCCCGGGCTCCAAAGAGCAAAAGCTTATAAAAGACAATGAAAGGTTTGAAATACATAGGAATTCTTCTGGCATTCTGTCTCACAACTATCTCGTGCGAGCGGGAGGATGAGACTCGTTATCCTGTACAGGGAACGGGAAGACCGATTGTCTTTAATGTCGAGAGCGAGTGGCCGGAGATATGCAAATCCGCCATTAAAGATATGGATGACCTGAAAAATGCAGGATTTGATATTTTGGCTACTTGGCATAAAGATCCTGATGACAGTTGGTATCACGAAGATGACAGCTATCCTGTATTTGGCCCATCAGGCTCACCAGTTTTGTATCAAAATGAATCTTGGGTGTGTGCAGACGAGCAGGAATGGCAGACTGGTTACTATAACTTTGCTGCAGTAGTTCCTGCGAGTGAATTTGAATGTAGGCAGTCATCGTCGTTCTTAAAGAGCAAAAATGAAGATAATACAAAGGTTGATTATACCAACATATTGACTTTAGACTTGGGAGACGACGGATTTTCTCTGTCTACGACTGACAAGACGAAGAGTGACCAAGTGGACCTTATGTATGCATTCTATAACGAAAACAATTCAACTGACGAAGCCTCTGCAGTAAAACTGGACTTCAACCACGCCTTTGCTTTGTTGAATATCCGACTTGGAACTCAGAATGGGTTGTCGTTTGCGTCCCAACAAATCTTTGTGACAAAGGTTCTGTTATACGGAATTTACGATACAATTCACGGCGACCTTAAGTTCAGACAAGAAATGACTATAAATAATGGCACGCAGACAGAAGTCGTATCTACCAATATCAAAGATCTTCTTCATAACGCGTCAGTGTCTATGCAACATAACCCATTTTACTTTGCCCAGTACAGCTCTGGTGCAGGCGGATTTAAATATGGAGACTCTACTATCAATCTTGTCGAAGGCCTTTTGGTGTTTCCAGAAACACTTTCCAATGACACGCCCCTTAAGATTGTCATTGAAGTGTATCATTCGAATGTTCGTAAAGAGGTGTCAGTAGAAATCAAATCCGGAGAATGGACTGCAGGTAGTACGAATACATATGCCTTAGTAGTAGATCCTGGCATATTTGACGAACCATAATAGTAGACAACAAATTAATAAGAAAATTAAACAAATAATATAAACGGAATTTTAAACATTTTATCACTATGAAACGTAGATTGATTCCTGGATTAATGTTGGCAATCACATTATCCTTCGCAGGTTGTACAGATCAACTTGTATCTCCAATTCAGGAGAATGACATCATTGTTGATGATGCTATCGAAGTGCCATCGCAAGTAGCTGATGGTGACCCTTATCAAGTTTTAGTCGAGTCAAATGAGACTAAAACTATTACTGAGCAAGGAACAAATGGTAAATGGAGCACATATTGGGTTGATGCAGCTTCGGCAAGTCAGAATGCTCGCTCAGGCCCAGATATGATTAACTTGTTCAGCAAGAAGACAGGATCGCAAGACTACAAGTCTCACGGGAAATTTACATATGTAGGAAATCAGACATTTGATGGTAACCTCTCCGGCGGACTTGAAGATTTGGGTGATTCAAATGATTGGTATAGCATCTATCCATTCAATGAGAATTCGAGTAGCGCGGCTACTGGAATCACTGCAAGGGTTGTAATTGGCGCATCTTCTGCAAACGAATACACTCAGGAGCAGAATGGAGCTAACAGTATGTCACATCTTGCAGGAGGCAACTACCCGATGTACGGCATCAAGAATAATGTGGCAAAGAATAAGACTCCAAAGTTTAAGATGAGTCATCTTTTCTCGATCATAGGTCTTAAAATCCAAAATAACACAGCTGGACCTATTGTTGTCAAGGATGTTGAGTTTCTAGCGCCTGAAGATCTTGTAGGAAACTTTAATGTAAATATTACAGGAGATGAGCCGACTTTCAACAAAGTATCAGCTGATGTTGTCTCGAAAACCGCTCGTGTAGAACTTCCTAGTCCCTATTCTGTTGCTGCTGGTACATCGGTCACTCTCTACCTTGCTGTAAAGCCATTTAATGCATCAAACAAAGAGATCACTATTGCGATTAACGGAACAGCAAGCAAAGGGAATGGAGTATCGAGGACAGTAAATATGCCCGCTAATATAGATTTTCAAGCAGGTAAAATAACTACGGTAACAGTGCCTGTGGAAGAACTGTCATTCCATCATGAGAAAGTCAACCCAGCATCGAGCAATGTGTTGAATGTCAAGAATGTTACAGGAATGAAAAAATCTTGGGGATTCTGGGGAACGACTACCGCAAATGCTGTAACCCTATCAAATCAGACTCCAGAGTTGATGATTATCAATGGCAAAAGTGTATCCGCTTATGTCATTGGAACAGATAAAGCAACTGGTACAGTAACAATTAAGGGAAAAGCCAAGGAGTTAATCCCATATGTGCCGATTGAATTTTATGCCGCTTCTTGGAATAATCACAAATCTGTAATGAGAGTGGAAAAGATTACAGCTTGGTATAATCTAGTTGTATATATTGAACTAGGTTTTGATTACTCTAAACTAACTCAGTATATGGCAGCATCGAGGATAACATTTTCAGGTCTTTTACCATTAGAACAGATTACTTATAATGATAAAAAGCATCTAACTATTTTAGATGAAGAACCATATCATAAGAGAGTATCTAAAGAACAGATTGAGGCTCTTATGCAAAACTTTGATGATGATAAAACAGATGATGCAAATGGATTCAAACCTACTTATGATGGCTTGTATGCTGCAATTACAAATCCATCATCTCTTCCAAATGATAAAAACACTCCTCTTAGTCAGATGAAAAGTGAGGCAGATATAACCGCTAAGATTATCTATGATAAGATTTTTGAAAAGTTGGGAGACGGCTCACTAGGAGATTTAGCTGGTATCATTTTCACAAGTCCTAAAGCGATGTTCCAAACAGTTGCAGATATGCCTATCGAAGTCACTTTGTCTACAGTAGCTAAAAATGGTAGTGAAGGTGCTACAGATAACCGACTTGTGATCTGGGGCTTGAACTCTCCAAATGTAAAGTAATTCAGTTGAAAGCATCCGATGAAATGCATATTGTAGCGGGCAGCGATGCTCGCTGCTTTTGCATAAAAAAGGAAAGCTTATGATGACACGTGAAGAAATCCTCTCGATCGAGGAGTACTGTGCAGAGCATAAGATCTCGCACAAGAAGCGTCTGGAAGAACTAGGAATCCCGTTCTGGCACTTCTACAAGGCAAAGCAGAAGTAC
>JAFYVM010000065.1 GCA_017549145.1 Bacteroidales bacterium
CGCCTTTCGCTCCATCCTTACCGTGATAGATAGTTGCCTTGCCGCCTTTGCTGAAAGTAATGACGTAACCGATTTCGGTGACCCCTTCGTATATAGGGGTCACACTGGTCACATAATCGTTATTCTGAAGGGCAGCAACTATGGTCTGCAGAGCCTCGATGTTGGAGTTCATCCTTCTGCACTGTTCTTCCAGTGACGTAACTCTCTCATCAAGCGAATGGATATTATCCCAGATGTCTGTAGGATCGAATTTTTGACAGCTGCCGACTAAAACAGACAGCATACAGATAAAAAGAGATGATTTCTTCATGATAACATGTTGAGTTTAACTCAACAAAATTATCCGACCCCGCTTACGCAATCAAGTTCACAATGGTTCATTTGAACGATGGTAGCGTCAGAACTCCCAACATACGAGGTATTGTGCATAACTCTCCCAACCTGTACCAGAAAGATACCTGTCATAAGACGATGCCGGGACATGGATTTTCAGATATGGAGAATTGTCATTGAAGGCGGTAGTTCCCATAAGGGGCGGATCTGCTGGCAGCATATATACATCGGCAAGTTGCTCACAATCAGCAAAGGCATCATAGCCGATTGACAGCACTCCGGACGGTACTGTCACCTCCTGCAAACTGTAACATGAAGCCAACGCCCCATCATGGATTATTCTAAGATTTTCAGGAAGGGTGATACGAGAAAGTGATGAACACTGATAGAACATCCAACTATGAAGTTCTGTCATGGAGTCCGGCAGTTCGATTGACTCAAGCTTGCTGCAGGCGCGGAATGCCTGCTCCGCAAGTGTTTCAAGCGTCTGCGGCAAAGACACCGTCCTGATGTTCGAGCAGCGGCAAAACGCCCACGACCCTATTTCGGTGACACCCGAAGGAATCTCAATATGAGTAAGACCCAGACAATCTTCAAAGGCTGTTGAGGATATTGTCTTCAGACTGGCAGGAAATGTAATCGAGACCAGTACTTGATTCTTAAAGAATGCCGGTGGAATCGATTCCACCGAAGTGAAATACCTGAACTCATCAAAAGAAACAGCATAGACGCCATTAAGGTCAAGTTTGCTCAAATCCTTGACAGCAGATGCTTCCGCAGTAGAAAGTTCCCCATCATAGTCAATATCAAAAGCCGCCACACAAGCATTCTTCATACCTTCATCCGCAAAATCAATAAGTTCCACCGTAGGTTCTTCGGGGTCAACTACCGGAGGTGTCACAGGGTCTTCCGTCGGTGGTGTTTCCGGCTCATCAGGATTTGTCGAAGGGATGTCAGGGTCAACCTGTGGGACGTCAGGGTCAACCTGTGGGACGTCAGGGTCAGTTGAAAAAGTACTTTCTTGCGAACACCTCTCATTCCGGCCGTTTGTAATGTATGCCTTGAATGTATAATTGCTGGCTGACATCAATCCTGACTGTTCCAGAGTCACACGATTTCCCTGAAGCTGAGCTTCAACTTTTTTCTGTGCCGTTCCCTTCAGGCCATAATAGAATCCACATTCAAATTTATTCGGCAGAGCTTTTTCCAGAACGGCAGTCATAACTACGGAACTGCCTTGTACATGGGACTCTATGGACACGAATGCGGGCACCCCTTCCGTATATGGATCGGGGTATCTCTGACATGAGAGTGCCATCAGAAGACACAAGAAAAAGATATGCAGATGCAGACGCAGCATATAAACCTCTACTTCAAGGCACAAAAGTAAGAATTATGCCTCCACTTTCAAAAGATTGATGCCATTAATCTGACCTGCAACGTATGAGGGAGTGTATTTTCCATCGCGCAGAATCCGCGATATATAAAGAGGATAACCGATTATTATCTCGGACAGTTCGAACCGGTCTCCCGGCTTAAGCTGTGAATTTTCTGAGCGGATGACCTCAAACTCGAATGAGCCAAGATAATTGAGAATGACCAGACGGTTCGGAGCCCAGCCCAAAGTCACCTTCGCTCCCTCGGAGAGTTCAGCCACAGTCTGGCATTTTGAGGAAAAGAATGTAGATGTGAAGGCCTGCGACTCCTTAAGTCCCTCACAGAAGCCCTTGAAATCCTTATATCCGATAAATCTGGCCAGAACATCCAGCGTGGCTATGCGCGGTGTGGGATTGAGGCTGACATATCCCCACAGCCTCTTCAGAGTCGATGAAGATATCAGCTCGCCGATAGTATGTTCAATGACAACGGACAGCGACTCAAAATCAGTTGTCGTCGCTATCCGTCGCCCGTATTTCTTCTCCACCTCCGTCAGGAGGTATGCCAGTTCTGGTATATGTCGCTTTGCCATATCGGCAAAGGTAGTTTCAATAGGTTGTGCGGTCAAGTTCACAATGGTTCATTTTACTTGAAAAGTCTTTATCAAATGACACTTCATACGCTTGAATGGCATCACTTTCTACTACCATGGATGTAAATCGTGGCAAATATATCCATTTTTATTATATCTGTGTGATTTAACAATACTTTTACAATGGCGATCATAAGAGGACTTCGAGACTTCAAGCCACCATTCCGTCGCCTCCCTATCCTTGAGGCTATGTTCATGACTAACTCCCCTACCATCCAGGACGTACTCTTCTTCCCACAGATGAGACCAAAGAGTCTGTAAACAACTTCATCAGATAAAATAGGAATCAGTTCACTTCTTTACAACCTGACATTCTCCTTTGTTCTCTTTTTGAGTTCTGAGTATTCTGCCCAAGTCCAGACAAGCTCACCATAATGCTTCCATCTATCTTCTTCCTTAATGAAGCTGCGTTTCGTAAGAGGTCCGATACGCTTTGGTGAAACAATAATCCGATGTCTTTCATACGAACCCACGTCATAGCCTTGGTTAGCCAGCATTGTCGCGTTGAAAACAATCTCATCACCTTCAAGCTGATATGTACCATAGGCTAATGTGCCATACGCGCTCTGTACAGTGTATGTTCCGTTATTGAAGATGATATAGGCATAACTTCCATGTGCCGGATACCAAGGTCCCACTAGCCATTTTTCATCGACATCAACTGTCACAGCCTTTGTAGGATAGGTAACAACATATTTCTTAGAAACATAACCAACGATACCATTACAATCCACTTCAACCCAGCTTCCATCCTCACTAAGCTTGATTGCACCTTCTGGACCATTTCTGAATTTTCCAATCTTCTCACCTTTAGATGATGGTGTAGCACGTATAGTCAAATAGCCGTCATACGAATTGCAATAGACAACCTCTTCTGCCACATTATTATACGACACAGCATCATAGGTATACATTCCCTTAGGAGCTTTTCTAGGTTCATTCGAATCCCTCAAAAAGAGACATCCGACCCCACCTGCGACCAAGAGCACAAGAGCTACACTTAATAGTATTATTTTGATATTAGCTTTCATTGAGGACATTTTATCATCGGGTTAATATTTTGTAACATGAGATTAAGGAATAACCGTATAGTTCGCCTTAGCCTCTGCACGTGTCTTGAAGTTGAAGTGCCACCACTCTGTTGACAGCACCTTGTATCCTGCTGCTGTCATTACCTTTCTCAACAACAGTCGATTCTCATATGCCTCGCGAGAAAGTGTACTATCAGCAAGGAACTGCTCCTCATGTCTCACCTGAGCTCTCAAGCCAAAATAGTCTATATGGGTTCCCATTGTAAGCGTATCACCTGTTGCCACATCACAGAGAGAAACATCGACAGCTAAACCATAGTTGTGAAGTCCACCACCATTAGCAGGGTTACTGACATAGATTTGCTGATCAGTACCTTTAACTACATCATACATAAGCTGCTGAACAGACATAGGACGTGCAGCATCATATACTTTCAACGACAGATCCGGACGAATTTTCTTAAGTTCAGCCTGAGCCTTCAAAAGAGCTTTGGCTGCATCAGGATGAAGATATGCGCGATTCAAATCCTTGTATAAGATCTTTCCTGTAAAGTTGTCATCTCTCGCATACATCAAGCTTACAGGAATATCATCAGTAAGCGCCTCTATATCAACCAAACCTATTTTTTCCATTTTAATCTCAATCGGACTCTTACCGGCAGTATCAATTACAACAGGCTCTGGTTCTGGCTCTGCCACTACTGTAAGGACAGTATCTTCGACTGACATTTCTGTTCGAGGAGTGTTCTGCTGGCACATGCAAGACATGCATAATGCCATAGATACAACAAGAGAAATCTTGTTCATAGGTATTATAGTTTTAGCTTGGTTAATACTTCTTGTGAACAGGCCATCTATGCAAATATATGGCTTTTTTACTATATTTGCACTGAGTAGTTTTATAAAATCAAAGTATGGCAATAATCAGAGAACTTAGAGGCGACAAGCCAGTAGTTGGAGATCGCACATTTCTAGCAGAGACCGCAGCACTAATAGGAACCGTTGAAATTGGAGAAGACTGCAGCATCTGGTATGGAGCAGTTCTTAGAGCAGACGTAGGAGCAATCCGCATCGGTAATTTTTCTAACGTACAGGACAATGCAATCCTACATGCGACTTTCGGAGAATCTGAATGTATTATCGGTGAGTATGTTTCCATTGGTCATGGTGCTAACGTACATGGATGCGTAATCGGTAACGACGTGATTATCGGAATGGGGGCCATTGTAATGGATAATACCATCATACCTGACGGAACCATCATCGCAGCAGGAGCTGTCGTGCCTGCCAATCAGAAACTTGAGCCAGGAATCTACGCTGGAATCCCAGCAAAAAAGATCAAGGACGGTTCAGAGGCCATACGAGCTAAGGCACACGAAAATGCTGCCCACTATCTCGAATACAAGACTTGGTACGAATAATGAGAATCGAGAGTATCACATCAGCACAGAATCCTAAGATTCAGACTCTTCTTGCTCTACAGGAAAAATCAAAAGAAAGAAGGAAAAAGGGTTTATTCGTTGTCGAAGGAAGACGCGAACTGCTTCATTGCATTGAGGCAGGATATGAGCCATACACCATTTTCATCTGCCGTGAGATAATTTCTGATGAAGACCTTACAGGCATTGCTGAAAAATGCAGTTGCAGTTTTATAGAAATCCCGAGACATCTTTATGACAAGGTGGCCTATCGTGGAGGCACAGAGGGTGTCATTGCTGAATTGAAGTGCAAAGAAAGGACTCTGGAAGGCCTTAAACTCAAAGAGAATCCACTGATTGTTGTGCTTGAGTCTGTAGAAAAGCCTGGAAATCTTGGTGCAATTCTTAGAAGTGCTGACGCTTCAGGAGCAGATGCCGTCATAGTATGTGATCCTCTTACTGACCTATATAATCCCAACCTGATCCGTTCAAGCATAGGCGGAATTTTCACAGTCCCTACAGCAACCGCGACTTCAGAAGAGACAATAAATTGGCTGAAAACACAGAATATCAGAATCTATACAGCCCAGCTCCAGGACTCTGAATGGTATTACGACACCGATATGACAGGTGGAACAGCCATAATTATGGGAACGGAAGCCACAGGACTGACTGATATCTGGAGAAAAGCAGCTGATGCACATATAAAGATTCCAATGCTAGGTAAACTGGACTCATTGAATGTATCAGTATCCGCAGCAATCCTTCTATTTGAAGCAGTGAAACAAAGAAACAAGAAATAAGCTATGAAACTGATCAAAGCTTGCGCATTAGTAGTTACAGTATTTGCCACATTGGCGTGCTCAAATACGAATAAAGAGACATTTGTGCCTGATTTTACTCAGTATCCTCTTTGTGTAGACTCAGACTCCCCTTCTGTAGTCTTTATTGACATTAAAAGCGGAAAGGAGGTTTCAAAGAAATATTACGAAGCCTATCCTTTCTATAATGGGCTAGCTGTTGTTAAAACCTCAAATGGATGGACTTACGTCAATAAAAACTTTGAGCAACCTATCTCTGACTATTACCTGGATGCAACTCACTTCAGTGAAGGAGTAGCATTTACGGTAAAGAAAGGCGGACAGATAAACGCCATTAATGAAAAAGGCGAAGTTCTTTATACGCTCTCAAATGTTGAAGGCGTATATGCCCTTTCTGAAAACAGAGCTGTATTCAGAGGAGAGAATAATAAATTCGGTCTCCTCGATCAAAATGGTGAAGTTGTTTGTACACCAAAGTATGATGACTGCGAAAAACTTCTAAAAGATGGAGCCCTGCTAGTCATGCAAAAAGGCAGCGACAAGAAAAGCAAGGCAAAGTGGGGTATTGTTGACTGCAATGGCGAAATTCTAATTCCAATAAAATACCCTAAGATTATCAGATCAGAAAAAGGCTTTACAATTTTCGATGACACGAGAAAAGCTGCATGGTACGATCTTGAGTCTAACACTGTATCTGGCTTTGATTACTATGATATCATCAGAGATGATAATCTATTATGTTATAAGAACAAAAAAGGCAAATACGGTTGGGCGAACCTGAAAGGCGTAAGCGTTATTGACCCTGTTTTTGAAGAAGTAACTTTATTCGGAAATGGAGGTGAGGCCTTCGCCAAAATGAAGAGAAAAGCAAAAGAATGGGGCGTAATCAACAAGAAAGGAGAATGGGTAGTCGCTCCAAAATATACAATGGTTACTCCAACTGATAAATACCCGATTGTAGGCAACGCACACAAGGAATATGGTGTAGCAGATTATAACGGAAATATACTCATAAAGACCAACAAGAACGCCATTGAGCATATTGTAGACGAATACTACCTTGTTACTAATTACAAGGGAGAAACTGGCATTATGAAGGCTGACGGAAAGGAGAAATGGATTAGCGATCCTATATATAAGCCATCCGCAGCAGTAGTATATAGAACATCAATAACTGTAAACAACAACCACCTGGACGTTGATGGAATCTGTAATACTATCAGTCTGGAAACTGAGAAGCTAAAAAAGACAACTATAAATGAGCTTCTGGAAGCATACGACATAAAGAAAGAAAAACTACCTAAAAAGAATAGCAACGTCACTCTTTCTGAGCATACGACCAAGAACTACACAATCAAGGTTGAAACAGACAAAACGTCGGCGTGGAGCGTGAAACGTGATTTCTGGGATGGCAATGTAGTTTTATACAATGGAAAAGCCATTGTCAAAAAGTATGTTGTCAATGTTATTCTTAAACAAAGATATGCCCCAAATAAAGAGGAGATTATCGAGAGGGTTAAACAAGAGTTCGAAATGAGTGAAGATGGCACTGTGGTAAAAGACAACAAGACATACAAGTTGACTGACAGCAGCAATAAGAATCAGACCAGCTTCAAAATCTCAATATCAATTGAAGAGTAAACAGAAATACGGCCTCATCGGAGATCCGATAAAACACTCACTAAGTCCAGCTCTTTTCAGGGCTGGATTTGGTGGGTTATATGACTATGACCTTATCGAAGGAAAGGATTTTGAGAAATCATACGAAACCTTCCTCAATGAGTACAAAGCCATAAATGTAACTGCTCCATTTAAAGAGCTTGCATATTCCAAAGCAGAAATCATAAGCCCAGAGTGCGAAGTGATAGGAGCATGCAATGTCTTGAAAAAGACTGATGATGGTATTCTGGCAGCTAACACAGACTACCTTGGAATAATGAAGGCCCTGCTTCCCTACCATAATACAGAGAAGATCAAGCCAATTACAATGGTAGTGGGGTGCGGAGGTGCAGGTAAGGCAGCAGCATACGCAGCAAGGATATTAGGGAACGATGTGATAATACTTAACAGAGATATCAATAAGGCTGAAGATTTTGCACAGAAACTCCTGGATAACGTATCGGGAATCAGTACGGTTACAGCTGCTTCATTATCTGATTTCTGTAGATATTTCAGACTAGCTGGAACCATCATATATACACTTCCGCTAGCAATACCTCAGCTTAAGGAATTAAAGCGTACAGACATACAAGGAGGACTGTTCAAGAAGCTTCCTAAGGTCATTCTCGAAGCCAATTATCTGAATCCATCATTTACTACTGAGAGACTCAGCGAGTTACAGACCATCAACCCAAAGATTAAGTATGCATCTGGAAAAGAATGGCTGGTTTACCAAGCTGTTGAGGCCTATGAAATATTTACAGGAGAGGTGCCAAATATTCAAAAAATGATGAATGTTATATAAGAAATTATCATTACCTTGCAGAGTTTTTGGAACACACCGGAATACGAAGAACATTAAATAAACACAGATATGTCACTAAACAAAGCAATGCTAATCGGTAACGTTGGTAAAGACCCTGAAGTACGTTACCTTGACGGAAGTAATGGACAGGCAAAGGTTGCAACATTTACACTTGCCACAACAGAAAGGTACAGGGACCGCAATGGCGAAACTCGCGAAAACACAGAATGGCACAATATCGTAGCTTGGAGAAACACAGCTGATGTTGTTGAGAAATTCGTAAAGAAAGGAACTCAGGTTTACATCGAAGGACGTATCCGCACAAGATCATGGGACGACCAGACTGGTAACAAGAGATACACTACTGAAATCATGGCTGATACACTTCAGCTTCTCGGCAAGAGAACTGACAATCCAGCAGGTGGCCAGGGAGGCTATTCAGTTCCAGCACAACAGGGCTACAGCCAGCCAGTTCAGCAGCCAGGATATGCACAGCAGCCAGTTCAGCACGCTGCACCAACAGCTGCAGCAGCAGTTCAGGCAAACCTCGTAAGCGAGGATCCAGGTGATGACCTTCCATTCTAATCAGAAATTAAAGAAACAGAATATATGAAACTTGATGTTGTACTCGGCCTCCAGTGGGGCGACGAAGGAAAAGGTAAGATTGTAGACGTGCTTGCAAGCAGATACCCGACTGTAGCACGCTTCCAGGGTGGTCCAAACGCAGGTCACTCACTTCACTTTGACGGTAAGAGCTTCGTTCTCAGATCAGTTCCTTCAGGAATCTTCAGAGAGGACGCAATGAATATCGTAGGAAACGGTGTCGTTCTTGACCCTATCACATTCAGAGGCGAATGTGAGAACATTGAAAGCAAGACTGGCATTCCAGTAACAAAGCGTATTGTAATTGCTAAGAAAGCACACCTTATCCTTCCTACTCATAGACTCCTCGACGCAGCAAATGAGGCAGCAATGGGCAAGGGTAAGATTGGTTCAACTCTTAAGGGTATCGGACCTACATACACTGACAAGATCAGCCGTCATGGACTTCGCGTAGGTGACATCCTCGCTCCTGACTTTGCAGAGAGATATGCTAAGCTTCAGAACCGCCACATCACTCTTCTCACTCAGATGGGTTATGAGTGCGATCCACATGCTGAAGATGCTGATTTCATGGCTGCATGCGAGTATCTCAAGCAGTTTGAGCTTGTAGATTGTGAGTATTACATCAACGAGCTTCTCAAGACTCAGGACATCCTCGCTGAGGGTGCTCAGGGTTCAATGCTTGACGTTGACTATGGTTCATATCCATTCGTTACATCATCAACTACATCATGCTCTGGCGCATGTGTAGGACTTGGAGTAAACCCACACCTTATCGGACACGTATATGGTATCTTCAAGGCATACTGCACACGCGTAGGTAGCGGTCCATTCCCTACAGAGCTCTTTGATGAGACAGGTGAGGAAATCCGTAGAATCGGACATGAGTTCGGAGCAGTAACAGGACGTCCACGTCGTTGCGGCTGGCTCGACCTCGTAGCTCTTAAGTACGCTGTGATGATCAGTGGAGTTACCGACCTCATCATGATGAAGTCTGACTGTCTTGACACATTTGAGACTATCAAGGTATGTACATCATACATCGTAGATGGCAAGCCATCAGATCAGTGGCCATTCGACACATTCGCTGACATTGAGCCAGTTTATACAGAGTTCAAGGGATGGAACACAGATCTTACTCACTGCCGCGCAGAAGAGGAGCTTCCAACTGAATTCCGCGAGTACATCGCATTCATGGAGCAGTACCTCGGCGTTCCTATCAAGATCATCTCTGTAGGACCTGACCGCGAAGCAACCATCATGAGATAATTCATACCAACCGTTAGAATAAAAAAAAGAGGCTGACTAAAAAGTGACATGAACCCCGAAAGTTAGACAAAAAACTTTCGGGGTTTTGTTATGAAATTTTGTTTTGAAATTAAGCTGGAAGCTGTTAAACGTTACTTGTCAGGTTATACTGAAAGACAGGTTACAGAACATTATGGTGTTAACA
>JAFYVM010000007.1 GCA_017549145.1 Bacteroidales bacterium
GGGACATGATTTCAGACCGGAGTATCGTCGTATCCGTACAATCATTGATGACATAGGCTATTCACCGATCATTGCTCTTACTGCAACAGCGACTCCAAAGGTCCAAAGTGATATTCTGAAGAATCTCGGTATGCCGGATGCTACCGTCTTCAAGTCATCATTCAACCGCTCGAATCTTTATTATGAGGTGAGGGATAAGTCAGACCCTAAGCGCGATATCATTAAATTCATACGTCAGAATCCTGGTAAGTCGGGTATCATCTACTGCCTTAGCCGTAAGAAGGTTGAGGAGCTGGCGGAGCTTTTGAATATCAATGGTATCAAGGCGGCACCTTACCATGCTGGTCTGGATGCAAAGACACGTGCAGACAATCAGGATGCCTTCCTTATGGAGGAGGTTGATGTGATTGTGGCAACTATTGCATTCGGAATGGGTATTGATAAGCCGGATGTGCGTTTTGTCATCCACTATGATATCCCTAAGAGTATTGAGGGATATTACCAGGAGACAGGCCGCGCAGGTCGTGACGGTCAGGAAGGACAGTGTATTACATTCTATAGTTATAAGGATATCCAGAAACTGGAGAAGTTCATGCAGGGCAAGCCGATTGCCGAGCAGGAAATCGGTAAACAGCTCCTCATGGAAACAGTGGCGTATGCAGAGTCAAATGCATGTCGTCGTAAGCTCCTTTTGAACTACTTCGGCGAGGCTTATCATGTTGAGAATTGCGGCGCATGTGATAACTGTCTGCACCCTAAGAAACAGTTCGACGGCCGTGAGGAGATGGCTCTTGTGATTGAGCTTATTCAGGCTCTTCCTGAAAGATTTAAGATGGAGCATCTGTCTAACATTCTTGTGGGCGAGATGAACTCTATCATCAAGTCGTATCATCATGACCGACTTGAACTCTTTGGAGCAGGTAAGGAGCATACGGTGAAGTTCTGGAATGCTGTGATTCACCAGGGACTTATTGCAAAACTTCTCTTCAAGGATATTGAAGCTTATGGTCTGTTGTCTGTGACAGATGCAGGTAAGGCATTTCTGGAGAACCCATATCAGTTGATGTTGACTGAGGATAGAGAGTTTGTTGAGGGAGATGATGATGACGATGATGCACCAATCGGCGCAGCTGTCCGTGGTGGCGGTGGAGGAGATGAACAGCTCCTTTCAATGTTGAAGGATCTTCGTAAGGATTTAGGTCGCAGACTCAAACTTCAGCCGTGGGTAATATTCTCTGATCCTTCGTTGGAGGATATGTCTATAATGTATCCTGTTACAGTTGAAGAACTTAAGAATTGTCAGGGAGTAGGAGAGGGCAAGGCTAGAAAGTTCGGAAAGGAGTTCCTTGCACTGATTGCAAAGTATGTTGAGGAGAACGAAATCGTCCGTCCTGATGACTTCGTTGTCAAGTCTATCGTAAATAAGTCTGCCAATAAGGTATATATCATCCAGAATATCGACCGTAAGATGCCTCTTGATGACATCGCTTCTGCAAAGGGGCTTGAGATGGAGGAACTTATGGATGAGATTGAAGGCATCGTCATGTCTGGTACAAAGCTCAATCTTGATTATTATATTGAGCAGACCCTTGACGAGGATGTGATAGAGGAAATCTATGACTACTTCATGGAAGAGGCAGAGTCTGATTCACTTGTGGATGCAATGAAAGACCTTTCATCGGACTATGATGAAATGGAGGTGCGTCTTGTACGTGTGAAGTTCCTTTGTGAGGTGGCTAACTAGTTGTTTTCTGCAATAGTTGCCATAAGTTTGTCAAGTAGCTGTCTTACCTTCCATGATGGGGCAGTGCAGTTTCCTGTAAGAATAGAGAATATGATGGTCTTTCCGTCAGGTGTGCTCGGGAGGACGTATCCGCTGTAGCATCTGATTCCGTTCATCGAGCCGCTCTTGGCTTTGATTCTGGTCTTGAGCTCATCCGGGTAGCTTCTCATGTTGAATTGTAGAGTGCCGTTGCCTCCAGGACTTGGTAGTCCATAGACAAAATCTTTGTATGCTGGAGAAGCCATCATGGCTTTGAGGAAACTGCATAGAAAATCTGCACTCACGTAGTTTTGTCTTGAGAGTCCGCTTCCGTCATCGACATGGAGGCTCTTTGTGTCAAGCCCCATCTTCTTCAATACATTATTCAATGCAGTGCGTGATACCTCATAATCAGTGCTGCCGTGGAGTTCTTTTCCAAGGGTTCTGAGCAGGGTCTCTGCAAAGAGGTTGTTGCTGACATGGTTGGTCGAGAGTGCGATTCTTTTCAGATTTGGAGATTTTGTGCTGCCGATGATTGTAATGTCTTCATCTTTAGCACCTCTCCACTCGTTCTTGAGTCTGAAGTCTGCAGCTCCTTTTGTGCATGATATACCTTTCCCGTCTAGGTACTTTTCAAAGTATACTGCGCAGGTGTACTCAGGGAATTTATTGCTGAAGTCAACTCGTTTCTTGCTTTTGTCAATAGCGAAGGTTCCTCTTACTGCACCGACAGGGGCGAATTCGCTTGTGTACATATAAGTCTCATCTCCTGTCCCTGCCTTGCCGGTTGTTGCCTCGTTGCGGATTGTCATCCATGGAGTCTTAGGGTAGCTTGCGTTAAGCTCGATAGGTTCTCCAAGTTCTTTTCCTGGCAATATATGATATGAGAGCATGTTCTCATAAAACATAAGTCCTGTCACTCCGGTTCCATAGTATGTGCCTATGTCCTGCCATGACCAGCTGGTTTCTTCAACCTCTCCTTCCACCCATCTTCCGTCTCCGATGATGTGTCCGTCAATCTTTTTGATGCCTGCGCCTTTGATTAACTTTTCCCACTGAGCAAATGTTGAGTTGATGTTGGTTGCGATGCTGTCAATGGAGCCTATTGTCGGGTCTCCACCTCCTATTATATATAGGTTGCCTTTAAGTACTCCATCCTCAATGTTTCCCGAGTAGCCGATCTTGGTTTCATAGGAGTAGTCGCTGCCCAATGTGTGAAGAGCTGCTCCAGTGGTGATAAGCTTCATGTTTGATGCAGGAACCAGCATCGTCTTGGCATTATGCTGTGCTATTGTCTGGCCGTCTTCTGTGCGGATGCATACGCCCAAAAGGGACTGCGAAAATGCAGGGTCAGAGGCGATCGTGCTTAACGCAGAGGCGACGTCAAGAGGCTTGTTTGCAGTGTCCTGTGCCTGCGCTGGAATATAAAGTACAACTGAAAGTACAATAGAAAGTATAAAAGTGCGAATAATGCTCATATTTGTCTTATTTGTGGTCAATCTGCTCGCGAAAATAATAAAAAATACTAAATTTGCAGGTTGGAAAAAACTACAAGTGCAACTACAACTACAACTATAACTAATATAACTATGGCAAAAAAAGTTTTGGTTTCCGGCGGTGCTGGTTACATTGGCAGCCATGTAACTGTCGAGCTTATGGCAGCAGGCTACGAAGTAGTCGTTGCAGACAACCTTTCAAACTGTGACATGACAGGTTTTGAAGGAGTTAAGAAAATCACTGGAAGAGAGGATATTCCTTTCTATCAGATTGATTGCTGTGATTATCAGGCAGTCGAGGATCTCTTCAAGAAAGAGAAGATCGACGCAGTAATTCACTTCGCTGCATTCAAGGCAGTAGGTGAGTCAGTGGCTGAGCCAATCATGTACTACCGCAACAACTTGGTATCATTCCTTAACATTCTTGAGGTTGCCAAGAATCAGGGAGGTTGCAACGTTCTCTTCTCTTCTTCTGCAACAGTTTACGGTGAGGCTGAGGTTCTTCCTGTTACTGAGCAGACTCCACGTCTCCCTGCAACTTCTCCATACGGAAACACAAAGCAGATGTGCGAGGATATTCTTCGTGACGTAGTTTTTGCTACTGCATCTACAGAGGGTGTGATCAAGGGTATCGCTCTTCGTTACTTCAACCCTATCGGAGCACATCCATCAGCTCTTATCGGTGAGCTTCCACGTGGCGTTCCAAACAACCTTGTACCTTTCGTTACTCAGACAGCTATCGGAAAGCGCGAGTGCTTGAGCATCTTCGGTAAGGATTATCCTACAGAGGATGGAACATGTATGCGTGACTATATCGATGTAGTTGACCTTGCTAAGGCACACGTTGCTGCTGTTTCAAGAATGGTTGACGGTAAGATGAAAGAGGGCTACGAGATCTTCAACGTAGGTACTGGCCGTCCTGTTTCAGTTTACGAGTTGGTAACTGCATTCGAGAAGGTGAACAATGTTAAGCTTAACTACAAATTCGTAGATCGTCGTCCAGGTGATGTTATGGCTATCTGGGCTGATACAACTCTTGCAAACGAAGAACTTGGCTGGAAGGCAGAGAGAACAATTGAGGAGACTCTCGCTGCAGCTTGGGCTTGGGAGTGCAGACTTGCTGGAAAATAGTATTCCACTATTTATATAACCTTATTAAACACAAATATGAAAGTACAAAAATTTTGTCAGATGCTTCTGACTTTCGCATGCATGCTTTTGTCTATCAATGCATTTGCACAGCAGGTGAAAGGAGTCGTTGTTGACGAGGCGGGGCAGCCAGTTACTGGAGCCTTCGTTCTTCAGAAGGGTACCTCTAACGGTACCGTGACCAACGTTGATGGTCAGTTTAATCTTGACGTTCCTTCTGACGCAGTTCTTGAGGTATCTTGCCTAGGATACGTAACTCAGGAAGTTGCAGTTGCAGGAAAGTCTTTGTTGAATGTAGTCCTTGCTGAGGATACAGAGCTTCTTGAGGAAGTTGTTGTAGTCGGTTATGGTACTACTAAGAAGGAGAACCTTACCGGAGCCGTTTCGGTGGTTTCTTCAGATGCGATTTCAAATCGTTCGCGTTCAAACCTTGGACAGATTCTTCAGGGAGCCGTTCCTGGTATGACAGTTACAACTTCTTCAGGTCAGCCTGGTGAGGGTGTTAGCTTGAATATCCGTGGATGGAACTCAATCAACTCAGGTTCACCACTCGTATTGGTGGATGGTGTTGTAGGTTCTCTTGATAGAGTTAACCCTAACGATGTTGAGAGTATCTCAGTTTTGAAGGATGCATCTTCAGCAGCCGTTTATGGTGCACAGGCAGCTTTCGGAGTTGTACTCGTGACCACAAAGTCTGGTAATGAGAATGATGGTCGTGCAAGCATCAACTATAGCGGCCGTTGGGGTTTCACTGCTCCTACTACAAGAACTGACTGGGAGACACGCGGTTATGATGCTGCTTATGTTACTAACCTTTTCATGAACGCGTACCAGGGTCAGAATCAGATCAAATACGGCGAAGATGATATGTATCAGTTGTATATCCGTCGTGATGATGTGGTCGAGAATCCTGAAAGACCTTGGGTTATGATGGACCAGAGCATGGGACGTAACACTTATAAGTACTATGCTAACACAGACTGGTGGCATTACTTCTTCAATGATATCAAGCCTACTCAGAGCCACGATATCTCTTTCCGCGGTGGTACAAAGAGAATCAAGTATTACCTCTCTGGAAACTATAGCAAGGAGCAGGGTATCTACAAGCAGATTCCGGATATCCACAACAGATATAATCTTCGTGCACGTATCTCATTCGATGCGACAAAGTGGTTGAATATCAGCAATAACGCAGCTTACTATTCTACTACTTATACTTATCCGGGTGCGACTGACCCAGAGAGTACTTTCTACGTTCTTACAGCTGGTTACTTCCCACACATTACTCCAATTACTCCTGATGGAAACTATTTCTATAA
This sequence comes from Bacteroidales bacterium, assembly GCA_017549145.1. Lineage (GTDB taxonomy): Bacteria > Bacteroidota > Bacteroidia > Bacteroidales > UBA932 > Cryptobacteroides. The sequence goes on from JAFYVM010000007.1 coordinate 5,727, forward strand.
GGATGACTTCGGAGCTGGTGGACAGGACTATGTTGCAATTCTTAACAACGAGAACTACAAGAATCGCAAGAGAACAAACAACTTCACTAATACAACTGAGGTAACAATCAAGCCTATCAAGCAGTTGGAGATTAAGGCTAACTACACTTACTCTTCTAACAACTACTCTTCTATGCATCGTCACGTAAATCTTACATTTGCTGACGTGATTCCAGGCCAGACATTTACTCTTACAACAGGAAATGGTGAGGATAAGCTAACAGAGCAGGTACAGACTACTGATGTTCACTCTGTGAATGCATTCGCAACATATACAGATACATTCAAGGACGCACATAACCTCAAGGTGATGGTTGGTACAAACTATGAGACATACTATCACAAGAAACTCTCTGTTACTGGTTATGATCTTCTTTCACAGGAGCTTAACGATATGAACCTTGTCAGCGGTAATGAGGAAGGTGTTAAGCGTATCGAGAGCTCAGGTGGACAGTCTGCTTACGCATTGCTTGGTTTCTTCGGTCGTGTCAACTATGACTACAAGGGCAAGTATCTTGCTGAGATCAGTGGACGCTATGATGGAACATCACGTTTCCCTAAGGGTCAGCGTTTCGGTATCTTCCCTTCATTCTCTCTTGGTTGGAGAATTTCTGAGGAAGATTTCTATACTCCTGTAAAGGACGTTATGAACGATGCTAAGATCAGATTCTCTTATGGTAGCCTCGGTAATCAGCAGGTCGGATATTATGACTATATCCGTTCAGTTTCATTGAGCACTCAGAGCTATCTTTTCGGTGGTGGAAAGTCATCTACAGCTACCTATGGAGCTCCAGTTGCTTCTTCATTGACTTGGGAGACTGTAAATCAGATGAACCTTGGTCTTGACCTTGCTTTCTTCAATAATAAACTTACATTCTCTGGTGAGGCTTACATCCGTGACACTAAGAACATGCTTACAACAGGTAAGGCACTTCCTTCAGTCTATGGTGCATCAGCTCCTAAGACAAACAATGCTGACCTCCGTACTAAGGGTTATGAGCTCATGCTTACTTACAAGGATCAGTTCATGCTTCTCGGTAAGCCGTTTGCATACAACGTGACAGCAACATTCAATGACTTTGTTGGCCACATCACTAGATTCCACAATCCTGAGAACGAGCTTACTACATATTATGAAGGTATGAAGTATGGTGAGATCTGGGGTTATACTACAGACGGATTCTTTGCTACAGATGAGGAAGCTAAGAGCTACGCAGTAGACCAGTCACCAGTAAACTCTATTATCTATGCTTCAACTGGTGAGAACTTTGGCCTTCGCGCTGGTGACTTGAAGTATGTTGATGTAGATGGTGATGGTGTTATCGGAAAGGGTACTAACACTCTTGATAACCCTGGTGACCGTAAGGTAATCGGTAACTCGCAGCCACGTTATCAGTATGGTGCAACAGTAGGATTCAACTGGGCAGGCCTTGATTTCTCACTCTTTATCCAGGGTATTGGCCGTCAGGACTGGTATCCAGGTGCTGATGCCCGTTACTTCTGGGGACTTTACGCTCGTCCATTCTCTTCTTGGATCCAGAAGGACTTCCTTGAGAGATGCTGGTCAGAGGAGAACCCTGATGCATACTTCCCACGTCCACGTGCATATATCGCAATGAAGGATGGTCGTGCTCTTGCAACAGTTAATGATAGATATCTTCAGAATATTGGCTACTGCCGTTTGAAGAATGTTACTGTAGGTTATACACTTCCTAAGAAGTGGACAGATGCCGTGAAGATGGAGTCTGTTCGCGTATACTTCTCAGGTGAGAACCTTGGTTACCTTGCTCCTGGCCTCCATAGTGAGTACATGGACCCAGAAATGGCTATGGTTGGTGGCAAGTGCCATATCTATCCTTGGCAGAAGACATTCATGTTCGGTGTTGATATTAACTTCTAATGAATAATATATGAAAGCCACAATAAAATATTTTGGTACTTTATTGACTGCTTCGCTGTTGTTCGCTTCATGTGAGGGATTCTTGGATAGATTCCCACAGGATAAACTCTCTCCTGAGACTTTCCTTGCGAACGAGACAGAGATGCAGACATATACAAACTCGTATTATACGATGTTCAAGGGCGCCGGTGACTTATATAATGAGTTCAGCGACGTCGTGATTGGAACAGATCTCAGCAAGGAATTGTGGGGTGGTCGTACAATCACTTCTGGTGAGGGTTCATGGTCATGGACTACTCTTCGTAAACTCAACACTTTCATTGAGTACTCTGGTAACTGTAAGGATGAGGCAGTTCGTAATCAGTACATTGCTCTTACGCGTTTCTTCCGTGCATACTTCTATTTTGAGAAAGTGAAGGCATTTGGAGACGTTCCTTGGTATGACCATACCCTTGGTTCTGAAGATCCAGAGCTTAACAGACCACGAGATAACCGTGATTTCGTTATGCAGAGGATGATCGAGGATATCGATTACGCTATCGAATGGCTCCCAGAGACTAAGTCTGATTACCGTGTGACAAAGTGGACTGCTCTTGCATTCAAGTCGCGTTTCTGCCTCTATGAGGGAACATTCCGTAAGTATCATGAGGGTAAAGAGACTCTAAAGACTCTTCCTGCTGATGCACAGCCTTATACATATTATCTTTCTCAGGCTGCTGATGCTGCTGATAAGTTCATGACTGGAAGCGGATATACACTTTACACTACTGGTGATCCTAACACAAGCTATCTTGAGCTTTTCAACAAACACAGTGTTACTGAGGGTCCTAACAAGGAGGTTATTCTTGCTAGAAACTATGATATCCAGTATGGTGTAGTTCATAGTGCAAATGCTTCTTATCAGAGTGCAACACTTGGACGTCCGGGTCTTACTCGTAAGCTTGTTGCAAGCTACCTTATGAAGGACGGTAGCCGCTTTACTGACAAGGCTGGTTGGGAGACCATGACATTCATGCAGGAGACTAAGGATCGTGATCCGCGTCTTGCTCAGAGCATCAGAACTCCAGGTTATTGCAGAGTTGGTGAAACAACTCCAGTTGCTCCACTGCTTAACTATACTGTGACAGGTTATGCTCCTATCAAGTATTTGACAAGTGCTGCAGATGACACATATCAGACAGCATATGTTGACATGCCGATCTTCCGTGCTGCTGAGGTTTATTTGAACTATGCTGAGGCAAAGGCAGAGCTTGGTACTATCAATCAGGCAGATCTTGACCGTTCAATCAATCTTATCAGATCACGTGTTGGCATGCCAGCTCTTAATCTTGCTGCAGCAAATGCAGATCCAGACGAGTATCTTCTTCATAAGCACTATGGATATCCTCAGGTAGCTGTTAAGAATACTAATAACGTAGGTGTGATTCTTGAGATCCGTCGTGAGAGAACAATCGAGCTTCTCCAGGAGGGATTCCGTTACTACGACGTTATCCGCTGGGCTGAGGGTGCAACATTTGAGACTCCACTTCAGGGTATGTATTTCCCTGGTGAGGGTACTTATGACCTCAACGAGGATGGAACTCCAGATGTTACTCTTTACCTTGGCGATTCTGCTCCAGCAGGTGCTGCAGCTCTTGCTTATAAGATCAATGATGGTCTCAAGCTCACTGAGGCAACTAAGGGTTGTGTCGAGTTCCATAGAGATACTCGTCCAGGTTGGAAATGGGATGAAGTTAAGGACTACTACTATCCGATCCCAGTAGGAGACAGAAACCTTACAGGTGGCGCTCTTACTCAGAACCCAGGTTGGAATGACGGTCTTTCTTTCTAAAGAATACAATTTAAAATACTAAATACAAATGAAGAAAATTCTAAGTCTATTTATGATTCCTGTTATGGGTCTTCTCGCACTCTCGTGCGAGAAGCCTGGCCAGGAGGGCGGCGGAAACACAGGCGCTGCAGTTTTGGGAGTTTCAGTTACTGATCTTCCACAGGTAGTTGAGGTTCCACAGAACCAGTCTCAGTCTTTTGAGATTCTCGTAGTTGCTAACCCAGGACCATCTGAGGCAATCCAGGTTACACTTGGTACTGATGAGTCACTCGTAGCCAAGTACAACGCTGCTAATGGTACAGCATACGAAATGCTTCCATCAGCAGCATTCGAACTTCCATCTTCTGCACTTATGGTTATGAAGTACAATAAGACTTCAGTTCCTGGTACTCTTAAACTTATTGGTGCAGGTTGCGAGCAGGGTAAGACTTATGTCCTTCCTGTAGTTGTATCTTCAGTTAAAGGTAATGCAGCATATGAGGCTCCAGAGGATAGAGTTGCTTATGTAGTATTCAAGATGCTTGCTGCTCAGATGGCAGGTTCTGGTACACAGGCTGACCCATATCTTGTAACTAATACAGAGGAGTTCAACAAGATCGGTAACATCCTTAAGAGTGGTGAGACTGTATATGTGAAGCTTGCTGCTGATATTGACTACAATGGTGCCGCATGGACACAGGCTGATGCAACTGGCGCTCCTGTTTATCTCGATGGTGACAACCACGTTGTTAAGAATGTAAATGCTCTATCTGGTCTCTTCTTGAATCTTGAGGGTACTGTTAAGAACATCACTTTCGACGGTGTTAAAGTTGAGGCAGGTGCAGCTATCGCTGGTATTCTTGCTGACGCGGCAGGTTCATCAGAGAGTGCTGTCACTATTAGCAATGTAAAACTTACAAATGCTACAATGAACAATGTAGGCCAGGCTGGTGGTCTCATCGGTAAGCTCACTAATAGTACTGTTGATAATGTGGAAGTAAATTGTACAGTTACTGGTACATCACGTGTTGCTGGTGTAGTAGGTCACGCAGTTTCATCTACAATTACAAATACAACAGTTGCCGGTACAGTAACTGGTACTGACTATTATCTCGGTGGTCTTGTTGGACTTATGTATGATTGTACAGTAAAGAATTGTTCAGCTGCAGTAAACGTAACTTGTGAGAGCCTTGCTAACGCATATGCACGTATCGGTGGTTTGGTTGGTGAGATCTTCAAGGGTGGTCTTATCGAGAAGTGTCATGCAACAGGTACAATCATTGGTAAGGGATACTTCGGCGGTGGACTTGTTGGAGTTATTGATACTGTTGAGGATGTTGATGGCGTCTCAACAGTTGGTACAGTAACAATCAAGCAGAGCTATGCTACTGGTAGCGTTTCTCTTATCAGAGACGGAAATGCTAAGGATGCTGGTGCTGGTGGACTCGTAGGTTGTCTTGAGAAGGGTAAGGCAGTTATCACTGACTGCTACGCAACAGGTGCTATCGAGGCTGACAGATATAGCGCAGGTTTCTTTGGTGACCTTTATGCAAGCACTGAGGTAACTATTACTAACGGCTTCACAAATGCTGACCTTACTAAGCTCGGACCAGATGCTAATGGTAACCACTCTGATGGAGTTGCTATCGGTTCTCTTAGAGCTGATGATGTAAAGATTTCTATCAAGGGCTTTGTGGCTTGGAGTGACAATCCAAATAAGAAGTTTATCTACCAGGATAAGGTACCTGTTACTGGTAACTATCATGGTACTGAGGGCACTATCTCAGCACAGGCTAAAGCTCTCGGTTGGGATGAGTCAATCTGGGATCTTAGCGCAGATATTCCTAAGCTTAAGTAAAAAAAGATAAACCGTAGAAATGAGAAAAGTATTATTACTTCTTTTATTACCTATACTTGCCATGGCTGCGGTATCATGTGAATCTGAGAGTGGTACTGGTTCCGACAATACGCCGGAACCGTACCTTCTTGGGTATACTACCGACTTTGCCGGTAACAAATGCGTTTCAGGCAAGCCCGTTAAAATTAACGGATTTGATATCAGCCCGGAAGTTTCTGAGAATCAGGTTCTATATGGTATTGGCTTTAACGCGACTTCGTTGCCTGTAACCGAGGCTTCTGATAAGCACGTTGTATTTATTGCACCACAGATTGAGGGAAAGGAACTCTATGTCAGATTATCATCAAGAGGTAAGGAGTCTAATCAGATTCTTCTTCAGTTTGATAACTCATTGAATGTGGATTCAGATACTCCAGCTGAAGAAGAGAAGGAAGATGAGGTTGATCTTTCAGCGTTGCTTAATGCATCGACTAAAACTGTTCTTCGCGATGGTATTGAGTGGATTCAGTTCCATGGAAAATGGGAGGGTCAGATTCGCAATATCAATATTGTAAAGACTACTCTTAACGAGCACAATAAATTGGCAATGTACTACGACTGGGATGTCTATGCGACAATCACCCAGAAGTGTGAGTACTTGGATGCGATTGTTGGAACTAATGGTCCAATGAAATGTTGTCACTATGTTCGTGTTGATGGTGTCCAGAAGCGTGGGGCAAATGAGCAGGATCCATGGATTACAAATGCTGCTGTGGTAATCGATGACGGCGTTCCAGATATCGTGGAGGTTAAGACCAACTATGATGGTGCAAGACTTCCGAATCAGAATGTAGGAGTCTGCGGACCGATGCTTGTCTTTAATGGTCAGATCTGTGAAGAGAAGCAGTCGTTCAAGGATGAAATACTACCTGTATGGAAGAAGCATGAGAACTGGAGCAGTGGTGCATTTATTTACAGTACTCACCCACGTACGGCGTTCGGTATTTCTAAGGATCAGAAGACTGTGTATCAGGTAGCTGTTGATGGACGTTGGACAAGTTCAAACGTTGAGAAGAGAGCTATCGGAATGCCAACTAAGACTCTTGCAAAACTTATGAGAGGTCTTGGTTGCTATAAGGCTGTTAACTTTGACGGAGGTGGTGGTACAGCAATGTGGATTTATCAAAAGGGAATCAATGGTATTGTAAACCATCCATGTGATGACCTTAACTGGGAGAACCCAACACTCCGCCCTTGCGGAACAGGTGTCTATATTAAAACAGATTTGAAATAATAAGACAATATGAAAAAAGTATTACTACATCTTTTGTCTGCTTTGATCTTCTTTACATCATGTGATGTCTCTAAGAATTCCAATAACGGTCTGGAGCCATATATCTCAGAGATTTCAACAGATTATGGAACAGGTGCAGTACCTGGAAGGCCTGTAACTATAAAGGGCGTAAACTTCAGTTCAGTAATTTCTGAAAATGAGGTTTACATTGGTATTGGCCTAGCTGCTAAACATCCTGTGATTACTGCAGCGACTGAGACAAAAATAGAGTTTATTCTTCCTGAGGATTTTGTAGATGGACAGTACAAGTTGAGTGTCATGACCAACGGCAAAAATTCAAATCTTGTCGATTTGGTAGTAGATATTTCTTTGGACCCTGATCTTCAGGATACGATTAAAGATAAAGTTGATATCAGCGAATTGTTGAACGCAGCTACCGTAGTAAAACTTTGTGAAGGTGTTGAGTGGATTAGCTTCCATGGCAATTGGGAAGGCCAGGTTCGCAATATCAATATTGTAAAGACTACTCTCAATGAGCACAACAAGCTTGGTCTCTATCACGATTACACAGAATACCGTACAATCACTCAGAAGTGTGAGTATCTTGACGCTTTGGTAGGTACAAACGGCCCTATGCAGTGCTGTCATTATGTGCGCGTTGATGGTGTACAGAAACGTGCTGCAAATGAGCAGGATCCATGGATTACAAATGCTGCTGTAGTAATTGATAACGGCGTTCCTGATATCGTAGAGGTTAAGACCAACTATGATGCTGCCGCAAGACTGAAGAATCAGAACGTAGGTGTCTGCGGACCAATGCTTGTTTATGATGGAAAGATCGTAGAGGAAATGAATTCTTTCAAGAATGACGTGCTTCCTGTTTGGCAGAAACACGCAAACTGGGAGAGCGGAAAGTTTATCTACACAACTCATCCACGTACTGCATTCGGTATTTCTGAGGATCAGAAGACAGTTTATCAGGTTGCAGTTGATGGCCGTTGGGTATCTGGTACTATTGACAAAAGAGCTATCGGAATGCCTACTAAGCTACTTGCTAAATTGATGTTAGGCCTAGGTTGCCATAAGGCTGTAAACTTCGACGGCGGTGGTGGTACTGCCATGTGGATTTACAGACAGGGTAACAATGGTATCGTAAATCATCCATGTGACGACTTGAATTGGGATAACCCAACTCTCCGTGCTTGTGGAACAGGTGTCTATATTAAGACAGATTTGAAATAATAACCGTTTAGGAAGACTAGCTGGGCTAATTGTCTGGTTAGTCTTCCTATTGTATTTTAATAACACTGTATGAAAAAGACTTTTAAATTCATGCTTGCGGTTGCTGCCGCTTGCGCAGTGGTTCTCTCTTGTGAAAAGCCTGAGACACCACAGGATGATCCAAAGGATCCTACTCAGGAACAGCCTGAGACTCCTGGTGAGGAGGAAGAAGAACCAGCACCAGAGCCAACACTTGAAGTTAGTTTGACAGAACTTGCTTTTGAGGCAGCAGCTGGCGAGGCTACATTCACTGTAACTACAAATCAGGACTGGACAGCGGCAACAGAGGCTGCTTGGATTACTTTGGATCCAGCTAGTGGCGCTGCTTCTACAGAGGCTGCGACTGTAAAGGTTACAGCAGCTGAGAATACAGTAACAGAGGCACGTACTGCTACTGTAACAGTTACTGCGGGTGAGCTTACAAAGACTATTTCTGTGACTCAGGCTGCTGCTATTCCACAGCCAGACGGAACAGAGGCTAATCCATACCTCGTATCTGATGCAGCTACACTTAAGGGAATGAGTGATCTTCTTGTTGCAAATGCTACAACTTACTTCAAGCTGACAGCTAACATCGATCTTGCTAGCGCTGAGTGGACTCCGATTTCTACAACAGAGACAGTTGATGAGACTACTGTTGTAAAGGCTATCGCTCTTGACGGTTGCAACTATACAATCAGCAATGCTAAGGATGCTCTCTTCTCTACACTTTGCGGTAGCGTTCAGAACCTTACAATTGACGGAGCTGCAATCAATGCTAGTAACACAGTCGGTGTGGTTGCAAACCAGGTGAAGGATGCAACTATCAAGGACGTTGAGGTCAAGAATTCGTCTATTGTTTCTTCTGCTGGCGAGGCAGGTGGAGCTGTAGGAAAGGTTTCAAACGGAACACTTGAGAATGTAAAGGTAGCTTGTAATGTAAGCGGTACTCAGCAGCTTGGTGTACTCGTCGGACGCTTCGAGGATGGTAAGATTAAGAACTGTACAGTAACAGGAGAGATTACAGGTGCGAATTATTATATTGGAGGTCTTGCAGGTTTGATGATTGGCGGCTCAGTAGAGGGTTGCTCAGCTGATGTAAATGCTACAACAGCTTCAACAGCTTATGGCCGTATCGGTTGTTTCATCGGACAGGTTGAAGGTGGTTCAATCTCAACTAGCCATGCTGCAGGTTCTGTGACTTCAGGGGGACACTACGGTGGTGCATTCATCGGTGTTCTTGCAAAGAACGTAGGAGTTAATATAAGCAAGTGCTATGCTACAGGAACTGTAAATCTTCCTGCGGGTGTAAACAAGTCAGGTGGAGCTGGTTTCATCGGTGCTGTAGAGAATGATGGTACATTCGTTATTTCAGACTGCTACACAACAGCGACTGTAACTGCTTACAGATGGAGTTCTGCTTTCCTTGGAAGAATGCTAAACAACTGTAAGGTCACTCTTACAAACTGCTATACAAAGGCTAACTGTACATTCACTCAGCCAGCTAACTGCGGCGCTCTTGTAGGTGATGTGGCTACTACTGCAACTCTTACATACAGCGGCTGCGTTGCATGGAATGTAAATGCTCTTACTCTCTTTGTGCGCCCAGGCGTTGAGACCGCTCCAGAAGGAAACTACTTCGGAACAGAGGGTACAATCTCTGAGAAGGCTAAAGCATTAGGATGGAATACTACAATCTGGGATCTTAGCAAAGACGATCCTACTTTGAAATAGTCTGACTATTGTCAAAAGGTTTATGAATTCTCCTCAAAGATGGCTATCTTTGGGGAGAATTTTTATTTGCTAATGACTCACTGTATGAATAAGATTTTGCGCTTGCTATACGTATGCTCAGCACTAGTCGTGATGGCGATGCAGCCGTTTGAGGCGACAGCAAAGAATGATAAAACACGCGGGATTGGTATTTATCCTGGCAATCCTGCCGAGTATTACGGTCCGCAGGTAGTAGCTGGAGGATCAGAGTATAGAAACGTGGCTCTTTTCAGAGCAGCAAGTCAGTCGTCTGCATTTGACTTCAACCGCACAGCACAGCTCGTGACAGATGGCCTTGTAGCCTCTGCAAGCGAGGCAGCAGGCGAGGGCTTTGTGAGCTCTTGGAAGAGTGCAACAGGTAAGGATGAGTGGATCGCGGTGGACCTTGGTAGTGTATCTAAGATTGACAAGGTGACCTTCGAGTGGATCAATCCTCCTGTATCAGGTAAGCTTCAGGTGTCTATGGATGACAAGAACTGGAGCGATGTAGCTACTTTTGGTGCTGATGCTGAGATTTCTTTTCCTGTAGCTGAGTGTCGCTATGTGCGTGCAGTGCTTGAGCACACAGCTGATGAGGCTCCATTTGAGCTGAGCGAGTGGCAGATCTTCGGTAGGGGTGGTACAAAGACAATTCCAGCTAAGGCTGCAAAACGTGAAGGTAATATACAGCAACTTGCAGGTGGAAACTGGAAACTCTGCCGTGCTACTGAGGTGAAGGCAACGGGTGAGGAACTCTCTCGTCCTTATGATGCCAGTGCGTGGATGGATGCTACCGTTCCAGGTACCGTGCTCGCAAGCTACGTGAACGCCGGTGCAGTTCATCATCCTAACTATAAGGAGAATGAGTTCTTTATCTCTGATGACTATTTCTATCAGGACTTCTGGTATCGCAATACCTTTGATGCAAAGGTTAATTCAGAGCGTCAGTTCCTTCACTTTAGAGGTGTGAACCTGAAGGCTGAAGTATACCTTAATGGTCAGTATGTGGGCACTCTCGTGGGTGCATTCCGTGAGAAGGACTTCGACGTTACAGGTGTTCTTAAGAACGGACGCAATGATCTTGCTGTTAAGATTATTCGCAATAATAATTATGGCCGCGTAAAGGACTACGATGGCTTTAATCCTCGTCAGAATGGTGGCGATATCGGTGCTGACAATCCAACAATGCATGCTACGACAGGATGGGACTGGATCCCTGCAGTTCGTGGACGTAATATCGGTATCTACGATGAGATGTTCATCAAGTACACAGGTGAGGTGACCGTAGAGAATCCTTTCGTGCGTACAACCCTCCCATTGCCTGATACAACTAAGGCGACTCTCTTTGCTGAGGCAACATTGGTGAACCACTCTGATAAGCCTATGACAGGCGTTTTGAAGGGTAGTTTTGGTGAGTGGACCTTTGAGAAGGAGGAAACATTGGCTCCCGGTGAGACAAAGGTCGTAAAGTTTGATCCTCTTTCATTGAATAACCCTAAACTTTGGTGGCCTAAAGGATATGGGGATCCTCATCTTTACGATGTGACATTTGCATTCGAGACCGGTAAAAATGTGTCTGACTCGCGCTCATTCAAGGCCGGTGTACGCGAGGTGACATATAATCTGTACGAATATACACCAGTCTCACGCATGTACTTCAAAAGAGGACGCAACAATAATCATCGCTTAGACTTCTATATCAATGGACGTCGATTCAATGGATTTGGCGGTAACTGGGGCTTCCCAGAGCATCTGCTCAACTACCGTGAGCGCGAATATGATATTGCTGTAGGCTATCATGCTGCGCAGAACTTCAATCTTATCCGTAACTGGGTTGGTATGACAGGCAGCCGCTTCTTCTATGAGGCTTGTGACCGTCATGGAGTGATGGTATGGCAGGACTTCTGGTTGGCTAATCCATATGATGGTCCTAACCCTACAGATCCAGACCGTTTCAATGCTACAGCCCAGGAGTATGTACGTCTTATCCGTAACCATCCAAGCATTCTGATCTATGTGGGACGAAACGAGGGTTATCCACCTGAGGAGATTGATAACTACCTTGCTAAGATGGTCCCAGAGGAGCATCCTGGACACTTCTACAGCTCACATTCCGGTGCTGACGGACTAAGTGGTGGCGGACCTTACAAAATGTTTAAAGTGTCTCACTTCTTCGACAATTTGTTCGGTGCTGATAAAATTCATAGTGAGCGTGGTATTCCTTCTATCATGAACTACGAGAATCTCGTGCGTACAATGGATGAGGAGAATGTGAACCCAGTGAATACCGTAGAGCATCCTAATAAGATGTACGGTGCGCATGACTTTAACTTGGGAGGAGCAGAGCGCTGGTGTGCACAGTATACACGCACATTCAATGAACTATATGAAAAGGGCTTTGGGGCTCAGCCAGAGGATGCTCGTGAGTTTACAGAACTCTCACGTTGGTTGTGCTATGATGGCTACAGAGCAATCTTCGAGTCTCGTGCTGAGCATCGTCAGGGTATGCAGTTGTGGCTTAGCCATCCTACATGGCCTTCGCTCATCTGGCAGACTTACGACTATTACTTTGAACCTTTGGCATCCTTCTTTGCGTGTAAGAAGGCATGTGAGCCTCTTCACGTTTTCTTTAATCCTGTACATAATAAAGTGGAGGTGGTGAACTATAGCGCCGGAAATCAGACCGGACTTAAAGTTGTGACAAAGGTGCTTGATCTCACAGGCAAAGAGATGTGGAGCAATGCTAGCAATCTCGATATCAAGGAGGATGCTACTATACAGATCGTTGCTCCTGAGGTGCCGGAGAATATCACAGATGTATACTTCCTGCGTTTGTTTATCTATTCTGCAGACGGAGAAATCCTCTCTGAGAACATTTACTGGCAGGGCAAGGAGGAAGGTAACTTCCAGGCAGTGCTCAATGCAGCAAAGGCTGATGTAGAGATGACTGTGGAGGGTATGAATGGCAGCTATACAGCCACTCTCACCAATAAGAGCGATGTCCCGGCCATGATGATTCGCGTGAAGGCGGTAGACAGCAAGACTGGTGACCTTATCCTTCCTGTATGGTATTCTGATAACTACTTCTTCATCATGGGAGGAGAGAGCAAAACTATTAATATCAACGTTCGTGATGAGGATTGCAAGGGCAAGCCTGTTATCGAATTTGAGTGCTTTAATTGCCAATAATTAACTATTGAAATGAAATATTTAAGACTTCTAGTGGCGGCCATGGTTATGGCTATGACAGTAGCGAATGCTGCTGCAAAATCAAAAATTACAGTTGTTCCATATCCTAATGAAGTGACTGTTGGGAATGGCTCATTTGACGCACAGGGTGCAAGTGTGACATATGATGCAGTCTTGGATGAGGCTACAGTCAATGTTATCAAGGCTTTTGCTGAAAAGTTATCATTTGTCAGTGGAACTCAGAATGCAGTTTCTGCAGGAAAGTCTGATGAGGGATTCGTGTTTGTGTATAATGCATCGCTTTCTTCAGAGGCTTATACTTTGGAGGTTACTCCTAAGGCGGTTCGCGTAGAAGCTTCAGCACTTCGTGGTTTTAACTACGCTGTTCAGACGCTTAAACAGTTGCTCCCGTTAGGTATTTTCTCAAACGAGGCTTCTCCAAAGACAAAGTGGACAATTCCGGTGGTAAAGATCAGCGATGAACCTCGTTTCGGTTATCGTGGAATGCACCTGGATGTAAGCCGCCATTTCTTCAGCGTTGAGGAAGTGAAGAGATATCTTGACATCATGGAGGTGCATAAGCTCAATAAACTTCATTGGCATCTCACTGATGACCAAGGATGGAGACTTGAAATCAAAAAGTATCCTAAGCTTACTGAGATAGGTGCCCTTAGAAAGGGAACCTGCATCAAGAAGGAGTGGGATAATCTTGATGGTATACCTTATGGTGAGGGTATGTGGTACTCACAGGATCAGGTTCGTGAGATTGTAGCATACGCGGCAGCTAAGGGTATTGATGTCATACCTGAGATTGATCTTCCTGGCCATATGTTGGGAGTGCTTTCTGCTTATCCTGAGTTTGGCTGTACAGGTGGCCCATATGAGGTTTGGACTCGTTGGGGCGTGTCTCCGGATGTCCTCTGTGCAGGAAATGAGAAGATGTACGAGTTCTTGGAGGATGTTCTCTCAGAGGTGTGCGAGTTGTTCCCATACGAATATATCCACATCGGCGGTGACGAGTGTCCTAAGACAAGCTGGGAGAAATGCCCTAAGTGTCAGGCTAAGATCCAGGAACTTGGATTGACAGATAAGGATGGAGAGAAGGCTGAGCACTTCCTTCAGAGTTATGTGATTACTCGTGTCGAGAAGTTCATCAACAGCAAGGGCCGTAAGATCATCGGTTGGGATGAGACTCTCGAGGGAGGTATCGCACCTAATGCCACTATCATGTCTTGGCATGGAGACAAGCCGGGCTGGAAAGCAGCTGAGATGGGACACGATGCAATCATGACTCCTAACTATTGTATGTACTTTGATAAGTATCAGTCGACAGATGAGTCAAAGGAGCCGTTCGGTATCGGAGGCTATGTTCCTGTTGAGAAGGTCTATGCTTACGAACCATGCAAGGATGGAATGTCTGAGAAGGAGAAGGCCCATATCCTTGGAGTTCAGGCAAATATGTGGACAGAGTATATTGCTTCTGCTGATCATCTTTATTATATGCTTCTTCCTCGTCTGGCGGCCCTTTCTGAGGTGCAGTGGTGCAAGGAGGGACATAAGGATTGGGAGCGTTTCTATGCAGCTTGTGACCACTATTGTGAGCTTTACAAGACTATGGGATATAACTACGCTCAGCATATTCTTCAGGCTAGAGGAACAGTGACTGTTGATTCTGCTAATAAGTGTGCAAGAGTGGAACTTGTGGCTCAGGGTGGTGTTCCTGTAAGATATACTCTCGATGGAACAGCTCCTACAAAATCGTCTAAGAAGTATAAGAAACCTCTGGTTCTGACTGAGTCTTTTGCGCTCAGAGCAGTAGCATTCAGAGATGATGCAGAGTCTAGAGAGTTTACCGGTAAGTATGTTTCGCATAAGGCTCTAGGTGGTGAGTTGACATATTCTTTGCCTCCTCACCGTAGATATCGTTATGGCCTTCCAACATGTTTGACAGACGGTCTTAGAGGTACTGAATCTTTCAGGTCTGAGTCTTGGGCAGCATGGAGAGGTGCTCCAGTTGATCTTGTTGTGGATATGAAGGCTGAGGAAAAGATCAGCAGTGTTGCCGTTGGCTCATTCAGAAATCAGCTTGATAATATTTTCTTGCCAGAGAGACTTGTTGTTGCTGTTTCGACTGATGGTGTAAACTACACAGAGGTTGCATCTCAGAAGTACGAGGTTGAGCAGGAAGCTCCGAATTGCCTAGTTGATATAACTTTGACATTCCCGGAGACAACTGCCAGATATGTGAAGGTGACAGTGACTCCACTTGCGAAGATGCCGGATTGGCGCCAGCAGGACGGAAACTCTGCTTATGCATTTGTTGATGAAATCATAGTTAAATAGTTATGAAGAGACTAGTATTATCTGTTCTGTCTGTTGTTTGCTTTGTTGGAGCTGGCTTTGCTCAAACCACAGCAGATATTATAAAGCAAGATCCGAATAAGGCTGCTTGTTCGTTCTATGTGTATGATTATAAGAACGCATCGGAGGTAACTCCAGCACCAGAGGGATATAAGCCGTTCTACATCAGTCAGTTTGCAAGGCATGGTGCACGTTATTGTACTAGTGAGTATGGCAGACTCTTCGAGTGGTTTTCTAAGGCTGAGCAGGCAGGTGTGCTTACAAAGGAGGGAAAGAAATTCTTTGCTCGTTACAAGCCTTTTTACCATAAGGTGAAGAATTGTAGCGGTAATCTGACAGGAGTTGGTAGAGCTCAGCATAGAGCTATCGCTGAGCATATGTATCAGCGTTTCCCTGAGGTGTTTGATGGCCCTACACATCTTGAGGCTGTTTCTACAGAGTCGCCTCGCGTGATTATGAGTATGTGGTCATGCCTGTCACAGTTGGCAGCTCTTGATACAGACCTTGATATTGATGCTGACGCTTCTGCTAAGTATGCTTCGTGGCTTCAGCCTGGTCTTCCATCGAATCCTTACTATACTAAAGAGAGATTCAAAGCCAGTGATAAGGCTCATAAGGAAGTCTTGGATTACTTCGTGAAGGAGGTTCCTTGCGATGAGATTGCTGAGAAGTTCTTTACAAGTTCAGATGTTCTGGAGACTGTACTTAAGATAACTCCAGATAAATTCATTGGTGCTATTCATGGAGTTGTGACAGGTTCCCAGTGTCTTGACGAAGATCAGTACTACTTTGATGGATTGTTTACAGAAGAACAGCTGTACCAGATGTGGAAAGGACAGTCTGCTAGATATTTCCTGGATGTAGCGAATTACGTAGAATCAGGACATAATGTGTTGGATTATGCGCGCTTTACACTTGAGCAGATAATAGAGTCTGCTGAAGCAGATATGGCTTCTGGCAAGACTCAGTTGAGACTTCGTTATGGACATGACTCAGGTATCGCTCCACTGATTTCTGTCTTGAATTTGAACGGCTATGGCGAACCAACATCTTCTTTTGAGGAGGGTTTGCAGGTGTTCCCTAGCTACTGTGTGCCAATGGGTGCTTCTGTGCAGTTGGTTTTCTTTAAGAATGATGCCAATGATGTACTTGTGAAGGTACTTCTGAACGAGAAAGAAGCCACACTTCCTTTCGAGGCTGCATATGAGTCTTACTATAGATGGGCAGATTTCAAGGCTTATTATCTTCCATTCATTTCTTCTTCAAAGCAAAAGATTGCCTTTGCTGCTTTGAACTCCGCTGATTGGGGTTGGCGTCCTGTTAATGGTTCTAAGGTTGAGAGCGGTTCTGCTAGTGTAAATGTTTTTGGAGCGATGCAGACAATATCTGTGGTGCGTTTCCCAATGGCAGAGCATACGCTTTCTGTTTATGAATCAGATGGTCCTGCAGCTGCAGTAACTAGCAGCTTGGGAGAGGCAAGTGGTGCTCTTGCTGCGATTAACGCAAGTTTCTTCGATAAGAAAAAGATCCCGACAGAATATGTAAAGGATAATGGTAAGGTGGTTTGTACTCGTCCTGCAAATGGCGCGTCCCGTTCTAACGGAATGTTGAGAATCAAGGATAAGAAAGGTAAATCCATTGATATCCTGACAGTAGTCGATTCTATGAGCACAGTGAAGGCTGCCAGGGGATGGTATGAAGCAATCGTGTCTGGTCCAGTGTTGATAGAGGATGGCAAACGTGTGGATTATTCTAATGACACGAAGAGAATTTCTGGTACTTTCCATACACGACGTCATCCACGTACCCTCATGGGCTATACTAAAGATGGATGGGTTTATTTTATCGTAGTTGATGGACGTTTCCCTGGACAGGGTGAGGGTATGACCATATCGGACCTTCAGACACTATGCCAGTATTTTGGATTATATGAAGCAATGAATTTTGATGGCGGTGGTTCCTCAACTCTTTGGACTAAGGAGTATGGTGTAATAAACCACCCATATGACAATCGCACCTTCGACCACAAAGGCGAGCGCAGAGTCCCCAATGCCTTAATTGTGAAATAGGCTAATGATGCAGGAAATGTAAAGCTTTGGGCATTGAATTCTTCTTGTTTTTGAAAACGATGAGCATCTCAATGTGCCTCTCATTGCACAGAATGCATATTGAGATGCTTACTTATTAGATTTTTAGAGGTGTTGAGCATGCGAAAATGCATTTCGTGGTGTATATCATCAATCTTGATGCTCAACGTTTTTGCTAATCAATAATCCAGAGTCGAATAAACACAGCGAGAGCCCTCGCAAACTCGAGACATTGGCTCCCGAAAAGGGAGGGGACCCACAGAGTGGGGAGGATCTCACAGTTTGCGAGGGCTCTCGCTGTATTATCTAATTAAGCCTGTTTTGAAACAGCTGCGCTAAGCTTCTCGCAGAGCTCATCAAGCTTCTCGAACATCTCTTTTGTAAGACCGTTGTAGTAAGCCTTCTTGTTGCCCTCTGGATGGTTTGACTTGTTCTTAAGGTCATTGTAAAGATCTACAGCCTCGTCAATGATCTGTGCGATCTCATCAGCATCCTTGTGTGGGTTAAGCGCTACGAAAAGTGCGCAATCATCAATAAACTCTCCTACGAAGTACTCGATGTCCTTCTTGAAAACTCTAAGGTTCATATCTGTAAAAAATTAAAAAATGTTTCACTTAATCTGTGCAAATATAGCAATTTTTCTGAAAAAGCAATTTTCTTACAATCTCCTTGCTGCAATAAGTCTATGAGAGTTCTCATAATAATCTTCATCGGTAGGAATCAATGAGTTGATACGTACAAGATGAGATGCATGGATGATGTGATTGTCGCCAATGTAGATACCTACATGCGTGATTCTCTGCGGTTTCTGATCTGTTGCAGGGAAGCCGAAGAATACTAGGTCACCGCGCTTTAGATTCTTTACTCTTTCCTTCATCTCCTGAGTGAATGCCTCGCAGTTGCGCTCGTTTTCTTCCCAATATTTTGTGTCAATCTCCATTGGAACGACGTCTCCGCAGTGGATCTGCTGTGATGCGTTGCGCGGAAGAAGCACGCCGTTCATAATGTAGCTGATTCGAACCAATCCGCTGCAGTCAACACCTCTTGAGCACATTCCTCCCCAGATGTAAGGAACTCCGAAGAGCTTCTGTGCTTCAGCGAGGATGTTTTCCATCTTCTGGTCAGACACGCTGTCTGCATTGCCTTCGCCTTTTGCGATGGATAGGAATCCTTCGTGCTTTTTGAGATTCTCTGACAATACCCAGCCTGTGCGTCCGGAAGGAAGCATGACCTCTGTCCAGGACTTACCCTTCTTGTTGCCGGTTATTCTCATAAGGTCGCCTCCGACAAGATCACCAAGGGCTCTGGCAGTAGTGGAAGGTTTCTCATAAAGATGGCCGTAGAGTGCGGTGAACATGACTTTTGGTGCTGCCTTATATTCTTCCAGCTGTTCTGGAGTCATTTCTACAACAACCTTGTTGGTAACCCATGCCCTATATGGTTGAGGTGACATGATGTCCAGCCAATAGCCCTTTTCTCCGAGAATCTCAACTACGGTTCCCATGAGCTCCTGTGTCTCAAGTGCTGATTCGTAGTCCGGCTGATTTCTAAGATATGCGGTAGAGAGTTCTACAACAGCCCAACGTTTTTCCTGGCCGAATGCACTGATGCTTATTACAGCCATAAGAAGGAAAGATAAAATTTGCTTCATTTTTCAAACGATTTGTCTAGACAAAAATAGGAATAAATGACTAATTTTGCAGAATATGTCAGAAGGATTTGAGAAATACTGTTTCCCTGACGGGAAAAGATATAATTCATTCGTCGGATATTTCAAGAGGAAATACGGCGAACGACTCCAGAAGATTGTGCTGGATGTGGGATTCACGTGCCCGAATCGAGATGGTAAGGTAGGTCGTGGAGGATGTACATATTGTGATAACGCTGCTTTCCACCCTTCGTACAGTACTTCTGGAAAATCTCTTCATCAGCAGCTGGATGAGGGAATAGAGTTTCATAAGGTCCGCTATCGTACAACAGAGCATTATCTTGCTTATTTTCAGTCATTTTCAAATACCTATGCGCCTATCGAGAGATTGAAGGCTCTTTATGAGGAGGCGCTTTCGCATCCGTCAGTAGTCGGTATCGTGATCGGAACCCGTCCGGACTGTGTCGATGAGGAAAAACTGGATTATCTGGCTGAACTTGCAAAGAAACATGTCGTTATCGTTGAATATGGTATTGAATCGTGCTATGATTCTACCTTGGAACGTATCAATCGTGGACATGATTTTGAGACAGCCCGCCGTGCTATTGAAATGACTGCTGCGCGTGGAATAGATGTGGGGGCTCATTTCATTTTAGGCCTTCCGGGGGAGAGCCGACAGATGATGCTGGATGCGTGTGAACTTATCAACCAGTTGCCTATACGTTCAGCTAAATTCCATCAGTTACAGATAGTTAAGGGGACTCGAATGGAAAAGGAATATGCTGAGCGCCCTGAAGATTTTGAGCGTTTCACCTTGGATGAATACCTCGATTTCTTTGTGGATATGCTTGAGCGTTTGCGCCCGGACCTTTATATCGAGCGCTTTGTGGGTGAGGTGCCTCCACGATTTGTGAACGAGACTCCGTGGGGATTGATCCGTAATGTTGAGTTGTTACGCCTCTTAGATAAACGTCTGGAGGAGCGTAAGACCTGGCATGGCCGCTTGGTATGTCAGAAAAAATGATTACATTTGCCAAATTTTATACACAAGATGCAGACATTTACTAACTCTCCGATTATTGAAGGACTTACCTTCGACGACGTTTTGCTGATTCCTGCACATTCAGAAGTTCTTCCAAGAACTGTAGATGTGTCGACTAAATTCACTAGAGACATCACTCTCCAGACTCCTATCGTTTCTGCTGCAATGGACACTGTAACTGAGGCTACGCTTGCTATTGCTATGGCACGTGCCGGCGGTATCGGTGTTATTCACAAGAATATGTCCATTGAGGAGCAGATGAATCAGGTTCGTCGCGTAAAGAGAGCTGAGAATGGAATGATCTACGATCCAATCACTATTCATCCGGATGCGACTGTTGGTCAGGTACTTGGTATGATGGCTCAGCATCACATCGGTGGTATTCCAGTGGTTGATGACAATGGTGTTCTTGTTGGTATCGTTACTAACCGTGACCTCCGTTTCCAGAGAGATCCTAAGATGCCAGTGTCAGAGATTATGACAAAGGAGAATCTTGTTACAGCTCCTAAGGGTATCAGCCTTCCTGCAGCGACAGATATTCTTCGTCAGTATAAGATTGAGAAGCTTCCTGTAGTTGAGGATGGTAAGCTTGTAGGTCTTATCACTTACAAGGACCTTATGAAGATCAAGGATAACCCTATCGCTTCTAAGGATAGCAAGGGTCGTCTTCTTGTTGCGGCTGCTGTTGGTGTTAACTCTGAGACTATCGAGCGTATCGAGATGCTCGTCAGCGCAGGTGCTGATGCTGTTGTAGTTGATACTGCACATGGTCATTCACAGGGTGTGCTTAACGTGATCAAGAATGCTTGTCAGGCTCTTCCAGATGTACAGATCGTAGCAGGTAACGTTGCTACAGCAGAGGGTGCTAAGGCTCTTGCTGATGCAGGTGTAAGCGCTGTTAAGGTGGGTATCGGACCAGGATCAATCTGTACAACTCGTGTAATCGCAGGTGTTGGTATGCCACAGCTTTCTGCTGTGATGATGGCTTCTGAGGCTCTTAAGGGTACAGGTGTTCCAGTAATCGCAGATGGTGGTATCCGTTACTCAGGTGACGTGGTCAAGGCTCTCGCAGCTGGTGCCAGCACAATCATGGCAGGTTCACTTTTCGCAGGTGTTGAGGAGTCACCAGGAGAGACTATCATCCTTAACGGACGTAAGTATAAGTCATACCGCGGTATGGGTTCACTCGAGGCTATGCAGCAGGGTTCTAAGGACCGTTACTTCCAGGATATGGAGGCTGACATCAAGAAGCTCGTTCCAGAGGGAATCGTAGCTCAGGTACCTTACAAGGGAACTCTCAACGAGGTGGTTTATCAGCTTGTCGGTGGTCTTCGTGCAGGTATGGGTTATTGTGGTGCAGCGAATATTGAGAAACTTCGTGAGGCTAAGTTCGTGCGCATTACAAATGCCGGCTACCTTGAGGGACACCCACACGATGTAACCATTACTCGTGAGGCTCCGAACTATTCTAGATAATGAAGAGATTCATAAAGATATCAGTAGCAATATGGATCGTCCTGACGATGTTTACATCGTGCAGGGCGATTTCACGCTTACTGCACGGTGATGAGGTTGTTGCACAGGTATATGATGCAACCCTTTTCAGAAGTGATCTTGACAAGGTGATTCCAGCTGGTCTTCCTGAGGAGGATAGCGTTCGTCTTGCAAACCAGTATATCAACTCTTGGGCTCTTGAGCATGTCTTTATTGGAGTGGCTGAGGAGCAGCTCTCAAAGGCAGAGAAGGATGTGATGCAGGAGTTGGAGGCATATCGCAGGTCACTTTTGAAGTACCGTTACGAGCAGCTGTATGTCAATGAAAGACTTGATACTGCTGTAAGTGAGAATATGGTACAAAAGTACTATGAAGACAACTCTGAGATGTTTGTTCTTAAAAGACCTGTTGTGAAGGCTCGTTTCCTGAGCATCTCATCGCAGTCTCCGATGTTGGAGCAGATTCGTAAGAAGATGTCTTCATCTGAGCTTGCAGATATGGTGGAGGTCGATTCTCTGGCATATTCTTCAGCTCTCAAATATATGACTTGGGAAGGCAAATGGATAGATATAAACAATCTATCTCTCGAGTTTGGATTGGATAACGCTACTTTGCTGTCGAAGAAGAAAGGAAACTGGATTGAGGTGTCGGATAGCGTAGGACTTACCAATCTTGCATATATTTCAGCATTCAAGGATAAGGGTGAAATGGCTCCGTTAGAGTATAGTACCCCTTCAATTAAGGATAAGATTGTCAGTGTGCGCAAGCAGGAACTTGTGAATTCTTTGGAACAGAATTTGCTCGAGGACGCGCGCGAAAACGGAAAATTTAAAACATATTGATTATTATGACAGGCATCCGCTATATCAAAATTATGGCTGTTGCTGCTTTTGCAGTGATTTCAACTTTGGCTTCGGCTCAGAAATACCCAGATGGTATCGTTGATAAGACAATTGCAGTTATTGGAAACGAGAAGATAACAATCGCTGAACTCGAGGAAGAGATTCAGATGATGCAGGCATACGGTATGGGTTCTGACAAGAATGCCAGATGTGAGGCACTTGAGGAGATGATGGTTGCAAAGCTCTTCCTTATGCAGGCGCGTGTGGACTCTCTTACTATTAACAATGATATGGTAGAGAGTGAGTTGAAGAATAGATTGGACAACGTAAAGACATCACTTGGTAGTGAAGAGGCAGTTGAGGAATATTTCGGAAAGCCTATCTATAAACTCCGCCAGGAGTGGAGAGAAGCTCTTCAGGATCAGAGCCTTACTCAGCAGATGCAGGGTAAGATTTCATCAGATATCCCTGAGCTTACTCCTTATGATGTCAGAAATTACGTTGATAGCATCGATCAGGATGAGCTTCCAATGGTTCCGATCAAGTATCAGTTGAGCCAGATCTGTGTTTATCCCGACAGAGAGGCTGCAAATCTTGCTGTAAAGGAAAGACTTCTTGCTATCCGTGAGCGTATCATTAACGGTGAGAAATTCTCAACTTTGGCGCGTCTTTATTCTCAGGACCCAGGTAGCTCAAGAAAGGGTGGAGAACTCGGTATGGCTTCCAAGTCAATTTTCTGGCCAGTTTTCTCTGATGCTGCCATGTCACTTAAGATCGGTGTGGTTTCGCAGATTGTAGAGACTCCGGATGGATTCCATATCATTGAGGTTCTTGAGAAGAAGGGTGACATGTTCAATGCGCGTCACATCCTTATGAAACCGGAATATACTTCCGTTGATAGAGAGAAAGGATTCAAGATGCTTGATAGCTTGAAGACAGAGCTTCTTAATGAGGCTGTTACATTTGAGCTTGCTGCAAGATTCTATTCAGAGGATCCTGCCACAAGAACCAATGGCGGTCAGATGTCAGATCCAAACTCAGGTTCGTCTTACTTTGAAATCGACCAGCTCAAGCCACAGGACTATGAGGCTATCAAGAATCTCGAGGTCGGTCAGATTTCAGACCCTATCGAATCTCTTGATAATGAAGGACGTAGCGGAAATACTGTTTACAAGATTATTAAGGTAGATAAGATTATTCCAGCTCATACAGCAACATTCCAGAATGACTATGACCTTTTGCTCCAGCAGGCTAAGAATCATATGTCAATGGATGCAATCAACAAGTTCATTAACTCAAAGATCAAGACAACCTACATTATCATTGACCCTCTCTTCAGTGATTGCGAGTTCGAGAGAGAAGGTTGGTCAGAGAAGTTCAGGAAATAGTAAATGCGCATTATCCTCAGATTCATAGCGGTTACATTAGCCTTATTGACCGGATTGTCCGTACATGCTCAGAAGAATGAGCAGAGGGACAGTCTGGTTACTCTGTTGAATTCACAGTCGGCTCAGATGGTTGACATTGAGGGTAATAGCTATAGAAAAGTTGTCGGCCCGGCAAGTTTTCTCCACAATAATGCGTATCTGTATTGCGATACAGCATTATGGAATGTTGAGACTCGTATAATTGAAGCGTGGGGACATGTCAGTATCAAGCAGGATGAGACTGTACTCAAGAGTGATAAACTGACATATTTTATCGACCAGGACTTGGCTCAGTTCAGAGGTTCTATTGTCGAACTGACAGATAAGGATAAGAATACTCTCCGTACCCGCCATCTTGACTATAACACTAAGGACTCTGTTGCAATTTTTGATAACGGAGCTTCGATGAGGGATAAGGATGGACAGATCATAGAGAGTGTAAAGGGTACATACGACTCTAAGATTGAATTGTTTACATTCACTGAGAACGTAAACATGTTCACAGATTCAATTTTCGTCAAGACTAACACGCTAACATACGATTCTCCTAAAAATCTTGCTACTTTTGGTTACAATACCAATGCTTGGAAGGAGGAAAATATGCTTTCTGCTGATGGAGGATGGTATAATAGAGCAAAGGAGATTTTCTTCTTCCGAAATAATGTCCACGTGATGTCTGACAGTCAGGAAGGTTGGTGTGACAGTCTGTTCTTCTATCGAAATACTTCAGATGTAGAGATGCTAGGACATGCTCAGGTGTCAGATACAACTAGAAATGTTTTCGGTATTGCCGGTAGGATATTTTACTTGGACAGCCTTTCTAAGGTTACAATGACCAGAAAGCCAGCTGTTATCACTGAGACAGAGGAGAAGGGTGTAAAGGATACGATTTACCTTGGCGCAGAAAAGCTTGTTTACTATGCTCTTCCTATGTTTGAGGTTGACTCGATGGCAGTTGAGGCTGCAAAGGAAAGAGAGAAGACTCTTGATATCGACCCTGTAGGAACATTTAGAAAGAAGGCTGCTGAGGAGGCTGCAAAAGCTGCTGAGGAAGCTGCTAAGAATGATCCGAATTATCGCCCTAAGACTCCACGTGGGGGTGCCAATCAGGCACCTATGCAAGCTCCTGCGGCTCCAGCACCCGTTGCAGCAGAGTCTGATTCATTGGCTCTTAGCGTTGCAGACACATTGATGGCTTCTGCGCCGATGATGTTGCCGGATTCTATCGGAAAAAGAGAGGATAAGTCGGTAAGAGATCTTATTGCTGAAAGAGACTCCACTGAGGTTGCTGATACGAGTGCTCTTACAGATTCTGTTGCTGTTCCAGAACAGCCTAAGGATTCGACCCGTATCGGATTCTTGGAGGCAATCAAGAATGTACGTATTTATAGAAAGGATATTCAGCTGGTTTGTGACTCCTTGATGTACACAGATCTGGACTCAATTGCAAGAATGTACATAGATCCTGTGATATGGCAGGAGGAAAAGAGGCAGTATTCGTCCGACAGCTTGTACGTTGTGGTAAGTAATGGAGGACTTGACAAGGCCAACCTCATGTCTAACGCCTTTATTGCAATTCAGGAGGATACCCTTCACTACAATCAGATCAAGTCTACCGAGATGATGGCCTATTTTGATAAGGAGGGTGGACTTCGACGTTTCGATGCTTTGGGAGGTGCCCAGTCGCTGTTCTATATCGAGGAAAACGATGTGCTTGCGACTGTTAATAAGACAGATTCCAAGATGATGTCCGCTAACTTCAAGGATGGCGAGATTCAGAGAATATACTATTTCGAGCAGGCTAAGAATGATGGTTATCCTGTTGTTCAGCTTTCTGACGATGAAAGGTATCTTAAAGGATTCAACTGGCAGGAGAAGAGGAGACCTGCAGATAGAAATGCCGTTACTCCGCTTTCGCTTCGTCCAAGTCAGAGAAGGTTCTATGAGAGACGTCCTCGAGCACAATATAAGCAGACAAATATCTACTTCCCTGGTTATATCGACAATGTCTATCGTCAGATTGAGGTGAGAGATTCGCTTCGCAAGGTGCGTCAACGTGAGGCTGCAATTGCTAAGCGTCAGGCAGAAGAGAAGGCACGTCTCGATAGTATTGCTTTCGCAGATTCAGTGTTGAGAGATTCTCTGTTCCGTGTTGATTCACTTGCAAAGGCGGATTCATTGAAGCGTCTGAATGATAAATTGCTGAAGGATGCTGCGGATTCTCTGAAGGCCATAGGTGATTCATTGATGGTTTCTGACACATTAGCTGCAGAAAAGGTTCTTACCCCGGAGGAAATCAAGGCTGCTAAGAAAGCTGAGGCTCAGCGTAAGAAAGAAGCTGCAAAGGCTGCTCGAGAGGCTGCGGCACAGAAACGCCAGGAAGAAAAAGAGAAGCGTTGGGCTGAACTTGATAATAAGGATGAAATAAAGGCGAAGAAGAAAGAAGAGAAGAAACTCCAGAAGCTTCGCAAGAAAAAACGCAAAGCCTTAGAGGATCAGGCTCGCCAGGAAGCAAGAGATGCGGCTGTTCTTGAGAAATATCGTCAGAAGTTCGAGCAGCAGAAACAGAAAGCTGAATCGAAAAATAAACCTAAAGAACAGGATAACACAAACTCTCAACCGAAAGCTTCAAAATCCGCTATAAGGGATCTTAGTCTTCCTGCGGAATTGAAAAAAGATATCAAGTAAAAACTAGAAACCGCTAGAAATTCGTTGAATTGCTAGCGGTTTCTAGTTATGTAGCGGCAGATTACTCTGCGTAAAGGCTGATGATGTTGAGGATTACCTTGCTGGCTTTCTCCATGCTTTCGAGCGGTACGAACTCCATCTTGCCGTGGAAGTTGTGGCCGCCTGCGAAGATGTTAGGGCAAGGGAGACCCATAAATGAGAGGTTTGCTCCGTCTGTACCACCGCGGATAGGCTTGATGTTAGGTACGATGCCTTCCATTTCCATAGCCTTCTTGGCTTTCTCTACGATGTGGTAGTGTGGCTCTACCTCTTTGCGCATGTTATAGTACTGATGCTTGATGTCTACAGTTGCTACGCCTGCGCCATATTTCTCGTTGATAAAATCTACGCACTTGCGCATATATGCCTTCTTGTCCTCATAGAGACCCATGTCGTGGTCGCGGAGGATGTATGTGAAGCTAGCTTCCTCTACTGTACCGTTGAATCCGATGATATGGTAGAATCCTTCGTATCCTGTAGTGTATTCCGGACGCTGCTCGACAGGGAGAAGGGCATTGAGCTCCATTCCGATGAGGATTGCGTTAAGCATCTTGCCTTTTGCGTATCCTGGGTGGATGTTGCGGCCCTGAATCTTTACTGTAGCAGCAGCGGCGTTGAAGTTTTCGTACTCGAGCTCTCCGATAGCGCCACCGTCCATTGTGTAGGCATACTTGGCACCGAATTTAGCTACATCAAACTTAACGACTCCTCTTCCGATCTCTTCGTCTGGAGTGAATCCGATCTTGATTTCGCCGTGCTTGAATTCAGGATGATTTACAATGTACTGTACTGCATCCATGATTTCTACGATACCAGCTTTGTCATCTGCGCCAAGAAGGGTTGTTCCGTCAGTCGTAATGAGGGTCTGACCCTTGTATGCGAGCATCTCAGGGAAGTCGCTTACCTTGAGTGCAAGGCCTTCAACTCCTTTGAGAGGAATGTCGCTTCCGTCGTAATTCTCTATGATCTGTGGGTTGGTGCATGCGCCGGCTGCATCAGGTGCAGTGTCAACGTGTGCGATGAATCCGATTGCAGGCACATCCTTGTCGCAGTTTGACGGAATAGTTGCCATTACGTATCCGTATTCGTCGAGTTCAGCCTGTACACCCATTGCTGTAAGCTCTTCGCATAGCAATTTCGATAGGTTCAGCTCTTTTGCAGCGCTAGGCTGTGATTCTGAGTTAGGGTCAGCCTGTGTATCGATGGCAATGTACCTTAAAAATCTGTCTAGTATCTTTTCCATATTGTTGTGTTATATTATTAGCAAACTGATGCCCATGATGGCCATTCCGGAGATGACACCGGCAATGGCGATATGGTGTTTTCCGTATTTTTCTGCTGTCGGCAGAAGCTCGTCAAGCGAAATGTAGATCATAATTCCAGCAACTGCTGCAAGAATGAGCGGGAATGCCGGGCCGCCTCCTGTGAGTTCCACTCCGAAGATCGCGGTTACTCCCATGCAGAGCAATGCTCCAAGAAGCTCGCTGAAACCAGATAGGGTAGCGTATATAAGCGCTTTGCCCTTGCTTTTCGTTGCATAATATATAGGAATAGCAACGGCGATACCCTCTGGAATGTTGTGGATGGCTATGGCGAAGGTGATGCTGGCTCCCATCTGAGGGTCGTTGAGGGCTCCGATGAAGGTCGCAATACCTTCTGGGAAGTTGTGGATTGCAATAGCAAGGGCGGACATTATACCGAGTCGATGCAATGTCTTTTCGTTGCTGCCACCCAACGATAGTTCAGAAGCCTCGTGCGGGTTTTCATACTCAGGGACAAGGAAGTCGATGAGCATGATGATTCCCATTCCACCAAAGAAAGCTAATAGAGTAAATACCTCTCCATATTTTATTGAACCGATGGCTGCTATTTCTGCCTGTGCTTCGGGGAATAGTTCTGTAAGCGATATGAATATCATTACTCCGGCACTGAGTCCAAGTGATGCCGCAAGCGTGTTACTGCTCAGCTTTTTCTTGAACAGCACCAGCGCACCACCGATGCCTGTTGCGGCACCGGCGATGAGCGTGAGGAGTAATGCTGTTAATGTTCCGTTCATGTTTACTTCTTAGTGCGGATTGCTGCTACTGCCATATATATAATGATAGCTGCGTATGGGATGATTGCAATCGGCTCAGTCCAAGGTGATGGCTTCATATACATATCCACCTCTGCGAATCTTAGGATTGCGCTGACAACTCCCATAAGAGCACCTCCTGCGATGAATCCTGAGGCAATCAATGTGCCTTTTTCCATGCGCTCCTCATTAAGGGCCTTGTCCTTGCTGCGAGTGCTTACAAACCACGAAATAGCTCCACCGATGAGCATTGGAGTGTTGAGGTCGAGCGGGATGAACATTCCGAGCGCAAATGGGAGTGCAGGAATCTTGAAGAATGTGAGGACGAGTGCGATTACTGCACCGATTCCATAGAGAAGCCATGGTGCGCTTCCGCCGTTCATCATCGGCTCGATCACTGCTGCCATTGCATTGGCCTGAGGAGCTACGAGTGCACCTTCGCCTGTGAAGCCGTATGTCTTGTTAAGAACGAGCATCACACCACCTACGGTTGCTGCTGCTACTAGTGTTCCGAGGAACTTCCAGCTTTCCTGCTTCTTTGGTGTGCTACCGATCCAATATCCGATCTTAAGGTCAGTGATGAATGCTCCTGCTACAGAAAGTGCTGTGCAGACAACACCACCGATGATAAGAGCTGCTGTCATACCTGCTGTTCCGTTCAAGCCGACTGCTACCATAATGATAGAAGCCAGGATGAGGGTCATCAAGGTCATTCCGCTGACAGGGTTAGAACCTACGATAGCAATTGCGTTTGCTGCGACTGTAGTAAATAGGAATGCTATGATTCCCACGATGAGCACTCCGACTACTGCATGCCAGATGTTGTCCACAACTCCAAGTGCGAAGAAACCGAATACGACTGCGAGTGTGATGATGATACCCACAACGACAATCTTCATAGAGATGTCTCTCTGTGTTCTGATGGTTTCTGCCTCTGCGTCACTCTTCTTTCTGCTGAACTCGCTGGCAGCAAGTCCGAGAGCAGATTTGATTACGCCAAATGACTTCACGATTCCCACGATACCGGCTGTTGCGATACCTCCGATACCGATGTGTCTAGCGTAATCCTTGAAGATCTGGTCTGCTGACATTTCACCGATGGGCTGAGTTACGCCAGTGTTCATGAGGTCAATTACCTGGCCACCCCAGATAAGATTCATAAGAGGGATGATCACCAGCCACACGAGGAAGCTACCGCAGCAGATGATGAAGGCATATTTAAGACCTACGATGTAACCAAGACCAAGGACGGCCGCTCCGGTGTTGACCTTAAGTACCACCTTAGCTTTTTCCGCTAGAGCTGTACCCCATGGGAGAACCTTTGTGGTAAGGGTCTCGCCCCAAAGTCCGAATGTTGATACTATGAAGTCATAGAGTCCTCCGATAAGACCACTTATAAGAAGGGTTGATGCACCTTTTCCGCCACCCTCTCCGCTGACGAGTACCTGTGTGGTTGCTGTAGCCTCAGGGAACGGATATTTTCCGTGCTGCTCTTTTACGAAGTATTTTCTGAATGGAATCAAGAAAAGGATTCCGAGGATTCCTCCGAGTAGTGATGAGAAGAATACCTTTGTAAAGTTGACTGTGAGTTCAGGATATTTGTCCTGAAGGATGAATAGGGCAGGGAGGGTGAAGATTGCTCCGGCAACGATGGCGCCTGAGCACGATCCGATAGACTGGATCATTACATTCTCTCCGAGTGCATTCTTGCGCTTGAGTCCGCTTGATAGTCCCACAGCGATGATTGCGATCGGGATTGCGGCCTCGAATACCTGGCCGACCTTAAGTCCCAAGTATGCAGCGGCAGCTGAAAAGATAACAGTCATGATGATACCGAGGCTCACTGACCATGGGGTCACCTCGGGATAGTTCTTCTTAGGAGAAAGCAATGGCAGATATTCCTCACCTGGCTTTAACTCTCTTTGCGCATTCTCTGGCAATTGTGTTTTTTTCTCTTCCATATTTATATAATGTCTTTGTTTAAGCGCGGAATTACAAAATTAGTAAATATTTCTCAAAAGAGGAATTCGTGTCTGTGAATGCGGATGTTGAAAATTTCTTAAAATTTATCATAAATCTAAATCGTTGATTTTCAATGGTGTTTGAAAATAGCGTGAAAAAAGTTGCAAAAAAATGTTAAAAAAAGTTCAGAAAAATTTGGAAGTAAAGAAAAAATCCGTACCTTTGCAGCCCGTTTGAGAAATAACGGAAAGTTCATTGACAAGTTTGAGAAAAGATAACGAGGTAAAGTTAGAAGAAAAATATTAGTCTGTAACTTTTAAGAGATAGAGAGTTTTTATCGTAAAGTTGTGGACTGCAATTTCAAGGCAACGAGTAAATGAGAACAAGTGTTAAACAGCACAATAGTTCTTGTGATTCATATCAAAGAAAACAAACAGAGAGAAGGTTACAAGAGCGAACGGTGGATGCCTAGGCTTCTAGAGGCGATGAAGGACGTGGTAAGCTGCGATAAGCACCGGGGAACTGCAAACAGGTATTGATCCGGTGATTTCCGAATGGGGCAACCCGGCTGGTTGAAGACCAGTCACTGACATAGTCAGAGCAAAC
>JAFYVM010000066.1 GCA_017549145.1 Bacteroidales bacterium
ATAACATGGCAAAGGTAACATATAAATCGTACAATCAGAACGATTCTCTTCTTTTTCCTCACTGTATCGGTGACTTTATTCCTGAAAATCATCCAGTACGCGTACTTGATGCTATAGGAGGGGCCCGCGACGAAGTCGTGGGAGGGATGAAGTCGGAACTTGTTCCGACGGAACCTAGCCAAACTTACCCTATTGCCACTGTCTTCATATAACGAAAAAGGAGATGACCTTATTAGTCATCTCCTTGTTATAGAATATTTTGTGAAGGTTAGTATCCGAAGATTTCCTCGAGTGTGAGGGTGGTAACAGGACCAAGTGTGTTGAGATACTTGGTGTCAAGATCCTTGATATCTCCGAGGATTCCATAATGGTATGTACGGCCTTCAACCCATTTGTCCTGAGTCGCTTTGACATCCTCAAGGGTAAGAGTTGGGAGTACTTCATAAATCTTCTTTGAACGGTGCTCTGTAAGTCCCATTTCGCGAGTATTACGATAACTGTAGAGAATATTGCGACCAGTGATGCGCTGAGTGCGGATACTTGTCATAAGAGCTTCTTTAGCAATGTTGAATGCAGTCTCTGATTCCGGCATATCGTTGATGATTTCGTCAAATGCCTGGATTGCAGTCTGCATCTTGTCGTTCTGTGTCGCGATAAATGCGAAGTATTTGTAGCTGTCGTCCTTGTGCTCTGGCTCAATAAGTCTTCCTGAAGCCGAGTAGGCGAGTCCACGTGCCTCACGCATTTCCTGGAATACGATTGCATTCATTCCACCTCCGAAGTATTCGTTGTATAGTCTGATATAAGGGTCGGATGCTACATCAAGTCCTTCTCCTTTGTTTGAGTACTGCAGATAGTAGATCTGCTTAGCATCGTACTGTACGAGATACACGTTGCTTGAAGGTGTTGGCACTACTGCTGGAAGTGACTTCTCAAGAGTCTTGAGATTCTCTGCAATCTTATGATTCTCAACAAGAAGAGTGGTTACTTCATTAACTGTTGCAGGACCATAATAGCTCACCTCATGAGTGCAAGACATAAGGTCACGAATCTTTCCAAGAAGTTCCTCTGATGAGAGCGAAAGAATCTGCTCGTTTGTGAGAGTCATGTTCTTTACATATTCAGGGCCTAGGAAAATGTAGTTCTGAAGTGCGCTGAAACATCTGCCCTGATTGAGCTTTGCATCAATTCTTTCCTTTATGAGGTCAGCCTTGAGATTCTCAAGGATCTTCTCATCTGGAACTGCATTATAGATAAGATCCTCTACAATGCTCATGGCCTTAGGCATGTTCTCAGCAAGACCTTCCATATAAATATTAGTGTATATGTTTCCAGGATAAATCTGGAATGAGCATGCAAGCTGATACATCTCCTGGGCAATTTGCTCTGCGCTACGTGTAGGTGTGCCGAGATACTGAAGATATCTTGCTGCAAGAGTCAAAGCAGGATCGTTCTGGGTACCTAGATTGAATTCATATATGAGGTCAACGAGATCGTTGAGCTTGTTCTGTACATAAAGAACGTTGAGTCCCTTGACATCGAACTGACTTAGAGCCTCGTCATAGTTTACGAACACAGGCTCGATAGGCTGAACCTCAGTTGCTGTAACCTCTGCGAGGAATGCGCTCTGGAGGTCTCTGTTCGATTTGATAGGAGTGATCTTAGGTGCAGTTACCTTGATTACGTCCTTATCTTCTCCCTGACGCTTGTAAACTATAGCGTAGTTGTCGTCTCTAAGATATTTCTCCGCCCATGTGATGACATCTTCCTTAGTTACCTGGCTCATCTTCTCAAGGCTCTTTACCTCGTCCTTCCACTCTGTTCCATTGATGAATGAGTTAACAAAGAGGTCTGCACGTCTGTCATTGCTCTCCAATGCTCTCATCTGTGAAAGCTTAAGGTTGTTGATGGTACCTGTGAGCAATGATTCCTCAAAGTTACCCTCGCGGAGTTTTGACACCTCAGCAAGCATGATGTCGCGAACCTCTTCCAAGGTCTGTCCCTGTTTAGGAGTAGCCATAAGGATGAACTCTCCTGCGTCAGGACGTGTATATGACATTCCGTATGCCTCAAGAACTTTCTGCTGCTGGTTGATGTTGAGGTCGATAAGACCAGCTGTACCGTTGTACAATACAGATGCTGCAACTTCTGCAACGAGAGCCTCGTCAGAAGCAGCTCCAGGGTATTTCCAACCCATCATGATGTTCTCAGCATCAAGTCCGTAAACGGTCTTTTCAACAGGAGCCTCAAGCTGATGTTTTGTCTCAAGTGTGAGATTTGGTAGATCATTATTCGGCTGCATGCCACCAAAGTACTTCTCAATGATTTTTACCATCTGGTCTGGATCGAAGTCACCGCTTAGACAGATTGCCATGTTATTTGGAACATAGTAGGTCTTATAGTAGTTCTTGATGTTGGTGATTGATGGATTCTTGAGATGCTCCTGAGTTCCAAGGACTGTCTGAGTTCCGTAAGGGTGGTCAGGGAAGAGCTCACCGTCAAGTGTCTCCAGAGCCTTGCGGAAGTCTTTTGTGAGGGACATATTCTTTTCCTCATAAACAGTCTCAAGCTCTGTGTGGAAACCGCGGATTACTGTGTTTGCAAATCTGTCTGCCTGAATCTTAGCCCAATTCTCGATCTGGTTTGAAGGGATGTCCTCTACATATACAGTCATGTCTGTTGATGTATAGGCATTTGTTCCCTGTGAACCGATGAATGACATGAGCTTGTCGTACTCATTAGGGATAAAGTAATTGGAAGCAAGATAGCTGATTGAGTCAATCTTGTGGTAGAGGGCAGTTCTTTCAACTTCGTCTGTAGTGACTCTGTATACTTCGAAAAGTGCCTCAATCTCATCCAGTAGCGGCTTTTCAGCTGCGTAGTCTGATGTGCCGAACTGCTCTGTACCTTTGAACATAAGGTGCTCAAAGTAGTGTGCAAGTCCTGTTGTTTCAGAAGGGTCATTCTTGCCTCCCACTTTTACGGCAATGTTCGCCTTGATGCGAGGCTTCTCTTTGTTTACACTCATGTACACTTTCAGACCATTGTCCAAAGTGTAGATCTTAGTTTCAAGTGGATCACCTTTTACAGTTTCATACTTATAAGGTGAACACGAAATGGTGAGTAGCGCTATCGCTCCCACCATCATTCCTAAAATGCGTTTCATGTTATATAAGTTTGGTTATTTTTCTACAGCTGCGTTGTAACAATGGCGGCAGAGTGGCTCGTATTCATCCTTCTCACCGAGGAGCACAAGCTCTTCGCTCTTTGAAAGTCGGTGTGAGTGATTTGCAGGGCTGCCGCATCTTACGCAGATAGCATGCACTTTCTGAATATCTTCAGCAACTGCCATAAGTGCTGGCATAGGACCGAACGGCTTGCCAAGGAAGTCTGTGTCAAGACCTGCAATGATGACTCTGATTCCTCTGTTTGCAAGAGTCTGAACAACTTCTACGATGCTCTCGTCAAAGAACTGAGCCTCATCAACACCTACAACCTCCACATCGCTTGAGAGATCAAGCATTTTTGCTGGTGAATCTATCGGAGTAGAAGGAATACTATGTGAGTCATGAGATACCACCTTGTCCTCAGAGTATCTTACATCGATGCAAGGCTTATATATGGCCACAGCCTGCTTTGCAAACTGTGCTCTTTTCATTCTTCTAATGAGTTCCTCTGTCTTTCCAGAGAACATAGATCCGCAGATTACTTCAATTGAGCCTGCTTTTTTTGCGCTTTCTAAAAACATTTCCTTACTTTTGTAGATTCAAGAACGCAAATATAATCAAATATTGCCTTATGGAAAATAGACAGCAGCAAATTTTAGCAGAGATTCAGTCGATGATGGCTTCTATCAGAAATGAATTGAATATGCTTGATGTGAAGATTTCTGAGTTCCAGCAGATCGCTGCAGGAGCTGGAAATGAGCCAGAGCCGATTGATCTTGAACCTATTGAATTCACGATGGAGGCTTCAGAGATTGAGGTGGTACAGCCAGAGTTGGAGGTAGAGGTTGAACCAGAAGTGGAGATTGAACCAGAGGTAGAGGCTGAACCGGAAATGGAAGTTGAGACTGAAGTGAAACCAGAGATGGAACCTGTGGTTGAAGAGGTTGAGTCTGCACCTGAGGTTGTGGTAGAAGAAGTGGTTGAAGATCTTCCAGTAGAGGAGGATGATGACCTTCCATTCTTTGAAGATGAGTCTGTGTTTGCTGAGCCGGAGCCAGTGAAGGTGGAGCCTGTAAAGGAAGAACCAGTTGCTGTAAAGGAAGAACCAGCTGCTTTGATTGATGCTATGCTTGATAAGTTAGCATGGAGGAGAGATATGCCAGGTAGCGCTGTAAAGGACGTTAGAAGTGCAATTTCATTGAATGACCGTATCCTTTTCATTAACAAACTTTTTGCTGAGGATCCGATGGCATTCCAGGCTGCTGTAGGTAAGCTTAATGCGATGGAGTCACTTGATGAAGTTGTGGCTTATGTTAAAGCAGAGCACTCTAATTGGAATCTTGAGTCTGATGTCGTCTATCGATTCATGATGGCAGTACGCCGTAAGGTAAGATAATATGGCTGGTATTCTCTACATAGTACCTACACCTGTCGGTAATCTTGAGGACATGACCTTCAGAGCAATTCGTGTGCTGAAGGAGGCTGACTTGATTTTAGCTGAGGATACTCGCACTAGTTCAGTCCTTCTCAAGCATTATGAAATTCAAGGAAGGCTGGAGTCGCATCATAAATTTAATGAGCATAAGACTTCTGCAATGATTCGAGAGCGAATTCTTGCAGGTCTGAATGTGGCTCTTATCAGTGACGCAGGCACACCTGGAATTTCAGACCCGGGCTTCCTTCTTGTAAGGACATGCGTTCAGGAGGGTATCGAGGTTCAGACGCTTCCGGGTGCAACTGCATTTGTTCCTGCATTGGTGTCGTCAGGATATCCATGCGATAGGTTCTGTTTCGAGGGGTTCCTTCCTCAGAAGAAGGGACGTCAGACGAAGCTTACAGAGCTTGCAGAAGAGACCAGAACGATGGTTTTCTATGAGTCTCCTTATCGTTTGGTAAAGACTCTGGAGCAATTTGCTGAGTTCTTTGGAGCAGATAGGGAGTGTTCAGTAGCAAGAGAGATTTCAAAGAAGTTCGAAGAACACAAGCGTGGAACTGTATCTGAGGTTGCTGCTTGGTATAAGGAACATGAACCGAAAGGGGAGATCGTCATTATCGTAGCTGGAGCTCCGGAACGCAAAAAGGAGAAGAAACGCTACGATAAAAAAGATGAAGATTGATAAGAAAAGTTAAATCTTGATAAGAAAAAGAAAAATCTGCTTCGTAAGGAGCGGATTTTTTTGTTGATATAACTCTCCATTATCAATTTTGCGTAAGTTTGAATTAGAGGAGGATGCTTATGAGTGCGAAAAAAGAGAAGGGAATCAGTCGTTCTGCAGTGGTCGGAATTGTGGCGTTGGTGTTTTTGATAATTGGCTATCAGACAGCTTTATTTGTACATGGCGCTGCAGTAGCTAAGATTGCTGCTAATCGAGATGAGCCTGATACAGTGTACGTGTATGGCGATGTGCAGAAGGAGGTAGTTTTTACAATGGAGGATAGGGTAAGTGATGTAGAGCATGATGGAACTTTTGAAGGTGCGTCTGCGAACCCTAATGTTATGAGGTATTCTGTTCGAAAGTCAGGCGCGCACACACCTAAGGCAGAAACGGTGCGTTCTAAATTACCTAGGAAAGTAGAATCTTTCAGGTTCAATCCAAACACAGTGTCAAAAGATGATTTACAACGTTTGGGCTTTTCTGAAAAACAAGCTCAGTCAATCATTAATTACCGAGAAAAGGGTGGTAAATTCCGTCGTAAGTCTGATTTTGCCAAGTCGTTCGTTGTTTCTGATTCAGTCTACAAAAGACTGGAACCTTATATTATGATTCCTAAGACAGACCTTAATCAGGGCGATTCCGCAGCGTTCGATGCACTCCCAGGAATCGGAGGTTGGTTTGCATCCCAAATGGTGGCTTATCGAAAATCCTTAGGTGGTTATTCCTACAAGGAACAGCTGATGGATATCAAGAACTTTGATCAGGAAAAATTTGATGCGCTAAAGGATTTAATCATTGTTTCCAAAAGCTCAGTCAAATCTTTTTCTCTCTGGACTTTACCTGCTGACTCTTTGAGAAAGCATCCTTATATCAAGAATTATGAAACGGCCCGCTCAATAGTTTTGTTTAGGGAAAATAATCCTAAAGAAAACTGGACCGTGGAGAATCTGGGAGCTGCTGGAATCCTCCCTCCTGACCAGGTTAGCAAACTCTCTCGCTGCATAATCACAGAACCTTCATAATGTAGGATTTTCGCTGTTCGCACTGACAGAACGGAACATCCGATCACCATGAACGTCGGATGCTTGCCACTTTGGAAAACACGATATCAATAGGCCACTGAGTGAATAAATGAGTTCAGTTTCTCCACCAAATCGTCATTTTTGTGGAGAACTATAGTTCCCAAGTATACTTTGTCCACCAAATTGTCATTTTTGTGGAGAAACATAGTTCCCAAGTATACTTTGTCCACCAAATCGTCATTTTTGTGGAGAACTCTGGAACAATTGATATTATTCACCACAATATACGATTACGGTGTATGATACAGGTCTGAGGAATGAAATACATCTGTTTTGATTGGAGATTATTAGCAGGGAAGTGATTCCAAGTTCTGTAACAAAAAGAGAGTGACTATGAAAGCCACTCTCTGATAATCTAGTAGAATCAATCTGTTAGTCCTGAACGTTCTTAAGCGCCTCGCGGATCTTAGCCTCGATCTCCTCGCAAAGCTCAATGTTGTCAGTAAGGAGATTCTTCACAGCCTCACGACCCTGAGCAAGCTTGCTGTCTCCATAGCTGAACCATGAACCGCTCTTCTTGATGATGTCATACTCAACAGCAAGGTCAATAACCTCACCGACGCGAGAAATACCCTCACCATAAACGATATCAAACTCTGCCTTCTTGAATGGTGGAGCCATCTTGTTCTTAACGATCTTTACCTTAGTGCGGTTACCGAGAGCCTCGTCACCATCCTTGATCTGAGTTGTGCGACGCACGTCAACGCGAACAGAAGCGTAGAACTTAAGAGCGTTACCTCCAGTAGTAGTCTCTGGGTTTCCGAACATTACACCGATCTTATCACGCAACTGGTTGATGAAGATGCAGCATGTATTGGTCTTGCTGATGTTTGCAGTAAGCTTTCTGAGAGCCTGGCTCATCAATCTTGCCTGAAGACCCATCTTGGAATCTCCCATCTCACCCTCGATCTCTGCCTTTGGAGTGAGGGCTGCAACAGAGTCAATTACGATGATGTCAATTGCACCAGAACGGATAAGATTGTCTGCAATCTCAAGTGCCTGCTCACCGTTGTCAGGCTGTGAGATAAGCAGTGTATCGAGGTCTACTCCAAGATTCTTTGCATATGTGCGGTCAAATGCATGCTCTGCATCGATGATAGCAGCAATTCCACCCTGCTTCTGTGCCTGTGCGATAGCATGGATGGCAAGTGTTGTCTTACCGCTGGACTCTGGTCCATAGATCTCGATGACTCTTCCGCGTGGATAACCGCCGATTCCAAGAGCTGCATCAAGCGCAATAGAACCGCTCGGGATGACTGAAACCTCCCATTTTGGCTGATCTCCCAGCTTCATGATCGTACCTTTACCGTAATCTTTCTCAATCTTGTCAATCGTCGCCTGTAATGCCTTGAGTTTCGCAGCATTAATCTCGGTACCTCCCTTTACTTCTTCTTTAGCCATAAATGTAAAATGTTTAAGTGTTAAACCTCGGCAGAACTTTTCTGCACGAGCAAGCAAATTTAATCAAAAAACCGGAACTTTTCCAACTTTTCGAATGCAAAATTATAATGCCTATGTGCCAAACTAAAGCACAAATGTAAAAACACTTAGTAAAACTCCAAAAATCACGAGAATTTCAAAGAAATTCATTACATTTGAATGATAAAATAATAACCTATCACTAATATCATGAACCCACAGAAAATTTTGCTCAGAATTTCTGCTGTGCTATGTCTCTTGGGTTGCTTCGCAGTTGCGAATGCCCAATCGAATGGTGTAGGGAACAATGCAAGTTCGCGTGTTCCGATCAGCGGAATCGTCGTAGATCAGGCTTCACAGCCGATTGCTGGCGCATTTGTGCTTCAGAAAGGCACTTCTAACGGTACAATGACTGATGTAGACGGAAAGTTCTCAATGAACATTCCTTCGGATGCATCCTTTGAGGTATCTTCAATCGGATACGTTACTCAGGAAGTTGTTGTAGGAGGTAAATCTTACTTTGTTGTTGCACTTGCTGATGATAATCAGCTCCTTGACGAGGTTGTAGTCGTCGGATATGGTACAACAAAGAAAGTAAACCTTACAGGCGCTGTATCTGTAATCAAGGCTGATGCCCTTCAGGATCGTACTGCACTTTCAGCAGCTAAGATGCTTCAGGGATCCGTTCCTGGTCTTAATATTACTAACCGTTCAGGTCGTCCTGGACAGTCTTCTACAATCAATATCCGAGGTCTGAACTCAATCAATGGTGGTGAGCCTCTAGTTCTTATCGACGGTGTGGAAGGTGATCTTGAAAGAATCAACCCTGCTGATATTGAGTCAATTTCAGTACTTAAGGATGCGTCGTCTGCAGCAATTTATGGTGCGAGAGCATCATTTGGTGTAATCCTCGTTACAACAAAAGAGGGTGCAGATAAGGATGGAAAGCCAGTTGTACGCTATAGTGGTCGTGCCGGTTTCACAGCCCCTACAACATCAACTCAGTATGAGACTCGTGGATATTATTCTGTGTATCTGACTGACTACTTCATGAAGACATACTCAGGAACTCCTTATACCAACGGTATGTATACCGATGCGGATATGATGGAACTCTGGGCACGTCGTTATGATAAGACAGAAAATCCTGCACGTCCTTGGGTAGTCGTTGATAACAGAAACGGTGTCGATGTGTATAACTATTATGCGAACACTGACTGGTACCACCACTTGTTCAATGACATAAAGCCAACTACTTCTCATAGTGTATCTTTCACAGGCGGTACTGATAAAGTGAAGTACATGCTCTCAGGATCTTACAACATGGAGAAGGGAGTCTTCCGTGTAAGCAGCGATACTTTCAATAAGTTCAACTTCCGCTCGAAAGTTTCGTTTGACGTGACCAAGTGGCTTAACATTGCCAATAACACCAGCTTCTACAGCAGTACATATGATTACCCAGGTAGAAGTGGTGTCAATAACTCATTCCGTATGACAGAGGTGCATGCTCTTGCATCTTATCCAACAGTCAACCCAGACGGAACATCGCTTTACAATACTCAGTATCGTAGTGAGCCTTTGATGGATGGTTTGGTAACAATCCTTACTAACGATCTTCACAGAAATGTCGATAAGACAAATCATCTCTCAACTATGTCTGAGATTACCCTTACTCCAGTTAAGGGTCTCGAGATTAAAGGAAACTTTACATATAACTATACTTCCACAAACAACTGGAACCGCACCGCTAACGGAGAGTATTCTGTAACTCCAGGTGTAATCCAGACTATCACAACCGGAAACTTTGTAAACAAGCTTTCGGAGAGTGTCTCTTTCACTAAATATCTTCAGGCTAACGCATTTGCGACATATAACACTTCTATTGCTGAAAGTCACAACTTGAAGGTAATGGCAGGTTATACTTATGAGACCAAGCACATCAAGAATCTCTCGCTTTCAGGAGAGAACATCTTGTCAAATACTCTTAATGACCTTGATCTCGTAGGAACAAATGCTGATGGTGAGAAGATTACAGATGTAGGTGGCGGACAGAGCGAGTACTCAATCATGAGTGCTTTCATGCGTTTCAATTATGACTACAAGGAGAAATATCTTGTTGAGTTCAATGGCCGTTTCGACGGAACATCTCGTTTTGCTCCGGGATCAAGATGGGGCTTCTTCCCTTCATTGTCTGCAGGTTGGAGAATCTCAGAGGAAGAGTTCTTCGCTCCAGCTAAGTCTGTTGTAGACAATCTTAAACTTCGTGCTTCCTTCGGACGTCTTGGTAATCAGCAGGTTGGTTACTATGACTATATCCGCGGCATCAAT
The DNA here is from genome assembly GCA_017549145.1 of Bacteroidales bacterium. Classification (GTDB taxonomy): domain Bacteria; phylum Bacteroidota; class Bacteroidia; order Bacteroidales; family UBA932; genus Cryptobacteroides. Next base: position 10,153 of record JAFYVM010000066.1, read on the forward strand.
CTCGGAACATTGTCATATGTATTCGGATCTACAAAGCCAGTATATGCGACAATCGATGCTCCAGTAGCTTCTGACCTTACATGGGAAGTTGTTGAGCAGTACAATGTCGGAGTGGACGCAGCGATGTTGTCTAACAGATTGAACTTCTCTGCAGAGGCCTATATCCGTGACACTAAGGGCATGCTTACAAAGGGTGTTACCCTCCCAGGAGTATATGGAGCTTCTTCACCTAAGATGAATGCGGCAGACATGCGTACAAAGGGTTATGAGCTCTCATTGGCATGGAAAGACCAGTTCATGGTTGCAGGTAAGCCTTTCGCATATAGCGCATCAGTAGTATTCAGTGATTACATTACTAAGATTACTAGATTTGATAACCCTCAGAGACTTCTCAGTGACTACTATGAAGGTATGACATACGGAGAAATTTGGGGATATGTTACAGACGGATTCTTCAAGTCTGATGAAGAAGCAAAGGGTTATATTGTAGACCAGAGTTCAGTCAATGGTATTATCATCGCTTCTGCAGGTGATGAGCAGGGACTAAGAGCCGGTGACCTTAAATATGTTGACCTTGATGGTGACAACAAGATTTCAAAGGGACAGAATACAGTAGACAGCCCTGGTGATCGTAAGATTATCGGTAATAGCGAGCCTCGCTATCAGTACGGTATCAACCTCGGTGCTAACTGGATGGGATTTGACTTCTCAATATTCCTCCAAGGTGTAGGTAAGGTTGATTGGTATCCAGCTCCTGATGCAAGAGCATTCTGGGGTCTATATGCCAGACCATTCTCATCTTTGATTCCTGCTGACTTTGTAAGCAAGATCTGGTCTGAGGAAAATCCTGATTCATTCTTCCCTCGTCCTCGTGGATATATTGCGATGAAGGATGGACGTGCTTTGGGTACAGTCAACGACAAATATCTCCAGAATGTTGGTTATTGCCGTTTGAAGAACCTTACATTCGGTTATACAATTCCAGAGAAGGTGCTTAAGAAGGCAAAGCTTTCTCAGCTTAGAGTTTACTTCTCAGGAGAGAACCTTGCTTATGCTTCACAGTTGAAGAAGGGTTCAAGATATGTTGACCCAGAGCAGGCTATGACCGATGGTAACCTTAGTGTTTACCCTTGGCAGAAGACATTCATGTTCGGTATTGACCTCACTTTCTAAACGCTCGGAATATGAATAAGATTATAAGAATATTATCATTAACCGCGATTGTTGCCGCGTTGGTAGGTTGCGAAAAGGATCCTCTTGACAAGCAGCCTCAATCTTCATTGTCGCCAGAAGCTTTCTTCTCTCAGGTAAGTGGACTGGAGGCATTCAGCAACAACTTCTATACAACCTTCCCTACAGTCTTTGCTGAGAATGCAGATGTATATGCAATGGCAACTATGCCAGAGGAAATCAGCGGACGTGTTCAGGTTCCTTCAACAGGTGGTGGATGGAGCTGGGGTACTCTCAGAAATATCAATACACTTCTAGGATATCTCCATTATTGTAAGGATCAGGATGCTGTCAAGTATTATGACGCATTGTGCCGATTCTTCAGAGCATACTTCTACTTTGATAAGGTAAAGCAGTTTGGAGATGTTCCTTGGTATGATAGAGAACTTGGCTCTGCAGATCCAGAGCTTTATAAGCCACGCGACTCTCGTGAGTATGTAATGCAGAAGATGCTTGAGGATATTGATATCGCTATAGCTAATCTCCCATCAGAGAGAAATGTCTACAGAATTACAAAGTGGACGGCTATGGCTCTTAAATCAAGATTCTGTCTGTTCGAGGGAACTTTCCGTAAGTATCATGATATTACTGCTTATGAGAATGGTGCTGATTATTATCTCGAACTTGCTGCCGAGATTTCGCATAAGTTTATCACTACAAGTGGTTACTCTATTGCAAAGGATGCCAGTGATCCTGAAATGAATTATCGTAAGCTCTTCTCTACAATGAATGCAACCAACACTGAGGTTATTCTGGCAAAGGACTTTAATGCTGCTTTGGACCTTGTACATAATGTTGGAGGTGCGTTCAATACTGCAACAAACGGACGTTACGGTATGACCAAGAAGGCGGTTGCAGCTTATCTTATGAAAGATGGAAGCCGCTTCACTGACAAGGCTGGATGGGAGACTATGTCTTTCATGGATGAAGTAAAGGATAGAGACCCTCGTCTTGAGCAGTCAATCATTACTCCTGCTTATATCCGTGATGAGGAGACTGTCACTTCTCCACAGAATATGGCCAACACAACAACAGGTTATGCTCCTATCAAGTATCTGACTACAGCTGCTTATAATGCATATAACAAAGCGGAGATCGATCTTATCCTTTTCCGTTCTGCAGAGGTATATCTCAATTATGCAGAGGCAAAGGCAGAGCTTGGAACTCTTACTCAGGATGACCTTGATATGTCAGTGAACAAACTTCGTGAGCGTGTTGGTATGCCGGCTATGAATATGGCGGAAGCTAATGCTAAGCCAGATCCATTCTTGAAGGCTCCAGCAAGTGGTGAGAATACATGGGGTGGATTCAGCAAGGTTGCTACTGGAGGAAACGAAGGTGTTATCCTTGAAATTCGTCGTGAAAGAATGGTTGAACTTATTCAGGAAGGCCATCGTTATTATGATATCATCAGATGGGCTGAGGGTAAGATCTTTGAATCTCCACTCTATGGAATTTATGTTCCACAGCCAGAAAATGGCAAGGTAATCTTTGACTTCAATGGCGATGGTACAAACGACTATTGCGTATATCAGACAGATAAACCTTCAGATAAGGTAACAGTATACCAGAAGGCTCAGGCTGATGTTATCCTCAGCAAGGAATCTTATGGATATATCCAGATGCATAAAGGTATGGGTAAATGGGATGAGGAACGTGATTATCTCAAGCCTATTCCTTCAGAGGAGCGTAGTCTCAATCGTAATCTTACCCAGAATCCAGGTTGGAAAGATGGTCTTGATTTCTAAAAACGTAAAATAACACTATATTATGAAAAGAATATTTTTTGCACTTTCGGCTCTACTTGCTGCCGTTGTGTCATGTACAGAAAAAGTGCCTACTGTTCAGGATGAGGCTACTGTTGCAACTTATTATCTTGTTTCAAATCAGACAGAGGTAGCTTCTTTGGCTGAAAACAGAAGTAAGGATGTCAATCTTAATGTTAAGGCTCGTGAGTCTGTCGGAGGATCATCTAACCTTACATTCAACCTTAAGACTGATCTGGCACAGGTTGATGCATACAATACTGCAAATGGCACAGATTATCTTCCTATGCCAGCTGATGCATTCTCATTTGAGAAACCATCTGTAACTATTGCACGTTATGGAGTGAACTCGACTACAACAAAGGTAACTTTGGTAGCTAAAGGTCTTGAGGCAGGTAAGACTTATGTGCTCCCTGTTTCAATTGATGAGGTTACAGGAGGCGAATATAAGTTGGATGAGTCTGCCCAGACTGTATACCTACTTTTGGCCCTTTATTCAGAAAATACAGGCGGAAGTGATGCTGAAGTAGATATTACAGCAGGTCTATATGATGATCCATGTGCTGGAGCTGATGCATCAAAGACTCCAGACCTTGTGATCAAGACTGTCGAGGATATGATGAAACTTCAGACCCTCCTCGAGGATGGTAAGATGAAGTATGCTGTACTTGAGGCAGATATTGATATGTCATCAGTTAAGGATTGGATGCCACTTAATACAGAATCTCCATATACTAAGGGTCTTGAACTCAATGGTAATGGACATACAATCAAGAACTTCTCTTGCAGCCAGGGAGCCTATAGAAGCTTCTTCGGTATCATGCATGGTAAGTGTTATGATGTGAAGTTTGAGAATGCAACAATCGATGGAACAGCATCTGATGGTAATCAGCCATGCGGAATCGTTGCTGGTTACGCTGGTAACAAGGCAGCTGATACATGGGCTGTAATCCATGATGTAGAGGCTACAGGTACAATCACAGCTAAGGCGGGTGGAGTCGGTGGTCTTGTCGGCGTTGCTGTGAACCTCGTTATGAAGAGATGCTCATTCAGCGGAGATATTGTTAATTCTGGTCGTCGTATGGGAGGCCTTGTAGGTTATCACAATTGCCAGAAGATTGGTAACTACCTACGTATTGAGGATTGCTGGTCAGCTGGTACAATGTCAGGTCAGCAGAATATGGGAGGTATCCTCGGTCAGACTCAGTACGACAATGGTAAGAATGGATTCAGTGTCCAAGCATCACTTATCAAACACTGCTACTCAACAATGTCAGTTACTGCTAACCAGAATGCCGGAGGTATTATTGGTGGTGCGTCATATGGAGGAACATATGCAAAAGTTGAATTCGACATCACTAAGGATATGGTGATCGGAAATATTGCATGGAATGATAAGGTTGAGTCTAAGACTACAACAACTGGAAACTACTCTTCTGGAGCAGTTGTAGGATTCTGTAACATCTATCAATACTTTGTAGATTGCTATAGAAAACCAAACTACCCATTGTCTTGTCCAGTTACTGATTCTAATCCTATCGTTGTTCTCGATCAGGATAACACATCTCCAACATTTACTCTTTTCACAGGAACTGCAGATGATACAGCATGTCCATATGCTTATCAGCACGCTTATCCTTATCACGGAAAGGAGGCTGCTGCAGGTTCAACTGTTTCATCTGTAGCAAAACAGCTTAAGTGGGATGAGACTGTATGGAATCTTTCAGGTGATTTCCCTGTTCTTAAATAATGAATTATATGAAGAAAAATATACTTTTATCTCTTATCCTTGTCTGCGCAGTTGCCTGCGTAGGCAAGGTTGATCTTCCAGAATACGATACGCCTCCACATTTGCAAGGAACTGAGCAGGAAGGTGGTAAGGATGAGGGAGAGGATGATGGAAAAGACGATGGCAAGGATGATGGTAAAGAGGAAACTCCATCTACACCAGAGGCTAGCGGTGCTCCTATGACTGTGCGTTTTATCAGTTATAATGTGGGTAAGTTCGCGAAGTATGAAAAAGATCTTGGTCATAAGTCTTATCCAGAGGTTGCTGCAGTAATTAATGAAATAGGAGGTACTGTTGTAGGACTTAATGAGACAAACTCAGGTCAGGCTAATGAGTTGGCTAAGGCTTTGGGTACAGGATGGACAGGCTACTTTGCTTACGCAGCAAACGCTACTTATGGAAATAGTATCGTTGCTGCTCCTCAGTATAAGGTTGTTAAGGAATATTCACGTATTGCGATTCCAAAGGTGGATGCAAATACCAGTGAGGTGCGTTCTCTTGGAGTAGTTGAGTATGAGGATTTTGTCTTCTGTGTTACTCACTTGGACCATATGTCTATTGAGGCTCGTAAGAGTGGAGTAGACATCATTACCAAATGGGCACTTGAGAACTATGGTCCAGGCAAGACAAGTAAGCCAGTAATCCTCCTTGGTGATATGAACTGTATCCCTGCTGAGGTGACAATTACTAAGTTCAAGGAGAATTGGGATTGGGTTTCAGCTAATGAAAACACCTTCCCTTGTCCTAATCCGACAAAGTGCATTGACTTTGTGTTTGTCTTGAAAAATGGCGTGGAGTACACTAAAGGAGATTCTCATGCTGTACACAGCACTACCACAACAGACATTACAAAGGCGTCTGACCACTATCCAATTTATGCTGATATAACATTCAAAGCTCAGAAATAATGAAGATACGCTTGCTAGGAAAAAACCTGGAAGAACTTAAGAAGATCGTTACTGACGAGGGGTTGCCTGGATTTACTGCCAAGCAGATTGCCCAGTGGCTTTACCAGAAGAAGGTGCGATCTATAGATGATATGACTAATCTGTCCAAGGCTGCCAGAGCAGCCTTGGCAGAGAAGTATGAGGTGGGAATGATTGAGTATTCTGGTTTACAACTTTCTTCTGATGGCACCAAGAAATACCTGTTCCCTGTCAAGTGTACCCATAGAAGGGGATTGAACCTTGCAAGCAGTGGGCAGATTCCGGAAGAAGAGTTAGAGGCAAGCGCGGTTGAGGCTGTGATGATTCCTGATGCAGACAGAGCGACTCTATGTGTGTCGTCGCAGGCTGGATGCAGAATGGGATGTAAGTTCTGTATGACAGGTCGTCAGGGTTTCCATGGTCATCTCTCCGCTGCTGACATCATCTCGCAGTTCCTTGCTGTGGATGAGTCAGACAAGCTTACAAATACTGTCTTCATGGGTATGGGAGAACCGCTTGACAACTACGACAATGTTATGCGAACTATCGAGATCCTGACTGCCGACTGGGGATTCGGATGGAGCCCGAAGAGAATCACTTTGTCGACCATCGGAGTCATGCCGAATCTTAAGAGATATCTGGATGAATGCAAGTGTCATCTGGCAGTTTCTTTGCATAATCCTTTTGGCCCTGAAAGACTTAGCGTGATGCCTGTTCAGGGTGCATGGCCTATCCAAGATGTAATAGATCTTATCAAACAATATGACTTTACTGGCCAGCGTCGTGTGAGTTTCGAGTACACAATGTTTGCCGGATTCAACGACACAAAGGCACACGCCGATGCCTTGTTCCGAATGCTCAAGGGACTGGAGTGCAGAATGAACCTGATCCGTTTCCATAAGATTCCGGATTTCCAGTATGAGACTTCTCCAGACCTGATAATCGAGAACTTCAAGACAAGGCTCAATAATTTAGGAGTAATGACTACCGTGCGTGCATCCCGTGGCGAAGATATTCTTGCAGCTTGCGGTATGTTGGCCGGAGAACATCAGGAATAATGAAAAGATTGATTTCAACCATACTTTTAGCTGTTGTTGCATTTTCAATGATGCAGCCACTCTCAGCGCGCAGTGTTGATCCTGTAAAGGACTCAATCGCCATAGCGCAGATGAGACAACGTATGGATGAGATCAGAAAGACTCGTCCCACTGTCGCTCTTGTTCTCAGTGGCGGCGGAGCAAAAGGCGCAGCTCACGTAGGAGTCATAAAGCGTATCGAGGAATTGGGCATCCCTGTAGATATGGTTCTGGGAACCAGTATGGGAGGTCTTATCGGAGCTCTGTATTCATTGGGATATACATCGGAGCAGATGGATACCATCGTAAGCAGCATTGATTGGGGCTGGGCGCTAAGTGACAAGCTTTCCAGAGAGTTCATCTCGTATGAAGACATGAAATATAAGGAGAAGTACATGCTCTCCATTCCGTTCTATTATGAGAAGGACTATTTTGAAGCTAAGGTCCAGAATGACTCTAGATACGAGATGCACCGTAAGCATCATGACGACTTCCATATCGGTGCAGACCAAGAGTCTGGTCTGGCAATGATGAAGAGAAATCTCTTGGGAAGCCTTCCATCGGGATATATCTATGGCCAGAATGTGAACAACCTTATCAGCTCGCTGACCGTAGGATACCAGGATTCGATTGACTTCAAGGATCTTCCAAAACCTTATGTCTGTATTGCTGCAGATATGGTGACGGGAAAGGCTAAGATCTGGCATAGCGGTAAGATCAACCAGGCAATGCGTTCGACCATGTCAATTCCGGGAATGTTTGCTCCTGTAAGAGTAGATGGTATGGTACTCGTTGATGGTGGAATCCGAGATAATTACCCTACAGCTCTTGCACGAGAAATGGGCGCAGACATTATAATCGGTGTTGATCTGTCTCAGGGAAGGAAGTCTTTCAGAGATGTAAACAACCTTGCAGATATCTTCTCTCAGGCGATAGACATGCTCGGTCAGGACGCGTTTGAAGCTAATGTAGGTATTCCTGATGTAAAGATCAAACCGGAACTTAGGGGGTATCATATGCTTAGCTTTAATCATGAAGCAATTGATACTATCATGACAAGAGGATATAATGCTGCAATGGCCCAGGATAGCCTTCTGAGGGATGTTGCTCTACGCACAGCAGGGATTGATTCCACTGCTCAGAAGAAGAGTGCTGCAGGTTTTAAGCTGGATTCTCTGTTCATTTCAGAAGTTGATATTCTAGGAGTACTTCCGAAAGAGAAGGAAATGCTCATGAAGAAGTTCCATCTTGAGTTTGAGGACAAGATAAGTCGTAATGATATAGACCTTATCGTGGATAATATCTATGGCACTCAGTCGTATGATTATGTGACTTATGAACTGCTCGGTTCTTGTGACCCATATAAACTGGTGCTTAACTGCAAGAAAGGACCTATTCATCAGTTCGGACTTGGAGTAAGGGCGGATACTGAGGAAATTGTGTCGGTATTGCTTAATGTGGGTATAAATGCTCACAAGATGTACGGCCATGCCTTCGATATTACTGGCCGAATAAGCGCAAATCCGTCTTTGAATGTCCGCTGGTCATACGATGCGCCAAAGGTGCCTACAGTAAATGTGGCGGCTTCGGTAAGATGGACAGATTTGGGCCTTCTCAATATGTGGGAGAATAGACTTAGTCTGGGATATTTCAAGGCAAAGCAGGAATTGTATTTCTCAAATATCAAGTGGAAACTCTTTGATATGAGAGGCGGTGTAAGAAATGAAACTATCATAATAAAAAACATCAAGTCATCTCAGTTCATTGGAGACTATGACTTCGGTCAGCTGAATAATGACTTCATAACAGGATTCATTGAGGGACGCGCAGATACATTTGACGATGGCTATTTCCCAAAGAAGGGATATACAGCAGGTCTGTCATATGGTTGGACATTTGGCGGATTCCCAGAGGCCTTTAATAATTTCCACACAGTTACAGCTGACGCAAAGGTTGTGATTCCTGCAGGAAAGATATTCGCGTTCATTCCTTCGGTTAATGCCAGATTCCTGTTTGGTGCTGAGGTACCTGTAGCGTATTTTAATGCAATGGGTGGATCATTGGCAGGCAGATATGTGGATCAGCAGATGCCGTTTATTGGAGTTACCAACCTTTCTGCTATGAAGAATATCCTTACCATATTCAGAACTGACTATAGGTTCCGCTTGGCTAAGAACCACTATCTGACAGGTATCGTGAACTATGCTCGAGACTGTGATAGATTTGCTGAGTATGGACAGGGGGTAGGATATTTTGGCGCAGGAGCAGAATATTCTTATGACACTATTTTCGGTCCTCTTTCATTCAATGTGCATTGGTCGAATCTTACCAATAAGGTCGGCGTATATCTAAGCGCAGGTTATAATTTTTAGTGAGATATGGAGAAAGCTTTGGATAAGATGCGCAGACTATGTTCGCGCAGGGAGTATTGTGTTTCTGACATTCGTGCCAAGCTTATGAAGGAGCTTGAAGGAGATGCACAGAAGGTGGAGACTGCGATAAATAAGCTGAAGGATGAGAAATATGTGGATGACCTGAGATATGCTACGGCCTATGCTCGTGATAAAGCCTCCATTTCCGGCTGGGGAGCGACTAAAATCAGATATATGCTCTCTGCTAAGGGTGTGGCAAAAGATGTGATTTCTGAAGCCTTAAATGAGGTAGATGAGGTCAAGGCTAGCACCAGATTGGAGAAACTCCTTGAAAATAAATATAAGAGTCTGAAGGATGATCCTCAGTGGAAGATCAAGCTTCTACGTTTTGCGCTAGGAAGGGGATATTCTTATGATGAAGTTAATGATCAGATTCATCGTTTTGCACAATAATTGATTCGGCCAAAGCCGTGATTAATTATTTGCGTTATGAAACATCGTTATCAAAACATCGCGAAGCAGATTGCCCGTGCGATACGCCATTGGTGGCTCATGCTTATTGTCGGACTCCTTTCGTTGATTGCAGGAATCCTTGTTTTTGTATTTCCACTGGAAACTTATGTCACTCTAAGCATCTTTTTCGGAATAATCATGATGCTTGCAGGTGCTGCACAACTCATCCTTTCGTCTTCTAGTAATAATTATTTGATGACGAGGGGATATTTTATTGTAGGTGGTGTTCTGGATGTTCTGCTAGGCCTTTTCCTATGCTTGTATCCTAGCATTACAATATTCTTGTTGCCGATACTACTTGGTGTATGGATGCTCTACCACAGCTTTATGATCATTGCGTTTGCCGGTGATCTCAGCACCTTTGATCTGGGTGGACAGGGTGAGACAATAGCAGGTGGAATAATCCTCCTACTATTATCTATTCTCATCCTTATGAATCCTTTCAGTGCAGGAATTGCAGCCGTAGTCATTCTAACAGGAGTTGGCTTTGTAATCTTTGGCCTGATCCTGATTATGTTGGCTGTGAAATTAAAGAGGTTGCATCTTGATGTTACTTCCCAAGATACAATAGGGTAGCGTCCAGGATGGATACTAAGTTGTCTGAATTTTTAAGGGTTTCAAGAGGGAAACCGTAGCTGACACATTTGTATCCATTTCCTTGGTAAGCGACACCAGCAGGGGCTCCACTGTCAGAATATCTGGCAATTACACGTGCAGACTTAGAGGCTGAAGTGATTGCATCTGGATTTTCTACACAGTAGAAGTTCCTGTTTGGTGTATTATATATTTGGATTTCTGAATTATCAGGAACCCATTTGAGTGGACCTCCTGCTGTCATCTTGATTTCTCCGGACTTGCTGCCGTAGTTACCGTTGGACTTGTATCCAAGGACCTTCTGAGCGAACTCAATGGAACTCTTGCTGAATTCCTGGTCTGAAGAAGTAGGGTAAAGGTGACTCCATATGTCTGTACCGATATAAGCTCCGCTTACAATCATGTGTCCACCATTTGATGTATACTCTCTGATTGCTTTCTGAAGTTCCTGTGGGAATACCTTGAATCTCTCACTGCCATCCGGCATTACCGTAGTTACCTGACGGCCACAGATGAGGTCTACGCACCATATGCCGCTACGAATGGTTGTGTCGCTGCAGAATACCTCTTTGTTGCACGACTGGAAGGCATATCCGAGTTCGAGCAGTGTCTTGCCGTGGATGTGCGAGTATTCAAAGGTATTACCTGCAATAACCTTTGCTGCCTCATTGTAGAATGAGGCTCCAAAGCCAGGATCAGCATCTGTTACATATTCTGCCTTCTTTGAATATACGTAGGTTTCTCCTACAAATGAGATATCCTTCATATATGATATGCCGCTTTCCTGCCTGTTGACGAATCCACCATAATCAGCATTGTCATAGAATGCCGGACCGCTGACTCTATCAAAGTTGTTGACCACCATCACTACCTTGTTGAGTTTGGTGCTGTCCAGCTGAGCTGGAACTCCTATGCTTACATTCTCAATGGCGAAACTCTTTCCTCCATTGTTATATGCTGCCACCTTGAAACTATAAATATGCCCTGGCTCGATGTCAATTGTTGAGGTGATTGCGTCCCCGTTTTCAGTCACGTTGGTCAAGACTCTACCGTCGTCGAATCCTCCATTATCCATTTTTGTGTATAGGATATAGCCTGTAGGATCTGCTGTTGGCTCGATCGGGTCAAGTACCTTCTTCCAGCTGATGATAGCCTTGTTTAGGATAGCTGATGAATCTCTACAGAAACGTACAGACAGATCCTTGATTGGAAGAGGCTGAACTGTATAAGGCTGCTGGTATCTGTTGCTCAGATATTTCAGGATACCTTTGTAGACTGCGCGGCTGGCATCGAACTGGAATTGTGGATCCAGTCCGTAACGCATGTCTCTGAAGTTCTGGTGTGAGAGGAGCTCAAGCAGGATTGCAGGGCATGGAGGTACTCGAGACTCATAATATGATCTGTCCCAGATCCATCTTCTGCTCCAGATTGAGTCCTGTAGCTGTCTGAGGTCATGCACAATCTGGCTCTGGATTGCATCTGCAAGATGACGGTTTGTCATTCTGCTGCCACCGGAAGGGTGGTTTGTATTGCCTTTTGATTTGTAAGTATAGATCGAAAGAGTTCCAATTGCTGAGTTACCATCTGTAATACCTGCATCTGAATGGAATGCAAGTGAAATGTCGAATGGCACTCCTTTGCCGGCCTGTTTCGGGTTGACTACAGAGCCTCCGCTCATCCATGACACCCACTCAGGACGGCACATATAGTCATCCTTGTAGTCATGAGTACCGTCGTTGCGGCTATATACACTCTCAGGTGCTCCAGCCCACTGTAGCCAGTATCTGGCTCCCTCTGCAGACCTTGGAAGCTCTGAGATGCATGGATCATATACAGGAATGGTATCAGTCAGAGGATCGAACTTTTTACCTCTTGCAACATTACCCATACCGCCGCCGAATTTAACTGCATCTGCTGTGACATATTTGCCGCTGGTGAATTTGTATCCAGCTGGGGTGGCATTGTCAAGGGTTACATATCCGTTGTTTCCTTTATCGAACTCGAAGGTGCCGAGGTATATCCATGTGCTTCCGCCCATTTTCTGGTTTACAATGAACTCAGTGCTTCCTCCAAGGTGGTGAACAGTATAGCGGGCAGCAGTGGTACTTTCTTTAATCGTCTTATATGAAACATATACGGCATATTCACCACGTTCGGGAATATGTGCACGCCAAACGATTTCAGAGTATGATTTAGAGGTGTTATCAGCAACACATGCCGCCTGTCGTGCTGTACCCATTGCGAATGGATTCTCCAGTGTAAGATATGTTGCCTGCTTGTCTGCGAAACCGGCTCCAGAGCTTGCCCAGTTGCCTTTTTCTGTATATGTTCCTACATATCTGCCCCCTGGCCCTGTATAGGTGGAGTCATTGTCGACAATACATTCGTGAATCTGTACATCCCTTTCTCTTGGAAGCATTACATATGCTCCTGCATTCTCAAGCATAGGGACAAGATATTTCAAGACATAGCTCTGTGTGTATAGATCTTCGCAGATCTGGAACAAGCATGGACGCTGCCATCTCCACTGCTCTGTATTTACATCGAAATACCTTCCGTGGCTCTGCCAGATGGCGATATGCCTTCCGTCAAGACCCTTGCTGTAATTAAGCCTTTCTGCTCTTCTTACAATATATTTTCCAGTTGGTTTCTTGCTGGTGTGAGATACCTTGGCGGGTTTTCCGTCAAAACCGAGGTCTGGGGTTATAAGACTGTCCAGATGTATACCATTGCTATAGATGTTGCCTAGTTTATAGGACTTATATTTTGCAGGTATGGTAGCCTGCAGAGTGTCTTTGAACCATGCGGAGTTCTCCTTGTACCAAGGGTAGTCTCCGAGACTTTCAGTGAAATAGAAATCAATGATGCTATCCCTTTGCATCACATTTTTTAACTTCAGCACCCACCTGATGGCAGTGTTCCTCTTGATGGCTGCAGCTATTGAGTCACATGCAGGCTGGAATTCAGCAGTAGAGATCTTTTTCTGCGCGCTTGCAGGGAGAATCAGTATTAGAGATGCAAAAAGAGTTATTATATATTTCTTATTTATCATTGTCGTTTCTGTTTATCGCGAATTACACAAAGATAATATTAATCATTGAAATATTGTTACTATTTTTGTGGATGCATAAATTATAATGACGCAAGAAATATGAAGGTACAGATTGTAAACAAGTCAGCTTATCCGACGCCTGCTTATGCCACTGAAAAGTCTGCTGGAATGGATCTCAAGGCTAATATCACAGAGCCAATTACTCTTGGACCGCTCGAGAGAGCGATGGTTCCTACAGGACTTTTTATTGCATTGCCTGATGGTACAGAGGCACAGGTTAGACCTCGCAGTGGACTTGCTGCAAAATTTGGTATTTCTGTCCTTAATTCTCCAGGTACAATTGACGCAGACTATCGTGGTGAAGTCAAGGTTATTCTTGTAAACCTTTCAAACGAGCCTTTCGTTGTAAATCCAGGTGAGCGAATTGCTCAGATGGTTGTGGCTCGTTATGAAAAAGTTGAGTGGGATGAAGTAGAGGTACTTGATGAGACAGAGCGTGGAACTGGTGGTTTTGGTTCCACAGGACGATAAATGTCATCCTGAGCGGAGCGAAGGATCTTATAAAATAAAATTAGATTATGACAATTCCCCAAATCTATAAACTATTCACTTCCTGCAATGGAGTGACTACAGACACCCGTACCCTAAAAGGCGGTGAAATGTTCTTTGCTCTAAAGGGTGAAAACTTTGATGGCAATGAGTATGCAATGAAGGCTCTTGAAGCTGGAGCTGCTTACGCTGTTGTAAATGAGGACTCTGCTGTGGCGGCATCTGATGATGCTCGTCTTTTGAGAGTCAAGGACACTCTGATCGCTCTTCAAGAACTTGCCCGTTGGCATCGTTCAATGACTTTTGTAGATGGTAAGCCTTTGAGAGTTATTGGTTTGACTGGAACTAATGGAAAGACCACGACAAAGGAATTGCTTCGTGAGGTGCTTTCTGTCAAGTATAATGTCACAGCAACAGAAGGTAATCTTAACAACTCTATCGGAGTTCCTTTGACTCTGCTAAAAATTAATTCACAGACTCAGCTTGCAATCGTAGAGATGGGTGCAAGCCACCCGGGAGACATCAAGGAACTTGTAGATATCGCTCTTCCTAACTTCGGACTTGTTACCAATGTAGGTAAGGCGCACCTGCTCGGATTCGGCAGCTTTGAAGGTGTGAAAGCAACAAAGGGTGAGCTATATGATTATCTCCGTAGAACATCCGATAAAGTGTTCCTCAATGTAGATAATCCGCATCTCTGCCAGATGGCAAACGAGCGTAATCTTCACTCAGATCCAGAGCGTCCTGACTCACTCGTTCTTCCTTATGGACTTGAATATCAGGGAGCTGAAGTCCTTCCTTCATCTGCTGAGCATCCATATCTTAGAGTTAAACTTTCTAATGGTAGGGTAGTGGAGACAAATCTTGTTGGCTCATACAATGCTGATAATGTGATGGCAGCTCTTGCTGTAGGACAGCATTTCGGAGTTTCTCTCGAGGAAGGTGTTGCTGCGATCGAGGCATACGTTCCATCGAACAACCGTTCCCAGATGACAAAGACTGAACGCAATACTTTGATTGTGGATGCATACAATGCGAACCCGACAAGTATGGCGGCAGCTCTTGAGAACTTCTCCAATGTAGATGCCGAGGTTAAGGTTGCTTTGCTTGGTGATATGCTCGAGCTTGGTGATGAGTCGCTTGGTGAGCACGTAACAATTATTCGTTCTGCAGCATCCCGTGGATTTGCCAAGGTTTGCTTCGTAGGTAAGGAGTTCTTGAAAGCTTCATCTGAGGCAACATTTGACTCTGCTCTTTTCTTTGAGACTTCTGATGCCCTCGCGCAGTGGCTACACGAAAATCCGCTTGCAGGGGCCACAGTCCTCATTAAGGGTTCCCGCGGAACTCGCATGGAGAAGACTATCGCCGCATTGTAAGTCGGTGTGGATAATAAGACTTTTAATGTCTGTTGAATATACAGGGAGGTGGCTAATTTTTAGTCACCTCCTTCTTTGTTTTATTCTAAAAAAATATATTTTGATTGAGTAAAAATACCTTCTTTTACGTATAATGATATATTGTGGCAATGACGCCATCAAATTAAGATGCTATGAAATTTATTGATTTCGAAATAATGGAGAAATACCTTGCAGGAAAGGCAAGTCCTGAGGAGGAGCATAAGGTCCTTATGTGGCTTATGCTCAACCTTAAATCTCCATCAGCAAATGATGATTTCACTGCTTTGCTTGATAAGGTTCCGCTCACCGAGGATCAGGCAAGAAAGCAGCGTGTGAAAGGTCGTCTTGACCGTATCATATCTGAGACAGGTGTGAGAAAAACGCGACGTAGAAGCACTGGAATTATTCTGGGTAGCTTGCTTGCTGTGGCGTGCTGTGTAATCGCATTTCTTTGTCTAGACATCTCAAGACTAAATAAGGAAATTAATCAGACCGTTACTTGGACCGAGGTTTCTACTTCATATGGTGAGAAGCAGTCGGTCACATTGGCGGACGGATCAGTTATCTGGCTGAATAATGATTCTAAACTCATCTATCCCGATTCATTCAGAGGAGGACAACGCCAGGTTTTTGTTTCAGGAGAGGTGTTTGCTGAAATTGCCAAGGATGAGAAACGCCCTTTCATTGTCTCTAGTGACAGCGTAAATGTAGTTGTAAAAGGTACGACATTCAATTTTCGTTCATATCCTGACATGCGTAATGTGGAACTTACTCTCGTGGAAGGTTCTGTAGACCTTGACTGCATCACCAGGGAGGGACGACGCACTATGGCTGTGATTCCGGGAGAGACCATAACCGTAGACATGGTCAGTGGAAAGGTTGGTAAATATATGTGCAAGACTGAAGGATATGTGAGTTGGAAGGCAAGACGTGCTTTGTATTTCAATGACCTTACCCTTGAGGAAATCGCACGTGAACTTCAGAGGGAGTACGGTAAGAAGATAGTCATAATGAAAAGCCATTTGGCAAGGACAAGGCATTTCGCTTCATTTGTAAATGATGAAAGTTTGGAAGAGATCCTGAATGCTTTGTGTACCCATTCCGGAATGAAAGTACATGAAAAAGACTCGATTATTTATATTAACAACTAATTAATAATTTTATGCTAAAAGACCTATTAACAACAGCATTCAGACGCTTTGCGGTTGTTGTGCTTACGTGTTTTGTGTCTTTTTCTGCATTCGCCCAACAAATGTCCATATCGTTGGACAAGGTGACTGTCAGGAAGGCATTGGAGCATCTCCAGCGTGAGTACAATTATTCGGTGAGCGTCCGATCCGATGAAATCGACATTGAACGTGTCGTTTCGGTTAAAGCTACGGATCTTTCGTCCGTACTCAATCAGATCTTTGCAGGACAGAATGTGGAGTACTCTATCAACGGTACTTCAGTGTCTGTAAAGGCAAAGAAGGTGGTTGTCAAGGAAACTCCTGTTTCCAGACAGATTACTGGTAAAGTTCTCGACGAGGAGGCAATGCCGCTTGTAGGTGCTGCTGTCGTGGAAAAGGGAACAACTAATGGTGCAGTTGCGGATATTGATGGTAATTTCGCTATTACGCCTTCTTCACCTTCTGCAGTTCTCGTATTCTCTTTCTTCGGTTACGCCGATGAGGAAATCCAGGTTGGAAAATCGTCTGTAATCGAGGTTAAGATGACTCCACAGTCACTATCTCTTGATGATGTGGTTGTAGTCGGATATGGTTCGATGACAAGACGAGACATTACATCGGCTGTAGGTTCATTCAAACCAAAGCCATCGGAAAGACGTGAGGTGCTTTCTGTTGATCAGATGCTTCAGGGTCGTGTTGCCGGTGTGAACATTACAACTGCTTCAGGTATCCCAGGTGCATCAAGTCGCGTGAGCATCCGAGGCATTGGTTCGCTTAATGCAGGTAATGAACCTCTTTATGTGATTGACGGTGTAATCCTTTCAACAACTTCAGGTGACACAGGAGCATATAGCGCAGGTGAATCAATGAGTGGCCTTGCAACTGTAAATCCATCTGATATTGAGTCAATTGAGGTGCTTAAGGATGCGGCTTCTGCTGCTATCTACGGTTCACGTGCGACCAATGGTGTCATTATCATCACCACCAAGTCAGGTAAGAAAGGTGCAGCAAAGGTTGCGGTTGATGCAAGTATCACAATGGGACAGCAGCCAAGAACTGAAACTCTCGAACTTGCTTCTGGTGACCTTCTTATTGAGGTGTTCAACGAGGGTATCGACAACTACAACAGACAATTCGGACAGAATATTGAGAGATTCATCAATCCTATGCCAGGCAAACCTGCATACGACTGGCTCGGTTCTGTGCTCCGTACCTCATGGTCTCATAATGTGACAACATCAATCTCGGGAGGAACAGATAATACAAAGTATTATGTTTCAGGTACATATAAGCATGTTGAGGGTACTGCTATAGATAATGATATGAATCAGTACAGCATGAAGTCGAATGTTTCAGGCAAGGTTAAGCCTTGGCTTTCATTCGGAGTCAATATGATGCTTAGCTACAGCAAGAATGACCGTGTCGCCAGTGGTTATTCAGGCCATAATGTGATCAAAGCTGCAGTAGAACAGTATCCTTGGCATGAGCCATTCCTTCCCAATGGCGACTGGGCTACTTCAAAGAATATCCTAGTCAACAATAATGCACTTCAGGCTATCAAGGAGTCTGATGTATGGATTAAGACATATCGTGCTCTCAGCTCCGCATTCCTAGAGTTTCATATTATACCTGGTCTTGATTTCAAGACTAACGTAGGTGAGGATTTCCAGAGCCTTGAGGAGCATTGCTATTTCTCTTCAAAGCACAATTCAGGATATCCTTCAGAAGATAACCCTATGGGAGGTCGCCTCATTGATTCAAGAGTCAATAGAGCATCTCTTATGTGGGATAACACATTGAGCTACAATAAGTCCTTTGAGAAAGGATTCAATATCGGTGCTGTACTCGGTCACTCATTGCAGATCTACGAGTCTTCATCTTCAAGCCAGACAGGTTTGGGATTCCCTTCAGCATCTTTTGATGTGAACTCTGTAGCAGCAACAGTAGAGGATGTTACTTCTGGAAAGAGTGCATACGCACTTCAGTCATTCTTCGCACGTGCTAACCTTAACTATAAGAACCGTTATGTGGGAACATTTACAGTTCGTACCGACGGTTCGTCAAAATTTGCACCGGAGCATCGTTGGGGATGGTTCCCATCTGCTTCGCTCGGATGGAATGTAAATGAGGAACAGTGGTGGAAGGCTGATGATATTTCATTGAAGGTTCGTGCTAGTGTAGGTGCTACAGGTAACCAGGGCGGTATCGGAAACTATGCATATCAGGCACTTGCATCAGGTGGTATCAACTATGGTGGACAGAATGGTCTCGGTCTTAGTTCAGCAGGAAATCGCGACTTGAAGTGGGAGACAGCAATTCAGGAAAACTTTGGTGTTGACCTTAGCCTTTGGAAGGGAGCCTTCTCAGTGACAGTGGATATCTTTAATAAGGATACCCAGAATCTCCTTTATAACAAGCCTACAATGATTTCGACCGGTTACACAACTCAGCTTTGCAACATCGGTGCGATGAACAATAAGGGTCTTGAGATTGCTCTTGCTGCAAATGCCGGAAAGAATTATTTCCGTTGGCATGCAGACTTCAATATCTCATTCGTGCGTAACAAACTCACCAAGCTCCTTGATGATAATGAAATCATTACTCCGTCAAGCTTCCACGGACTTAAGGTCGGAGAAGAGGTTGGTTCATTCTATATGGTAAAGATGCTCGGTATCTATCAGCATGATGAGGATGTTCCACAGTATCTCTATGAGAATGAGGGAGTTCGTGCCGGTGATGTTATTTTTGAGGATATCAGCGGACCAGAGGGCATTCCTGATGGCAAGATTGACGCAAATGACCGTCAATTCGTCGGCTCTGCTAATCCAAAGTTCTCAGGTGGTTTCAACAATACATTCTCTTATAAGGGATTGGAACTCGGAGTATTCCTTACATATTCATACGGACAGAAACTCTATGAGTACTGGACTGGTGGTCTCCGTCTCGGAAATGGTCAGTGGCCACAGCTCAGATCAGTATGTGAGAATAGATGGACTGGTCCTGGTACAACCAATACAACTCCTAGAGCTATCTATGGACAGACATGGAACAGTACTAAGTTTGTGAATACACGTTTCCTCCATGATGCTTCATACCTTCGTATCAGAAGCGTATCATTGGGTTACAACTTGCCTAGCAGACTTCTTCAGAAAGCTAAGATCGATGCGCTCCGCGTTTATCTCCAGGCAGATAACCTATACGTGTTCACTCCATGGCCTTACCTCGATCCTGAAGTTTCAGTCAGCAGCAATGCAGCCACATATGGCTATGACTGGCTCAATCCTGGTCAGCCAAGAACATTCTCACTCGGTTTCAACATTAAATTCTAGTACGTTATGAAAAGAATCATTTATATATTGCTTGCTGCCGCAACATTCGGCGCAGTGTCTTGCAACGTGCTGGATCAGTATCCTCATAATGCCGTTTCAAGGGATAATCTTTCCGAGGACGATTTGGCGTTGCTTTATACAGGACTTTATTGTTATTCACAGTACAAGCCTACCTTCGAGGGCTATTTCCAGAATGATATGGCAGGAGGTGACTTTACACGTGGAGGTGGATCGAAATTCGCCACTCCAGAACTCTGGATCCGTGATGCTATCCTTCCTACATCTGGTTGGTCATCAACACCTTGGACTGGATATTATGCGTGGTTGTATCAGGTGAATGAGTTCATTACTGCTGCAGTAAAGAAGGAAGCTGATCCAAAGGTACGAGAGATGCTAGGTGGAGCATATCTGTTCCGTGGACTTATCTATTATAACCTTGTATCTAAGTACAGAAATGTACAGATTCTCCGTCAAGCAACCAATGAGCCTGTTCCAAATACTAATGAGGCTGAAGGATGGGCTTTCGTAGAGGAGAACCTCTCGAACGCAATTGAGATGTTGCCTAACTTCACCAATAAGAATTATGTTTCGGTTCAGGCTGCAAAGGCTATTATGGCCCGTGCGAAGATTGCTCAGGGTAAGCATGCCGAGGCAGCTGCACTTGCATTGGAACTCATAGAAGATCCTTCATTGGCATTAGCTGACTTCGACCTGATTTTCCGTGGTCAGGACAACAAGGAGGAGATCTTCACATTCATCAATGACAGCGAGGAGAGCGGACTTAATTTCGCCAGTCAGTTCTATCAGCCAGCAACTACTTATGTTCCTACACGCGAAGTTATCGAATTGTTCACTACTGCTGATAAGCGTACAAACATTTCAGTAATGGTTGATGGTGATGAGACTGTGCTTAACAAGTACAATAATATCAACACTACCAACCCTATCATTATTACTCGTTTGGCAGAGATGTACCTTATCGCTGCCGAGGGCCTTGGAATTGCTGGTGGAGGAGTGAAGTACCTGAATGCTCTTCGTGAGAAACGCGGACTTCCTGCAGTTTCCCCAAAGAACGATACAGAGCTTCTTACAGCTGTACTTGCAGAACGCAGACTCGAGTTCCTTGGTGAAGGTTTCAGATGGTTTGACCTTGTGAGAACCGGACGATTTACATCGGAGGTTGATCTCTCGGAGAAATACACAGTATTCCCGATTCCGCAGAGAGAACGAGATCTCAATCCTAACCTTGAGCAGAATGAATTGTGGAAATAATTGAGGCTATGAAAAGATATTTATATATGACAATACTTGCCACAGTTGCTCTCGTACTGTGGTCATGTTCAAAAGAGCAGGAGGATGTCCACTATGTTCCTCGCACTCCGGTGGGAAAGACATTGTTGGCAGACTGTCCTGAAGTAGCCAGAATCTTCGCTGACACAACCTTTGTGATTACTGTCGGAGTAGAGGAGACTGACCTTCATATACAGACAATCGAGGGATATGTGCAGCAGCTACATCTTATCAGCGTGGATACTAAGGTTCCAGGTGTGAGAATGTCAGTTTCAATGCCGAACAACAGCACATATATCGGTGGCGGTTGGAATCGCCAGACTCTTACCGATATGGCAACAAAGATGGATGCACCTAGAGCTAGAGTTGCTGCTATGATAAATGGCGACTTCTGGCAGATGACAGCTCCAATCAATCCTCGTGGACCTGTTCACAAAGGAGGTACAATCCTTTCTTCTGCGTGGGATTATAATCCTGCAGTACCTCAGCAGGCGCTTAGTTTTGTTGGAGTGCTTGATGACGGCTCTATGGTTATTGCTCCTCGCTCTGACTATGATGAATACAAAAACCGTCTTAGAGAGTGTACAGGAGCAGGCTACATGATGCTTTCTGAGGGCCTTTTCCCAGGAACAGACTGGACTGCAAGAGATCCTCGTACTGCAATCGGATATACCGAGGATGGAGTTGTATGGCTTCTTACATGCGACGGTAGAAAGACTTTTGGTGCTGATGGTATGACTTATAAGGAAATGGGTTATATCTTCAAGAGTCTTGGTTGCGTGGGAGCAACAAACCTTGACGGTGGTGGATCTGCACAGATGCTTATCCGTCATCCTATTGCACATGTATGGCAGATTCGTAATAGCCCGGCAGATGGTACTGAGAGACCGGTAATTAATGGTTGGGCAGCAATTGTTGATGAACCATAGTAACATGAAATCGATAGCATTATATTTATTATTATCATTATTGACAGTAGCTTGCGCTCAGAATAACCCACAGCCGGAGCATCCAGTCAATGTGTTTACCGTTGATGCGCTTGTTCCTGACTATGGAGCTCCTGGCACAGAGGTAACTATCAAGGGTAACAACTTTCCTCAGGTTCTTTCTGAAATCGAGGTTTATTTCGGTGACCAGAAACTGGATATCGTATCCGGAAGCAAGATTGAATTGAAGGTGATTGCTCCCGAGCATAAGCCTGGAGATGTTCCTGTCATCATCAAGGTTGGTGACCGTACTGTAAAGAAGGATTTCTACTTCCTGGCGGGTAAACCTGAGCAGTATCCTACCTATCCCAAAACGGAGGCGGGCAAGATTCTGAAAGGGGAGACTTGTATCAAGGTTCTGGATATCCTTTGGGACACAACTTGTGTGGTTACTACAGGGCTGGACTACTACCAGATGCAGATAAAGACTGATGCTAACGAACAACAGAATATATATCTTTTGAGAGCTGACTTATCTCAGAATATTGAAATGAAGGTTGTTCTTCCTAGTACAACCACATCGTCATCATGGAAGAAGCAGACCCTGACGGTAATGACCAAGAACAATTCTACTACATCAAAGCCAGTCTATGCAATGATTAACGCTGATTTCTGGAATATGACATCTCCGATTAATCCTCGCGGACCTGTGCATTGTGGTGGAAGTGTCGTGTCGTCTGAGTGGGACTACGATCCGAAGCTTTCGCAGCAGGCACTCAGCTATGTCGGCATCACAACAGAGGGAATGATGACTATCGGATACAGACAAGATTATCCGTCTGCAATGATGAAGATGAAGGAGTGTACCGGAGCAGGTGTGGTAATGGTATATGACGGAAAGATTCAGTCGATTTCTACTGCAGCCAGAGATCCTCGTACAGCTATAGGCTATACAGCAGATAATGTAGTATGGATGCTTACTGTAGATGGACGTCATGGAACTACAGGTATGACCTACCAGGAAATGGGTTCTATCTTCTTCTCGCTTGGATGTGTGGCGGCAGCCAATCTTGACGGTGGCGGATCAGCGCAGATGCTGATAAAGAACCCGCTGGGAGGTGCTCATAAGATATGTAACTGGCCTTCTGACCCGACAGACGGCAAAGGAGGAACAGAAAGGGCGGTCATCAACGCCTGGGCAGTATTCAAAAAATAAAAACAACATAAAATGAAAAGACTACTAAGACTATTAATGTGCATCGCGTTTGCTGCGACTGGTTTGTCTGCATGTCAGGCTCCAGAGCAGATAGATGTGACTAAACAGGCACCACGACTGATTTCAGTTGTGCCGTCTAATGTCTGGAACGGATGTACGGCAATTATTTCCGGAATCGGATTTTCGGAGGTTGCAGATGAGAATGTAGTTACTGTTGACGGACAGCAGGTTGCAGTCAGCATGGCTACATCCAACAGGCTTACCTTAACAATGCCTGAACATGCAGATGGAAAGGCAGTTATCGCAGTAAGTGTAAACGGACTTGAGGCAGATACTGTACTTGAGACCAATTATACTCAGCTTCCTGAACTTGTTGTAAAGGTTACTGGTATTACTCCTGCCAAGGGTTTTGCAGGTGATTTGGTGACAATTTCAGGAGAGAATTTCAGCACTGTTCCATCAGAAAACCTCGTAACTTTCGGAGATGTCCCTGCAACGGTTGAAAGCGTTACATCTACTACTCTCAAGGTTATCGCTCCAGAGCATCCTAAAGGTGCTGTAAATGTGAAGATTGTAACAGGTGGCAAGACTCTTACAGCTCCTTCTCAGTTTACTTATATGGTATTTGCCATCGATTCAAACTATCCTGAGAGAGGTGCAGAGGGTGACAAGGTAACTATCAAAGGAGATGGCTTCAGCCTTGTTCCGTCTGAGAATATTGTAATGGTTGGAGAGCAGGTGGCATCTGTTGAAGCATCAACAGAGACATCTCTTACAGTCATTATGCCTGATAATGCCGAGGGTGAGTATACATTCTCTGTCACTGTAGGAAATAAGACTGTCACTGGAGGTAAGTTTGTGTATGGCGGATCATGGAGAGTTCAGACCCTGGTTACCGGATATAGTAAAGTTCAGGATCTTGCACTAGCATCGGATGGTACATTCTGGATTACTCGACGTGAGACAGGAGCACATGGCATATATAAGTTTAATCCTCAGACCAATGTCTTGAGCCCTGTTAAGGTCTCTTCAGGAAGCACAGCATCGGATTCTGACCTTTTGGCTAATAGTCATCCATGGGGAGCAGATGTCGGACCTGACGGAAAACTGTATTTTGCTGCTAAGAATACCGCTAAGATTCTTACATGTGACGCACAGGGTAATATTGCGCAGTATGTTATTAATAACCAGACAATTGCTAACCCTATGAAGGTTCTATGCGCATCAGACGGTACTATCTATGTGCTTGTCAGAGGAGCAGGAGCTGGTCTTGGATATGTCCTTCAGGTTAATAACGGTGATGTTCAAAACACATGGCCGCTCACTACAGCTCTATATGAAATGATGTGCTTCAATGCTGATAAGACAAAGATTTTCGTCTTTGCAAACACTTCTGGTGATATTCAGATGATTGATCTTGTCAGCAAGAATATGACGAGAGTTGCTGGTATTGGAACAAATCATAGTAATGCTGCTTCATATACCGATGGAGAACCTGGAAATCCATTGACAGCTACTGTCCGCCAGGCAGAGGGAGCTGTATGTGCAGCAGATGGAACTATATATTTTACTGATTCTATCGGTAAGACTATAAGAATGTTCAAGCCAGGTCCAAATGGTGATTATTCAAAAGGTACAATCGAAACTATTCTTGGTACTCCTTATGACAATACTGTTCTTCCATACCCTAATGGAATAGCATTGGGTCCTGATGGAAAGACACTCTATTATCTTGAGAATAGTGGTATGGTCCTTAAAATCTTCTACAAGTAATGAAAAGGTTTTTATCAGTATTTATAATCCTTGCAGGACTCATGTCTGTGTCCTGTAAGGAAAACTATGTAGCTTCGGTTACCGAGCTACAGCTTGCAAGTGTATCTCCTGCAACCGGTTATCCTGGAGCTATCATCACTGTGTATGGCCGCAATTTTAGTAATGAATTCGGTGAGAATAAGGTGTTTATCGGCGAAAAGGAAGCGAAGGTTCTTGAGTACAATTCATGGGATCTAACCGTGGTTGCTCCAGAGCAAGAGGTGGGTACTTATTCTATTACAGTTGTGACTCCAAAGGGCTCTATTACAGGCCTTTCCTTTGACTATGTAGAGAAGCCTGAGCACGAGTATATCGTATCTACAATTGCCGGTAACGGCAAGAATGCACATGCTGATGGCGCAGGTACAGCAGCGCAGTTCTCATTCCCTGAGGGAATCGTTCTCGACAAGGAAGGTAACCTTTGGGTGTCACAGCGTGGTACAACTACAGCGATCCGTAAGATCGACCCTAACTTCAATGTGACAACAGTGACTACAACAGAGCTTCCATGGCATGGCTCATTTGCTCCGGATGGAAGCTACTGGTTTGCAGGTAAACCAAAGGCAAAGATCTATAAAGTCGGTTCGGACAATGCTGTAAGCGAGGTAAATGTCACCGGTACAACTCTCAACAACCCTATGGATGTGAGATTTGATAAGGATGGCAATGCATGGATCTGTAACCGTGGAGCAAATGAGGTCTGCAAAGTAGCCGGAACAACAGTTGTAAAGACATACGAAGTTCCAGTGAATGCCTGCATCACTTTCGATGCTAAGGGTAGAGCGATCGTAGGTTCTGAAACATCAGGATACCTCTACATGATCGACGGTGACAATGTAGTACAGATCGCCGGTACAGGCGCAATGTCAACTTCAGGAAATCTTGACGGAACAAAGGGCGATCCTTCAACAGCTACTATCGGCTGTACATGCGGTATTTTCGCAGCGAAGGACGGCTCGGTATATTTCTGCGACCGTACTAACCTTGCAGTCCGAAAGATCACTCCTGATGAGAACGGAGACTATACAAAGGGTACTGTCAAGACACTTGTGACAGGCTCATACCCTTCAGACCTCTATGTTTCTGACGATTGCACTAGAATTTACCTCACTTGTGCTACTGCTCATGTAGTAAAATTGATAGAAATATTCTAATTTTGGCGTATGTCTTCGGATAAGCATCTTATACGTGCCGTTAAATGCGGTGACAAGAAGAGTTTTGACGAGCTCTTTGAGAAGTACTATGACAGGTACTTCTCCTTCGCCTGTGCATTGCTGCATGATGCGGATGCTGCCGAGGACATACTGCAGAATGTCTTTCTTAAAATCTGGATAGGTCGTGACAGACTTGATGAGTCTCGCAATTTCGAGAGTTATCTGCTAGTATCTGTCCGAAATGAAATCTTCGACCACTTGAGACTGAAATACAATCAGACTTCTGTACGTGACGATGTCAGCGAGAAGGAGGACGCTA
Source organism: Bacteroidales bacterium (assembly GCA_017549145.1). Taxonomy (GTDB): domain Bacteria; phylum Bacteroidota; class Bacteroidia; order Bacteroidales; family UBA932; genus Cryptobacteroides. The sequence continues at coordinate 36,632 of JAFYVM010000066.1, forward strand.
CCGCAGATATTGAGGCAGGTATTGCTCTTACTGAAACTTCTGCAATAATGAATCAGAAGATCAGTCAGATGCCTCCTCAAAGGCAGCGCATCTTCATGATGTCTCGCTATGAGAATATGTCTTCAAAGGAGATTGCCGACAAACTCGGGCTTTCTGTTCGTACGGTCGATAATCATATCTATCTGGCTTTAAGGGAATTAAAGCAAATAATATCATAATGAGAAAAATCTTTTTGTCTTGTGTGCTGGCTGTTATGGCAGTTTCGGCATACGCAAAGGTTACTATCGTTCCATATCCACAGCAGGTGGTTGAGAATGAAGGTAGTTACAAACTCGCAGGTGTATCGCTCCGCAGTGTAGGTGCAATCGATGAGAGAACACAGGCTCTTGTCGAGCGTTTCGCTGCAGAACTTTCACAGGCAACCGGAAAATCAAGCAAGGTTATTAAAGGCAAGGCCGGCAAGGGAATCAACTTTATCTATGACCAGACAATGGCTGAGGAGGCCTATGTTCTCAATGTAGGTACTAAGTCTATTGATATCAAGGCCTCCTCCCTTCGCGGATTCAACTGGGCTGTTCAGTCTCTCAAGCAGATGATGCCTGTTGAAATCTATGCAGGGAAGGCTGTCGAGGATGTTGAGTGGACTGTTGGCTGCTGCCAGATTACCGATGCGCCTCGCTTCGGATACCGCGGACTTCTTATTGATGAGGCACGTCATTTCTTCGGAATGGAGACAATCAAGGACGTGCTTGATGTAATGGAGATCCACAAGCTCAACAAACTTCACTGGCATATCACTGACGATCAGGGATGGCGTATCGAGATCAAGAAGTATCCTCTTCTTACTCAGGTAGGTTCTATCCGTAAGGAAACTCTAGTTGGACACCTCCGTCGCAGCACAGTATATGACGGTACACCATATGGTGAGGGAATGTGGTATACTCAGGATCAGATTAGAGAGATTGTAGAGTATGCTGCTACTAAGGGTATTGATATCATTCCTGAAATTGACCTACCAGGCCATATGCAGGCTGCGCTTACAGCATATCCTTATCTTGGATGTACTGGAGGGCCGTATGAAGTATGGACAAAGTGGGGAGTGTCAAAGGACGTTCTCTGTATCGGTAAGGAGACAACAATGGAGTTTATCCTTGACGTACTTTCTGAGGTTTGCGACCTCTTCCCGTCAAAGTTTATCCACATCGGCGGTGATGAGTGTCCTAAGGTTAAGTGGGCGGAATGTCCTCATTGCCAGCAGAAGATTCTGGAACTTGGAATCAAGGCTGACGAAAAGCACTCGGCAGAGCATTTCCTCCAGAGCTATGTCACAGCACGCGCAGAGCAGTATCTTGCAACACGCGGACGTAGACTCATCGGTTGGGATGAGATTCTTGAAGGCGAACTTGCACCGGATGCAACAGTTATGTCATGGAGAGGAACAAAGGGTGGCGAGGCAGCTGTAAAGCTTGGTCATGATGTCATTATGACTCCATACCAGTACCTTTACCTTGATTACTATCAGTCAAAGGAGCAGGATAAGGAGCCTCTTGCAATCGGAGGTTATGTGCCAGTTGAGAAATGCTACTCGTTCGAGCCGTTCACAGATGAGATGACTCCTGAGCAGAAGGAACATATTCTCGGCGTGCAGGCTAACCTTTGGACTGAGTATATCGGTGATCAGGACTACCTTGAATACATGCTTCTTCCAAGACTTTCAGCCCTCAGCGAGGTGCAGTGGTGCGCACCGGAGAACAAGATTTGGGAACGCTACCTTGACAGCGTTGACGAGGTTATAAATATATATGAGACAGCTGGATACAATCCTGCAAAGCATGTTCTTGCCGTTCAGAAAGCAAAATAACGACTAATAACTGAATACTTATGAAATTTAAAACAGCAACCACGGGTGATCTTCCTGTTTACGGAGGAAATCTCGTCTACAAGAGCCCAGACATAACTCTTGTGGAAATCAATTCTGAAGGCATGCTTTGCCTCAGCGGACAGAATCAGGAGTTTAATGAAGAGGTTTTCCCTTGGTAAGGAGGTATGATTATGAAGACAAACAGAATCGTTTTGATGGCGCTCGCATGCGTAGCTGCCATTTCCTGTGCCAAGGAAATCGAGACTCCTTCCACAGTATCGGCAACATCATTCGTTGCAGAAAAAGAAGATTTTACAACAACTAAGGCTGTTCTCAACGGCAAGAAGGTTGAGTGGACAGCAGGTGATCAGGTTGCAGTATACGGTGACGCTGGCGCAGTGAAGTTTACAACAGCTGCTGCAGGCGCTTCTGCAACATTTACATCAGAGGCGGCAGTAACAGGTTCATCATTCCTTATGGTGTCTCCATTTAGCGCAGCTAAGGGTGTTCAGAATGGTAAGCTCCTTGTGACTGTACCTGAAAATCAGGCCCCGGTTGCTGGTTCATTTGATCCTGCTGCGGGTATTTCTGTAGCATCTGCTGCGGATTTCAATCAGGGCGTATCATTTAAGAATGCAATGGCGCTCCTTAAGATCAATATACCTAGTGTTCTTGGCGGAAAGGTAGTTAAAATTACTGTTGAGGCTAAGAATGGTGAGGCTCTTGCGGGTGATATTCTTGTTGATCCATCTACAAAAGCTAACTCGGTAAGTGCAAATGGCAAGTCTGCAGTGAACCTCCTTACAGCGCCTTCAATGGCTGCTGCAAACTATTATGTTGCAGTTCGTCCTTGCGCAGTTGCTACGGGTGTGAAGGTGACAGTCCTCCTCGGTGATAAGACTGTTTACACTCGCGAATCTGCATCTGCATTCGAGTTTGAGGCAAATACAATCTATGACATGGGTGTTGTAGGAGTTACAGGATGGTCAATGACTACAACTGAATACTCTGTAGCTACAGTTCTCGGTTCGGTATCAGCGACATCAAACAACGAGATCAAGACAGGAACAGGTTCTGCAGCTCGTCTTAGAAGTGCACAGGACATTGATAAGGCTCCGGATGGAAACTTCTGGATCACAACACGTTTTGATAAACCAAATCACGGTATATGGAAGATGACTCCGGACTACACACTTTCAAAGATTGCTGTTGTAGCGGATGATGCGGATCTAACGGGAGCTCACCCATGGGGCGCTTCGTTTGACGCAAATGGCAAATATATCTTTGCTGCCAAGGCTGTTGCGAAGGTTATGACATGTTCTGCTGATGGTGCTGTAGATGTTATTGCCCTTAAGAATGGTGATGCAAACTACTCGGTGTCCAACCCTATGGAGGTGAAATTTGACGCACAGGGTAATATGTTCGTTCTCTACAGAAAGAAACTTGTTAAGTTCAACGGATATACTGTGGCAAAGGAATGGACTCTTCCAGAGGAATACACTGATGCCTTCTGTTTCACTGCAGACTATAGCAAGGCCCTTGTATTCGGTTATATGAAGGTTTATCAGATCGATCTTAATGACCCAGCTGCAGAGGTTAAGGTTATTGCCGGCGGTGCATCTAAGCATACAAATGCTTCAACTTACAAAGATGGTGAAATGGGCAAACCGTTGACAGCTACATTCAACACTTGTTATGATGCAATGTGCCTCGCAGACGGTACAATTCTCTTTGGTGATGCTGCAGCAAAGACTATGCGTCTTATGATACCAGATGTATACGGAAACTTTGAGAATGCTACTATCAAGACTATCCTTGGCGGCGCATGGAGCGGTGGCGCGGCAGCAAACGCTCAGGCAACTAATGCAAAGGACGGAAAGGGTACTGCCGGTCTCCTTTCATCACCTGGCGGATTGACATTCGACGCACAGGGTAATGTCCTCTTCGTAGATGGTCTCCAGAATGGTATGATCCGCAAGATGACATGGACAAGCGTTACCGAAAATTGTAGTATGAATGGAAGTCATCAGGATTATGCAGGTACTGACGGTATGGTTTCAATCTTTTAATTAGAACGGACATGAAAAAAATTACATTATATACTCTGTCACTTGCAGCAATAATGTCTATAAGCTGCGCAAAAGAAGAAGCTCCAGAGGTGGTCTGTGGCAATCCTGTAGTGTTTGAGGCTGCTCTTGGTGATGCGGATTCAAAGGCTATCTTGACTGAGGGTGCAAGTTCATCTAAGGTGTCGTGGGAGGCTGGTGATCAGGTGTCTCTCTGGGCTGAATCAAAGATGTATCAGTATAAAGCAGATAAAAGTGCTGCAGTGTCAACCCTTAGTCCTATGGCGGGATCATCACTCGCAGACGAGTATTTTGCTCTCTATCCATATGATGCAACAGCTACACTTGCATCAGGAGTGATTACTACTACACTTCCATCTGTACAGACAGCAAAATTAGGGTCATTCTCTCATCATCTTGCTGTATCTTATTCGACATCACTTTCACTCGGATTCATGAATGTATGCGGACTTTTCAGAATTGATATTACTGAGCCTGCTGTTACAAAGATTGAGTTCAAAGGTAATGCAAATGAGACTGTTGCAGGTGAGATTGCAATTACTGTGGGCGATAAACCGACATGGAGTGCTGTTTCTGGAGCGAAGACAGTTACCCTTTCTGCAGGTGAGGGTAAGTTCCTTCAGACAGGTGCATACTATCTTGCAATTCTTCCACAGGACTTTAATTCGGGTGTAACAGTTACCACATATTATAATGATAATACTACTTATGTGAAGACTGTGACTGAGAAAGTGTCGCTTGTTCCATCTGGAGCTATTGCCGCAACTATTGCATCAGGACAGTGGAAATACGAAGAGCTTCTATCATTAGGCGGATATGCCCCAGAGGATCTTGTAAGAGATGCAGACGGCAATTTCATATATACGACTCGTGCGACAGTTCATGGAATCTGGAAGTATGAGGTTGCCTCAAATACTAAAACTCCGATTGCAGTATATTCTAACTCATCTACAACTGACTATCCAAATGAGCACAACGCTGCTTTGAACGGTCAGGCTCCATGGGGAATTGCTTTGGATTCTAAAGGGACAATTTATTATGCGGCAAAGGCAAAAGGCAAACTCATGACCTGTACAGGTAAGGCTGCTGTTAGCGAGTATATCGTAAAGGAAACAGCGGATGCTACATCCGGCATGTCACTGCCTAATATCATGAAAATTGCATTTGATGCTGCTGATAATATGTATGTTCTTGTTAGAGGTTCAGGTGCAGGTCTTGGATTCGTTTTGAAGGTGAAGAACAATGTCGTTCTCAAGAGATGGGATCTTACGCAATATCTATATGAGTTTATGTGTATCAGTTATGACAAGACTAAACTGTTCCTTTTCCCAAACAGTTCAGGACTTATTCAGATGATTGACCTTACTACAGGCACAATGACAAAGGTGGCCGGAAGCGGTACGCAGCACACCGCCGCAGCTTCATACAGTGATGGCGTACCTGGCAATCCATTTACTGCATCTCTTGGACAGTGTGAAGGTGCCGTATGTGATGCTAACGGAACAATATATTTCACAGATGCAGCAAAGGGTAAGACCATCAGAATGTTTACTCCTGACGCAAATGGAGACTATAGCAAGGGTACTATTAGAACAATTCTAGGAACACCTTATAGTAATGCAGTCCTTCCATATCCTAACGGTATTGAGTTGGCCGCTGATGGTAAGACGTTCTATTATCTCGAAAATGGCGGTAAGATACGTAAGGTATCTTATGTGAGATAAGCCTTGAATAAAACAAATGCTGGTGACTAATCAGTCGTAAGACTTTTTAGTCACCAGCACTGTTTTATAGTATTTAATATTTTTTGTTAGCAATGCTGACTGCGAGGCCAAGTGTGAGGCCGATGATCAGGCCTGCGATTGTGCCTACGATGACGTCTCCGAGGTAGTGCTTGCCGACGAAGATGCGGCTGATTCCTACCAATGCTGCCCATGTGAACATAAACCAGCCGTACCACTTGATGATCTTTACATCTGCTGGGTTAGATGAGTCAGCAAGACCTTTCTTCAGACCAAGCCAGGTACATCCTGCCAGCCCGAAGGAGTTGGCTGCATGTGCCGAGAAGAAACTATAACCACCTCCTAGTTCAAGGATGTTCAGACCGTTTCCGACCATGAACTCATCGTGTAAAGGTCGGATACGTGCTACGGTGTGCTTGATAAGATTTGCGAACTGATCGCAGAATACGATAGTCAGAATCGTTCCAAGAATCAGCATGCCGCCTTTCTTCCAGCCTAGCTTCCAGATGATCAGCGCAAGTATCGCCGCATAGAGCGGTACCCACACAAGCTTCATAGAAAGGAAGGCCCAGATGGGATCGCTGAATGCTGAATTCCAACTGTTGATTGTTAGGGTAATCTGCTGGTCAAGATGATGAACGTTTTGCCAGAACATTATTCTTCGTCCTCTTCGTTATTGTTGAACTGCTGGTAATATGGATGATCCGATACATCCGGAAGAGTAGGGAGTTCTACCTCATTCTCCACCTCTACCTCATTTCCTGACTGTAGAGCATCCCAAAGCATATTCTTCAAATCGCTGATTCCTTCCTGTGTGAATGATGAGATGAATACATGAGGAATATCCTCAGGAAGCTGAGCTGCAATTTCCTCCTTGAGCTGCTCATCAAGCATATCAGACTTAGTGATTGCAAGTACGCGGTCCTTAACAAGAAGCTCAGGATTGTATTCTCGCAACTCATTAAGAAGTACCTCATAACCCTCGCGGATGTCGTCCTGGTCAGCTGCAACCATGAAAAGGAGGATAGAGTTACGCTCGATATGTCTGAGGAATCGCATACCGATACCCTTGCCCTCGTGTGCTCCCTCGATGATACCTGGGATGTCTGCCATTACGAATGACTTGTCATCATAGTAGCTTACGATACCGAGGTTTGGCTCGAGAGTGGTGAATGGATAGTCTGCAATCTTAGGTTTGGCAGCAGATACCGTAGAAAGAAGGGTAGACTTACCTGCGTTAGGGAAACCTACGAGACCAACGTCAGCAAGGAGCTTGAGTTCAAGGATGAACCATCCCTCTTCGCATGGCTCTCCCGGCTGTGAGTATCTAGGAGTCTGGTTGGTCGCAGTCTTGAAGTTATTGTTTCCAAGTCCGCCACGACCACCTTTCACAAGTATTCTCTCCTCAAATGGCTCTACCATCTCGAACAGAATCTCACCGGTCTCTGCATTCTTTGCTACAGTTCCGAGTGGAACGTCAAGGATGATGTCCTCTCCGTTCTTACCTGTCTGCAACTGTCCACTTCCTGATGCACCATGCTCAGCCATGATGTGCTTGCGGTACTTCAAGTGGATAAGTGTCCAGAACTGCGGATTCGCTCTAAGGATGATGTGACCTCCACGTCCACCATCTCCTCCATCGGGACCGCCCTTTGGAACATACTTCTCTCTTCTCATATGAGTAGAGCCAGGGCCACCATTACCTGAACGGCAATAGATCTTTACATAATCAATAAAATTTGAATCCGCCATAATATATTGTAAGTCAATTAAATAATCTAAAAACGTATCGAGCCTACCAGGCTCAATCTGCAAAGATAGTTATTCTTTGCAGATTTTTCTAAATTTGCAGTTGCCAAACAGCAAATCATGAAGAAACTATTATTACTTGCTATTCTCATTCCATTCTTTGCTTCTGCTCAGGATGGACTCAAAAATAAAACCACACTCTTTCAGAGTAATCTGCACGACAGCATTCCTTATCGTATCCCTGCCATAGTTGAACTCAGGAATGGCTCCATGTATGCTTTGACTGACTATAGACATTGTAAGAACGATATCGGATTCGGACGTGTTGATATTCATGGAAGACGTCTGAAAGGTAAGAAGTGGGGCAAGGAATTCGCCTTGATTGAAGGTACCGGAGTAGAAGGTGCTGTGCATTGTGGCTATGGAGATGCTGCAATCGTGGCGGATCGTGAGAGCAACGAGATTCTGGTTACGCTGGTTTGTGGCAATACCGTATATTTCCATCAGACAACCAATCGTCATAATCCCAACAGAATCACTGCGATGCGTAGCCATGATGGCGGAAAAACATGGGAACGCCAGCAGATAACAGAACAGATCTATACTTTGTTTGATGATGCTCCCGGAGGATGTGTTCAAAGCTGTTTTGTCTCATCGGGACAGATCTTCCAAAGCCGTATCATTAAGGTGGGTACTCATTATAGGATATATGCAGCTCTTGCTGCCCGTCCGAATGGCAACAGGGTAATCTACAGTGATGATTTTGGACGAAATTGGAAGGTGCTTGGAGACTTGGGACAGTTGCCGGTGCCTAATGGCGACGAAGCTAAATGCGAAGAGCTTCCGGATGGTAGCGTAGTCATTACAAGCCGTGCTTATGGTGGACGCTATTTCAATATATATAAATATTCTGACGTTGAGTCCGGAGCAGGTAGTTGGGGTGAGGCTGCGCCTTCTGGAAAACGTGTCAATGGTTGCGTCACAGTTGAAAATGCCTGCAATGGTGGCATCCTTATAATTCCGGCTTTGCGTTGTGCAGATGGAAAACCGGTTTATGTTGCCCTTCAGTCAGTTCCGTTTGGCCCCAAAAGAGCTAACGTTGGAATATATGCGAAGGAACTTCCAGAAAACATAGCGTCAATAACTCCGGAAATTTTAGCAGCAGACTGGAATATAAAATATCAGGTATCTCACGACTGGTCTGCATACTCGACAATGCTCCAGAACAAGAATAAGGACATCGTCTTTTACTATGAGGAGAATCAGACTGGCTCTACCTTTGTCTATGACATGATCTACTGTGAAATATCCCTTGAAGAGATAACTTCAGGCCTGTATCGTGCTATAAAACGCTGAGCATAAGATAATTTTTGTATCTTTGCAGCCGTTTTTCTAGAAAATCAATTTACACAATGGCAAAAAGGAAGATAAAAGCTACTGGCGGAGTGGATCCGGAATACCTTAAGAAGCAGCGCGCTTCATTGGTAAGGAAGCACCGTCAAGTAATATACCTCAATGACAGCGAGATGGCTGCCATCAAGGTATATTGCGAGAAGTTTCGTGTTGGAACTAAGGCCGTACTGTTCCGTGAGGCCATTATGGAAAAAGTCTTGACAGAGTTAGAGGATAATCATCCAACTCTTTTCTAATCAATTCTAAAATTAATCTCTTCTTGCGATTCCTATGTAGTATAGGAGGGTTGCAAGTGATCCTAGTGCTGCGATTACGTAAGTGTATGCGGCCCATTTTAGAGCATCAACTGCCTGCGGACGAGTGCTGTAATCTGTTATGCCGGCATTGCTGAGCCATGAGATAGCTCTGGTACTTGCATTAACCTCGACAGGAAGTGTTACGAAGCTGAAAAGGGTAGTTGTCGCAAATAGAGCTATACCGATCCAGATCAGAAGTGGGAATGTTTCAATTAATATCACACCCGCTAAAATCACCCATGAGACAAGGCTGGAAGCTATGTTTACAACCGGTACAAGCGCAGAGCGCATCTTGAGAGGACCGTAGCCATACGCATGCTGGACTGCGTGACCACATTCATGTGCTGCCACTGCTGCAGCTGCTACGCTGTTGCTTGCATAAACACCTTCACTGAGGTTGACAGTCTTTGTCATAGGATTATAGTGGTCAGTCAGAGTTCCTCTTGTAGAAGTGACCTTAACGTCATATATGCCGTGCTCGTGAAGCATCTTCTGTGCTACCTGTGCACCGGTCATTCCGTTAGAAATCATTACTTTGGAATACTTGTTGAATTTGCTTTGGAGAACCTGCTGAACGATCATGCTGGCCACCATTGTGATAATCATTATTATCCAACCCATATTGTCTTGTTTTTAGTTTATAAATTCGATTACTGACATTTTGTCCGTGATTGAGACAAAATCCATTTGTTTTTTGCGGTCGCATATTAGTGCAAAATCTATGCTGAGGACAAAAATAGACTAATTTGTCAGAATATTTAGTACTTTTGCAGAATTATGGACATGGCATATAATAACGAAGACTTTTCGAGACTTGAGATAAATCTCAATGGATGTCTTGAAAACTATAAATATTTCAGATCGAAGCTTGAAGATACAACCAAGCTTCTAGTTCTTGTAAAGGCAAATGCTTACGGTCATGGTGCAGTGGAATTTGCATCTATGATGGAGAGCGCGGGAGCTGACTATCTTGCTGTTGCATATCCTGTGGAAGGCCTTGAACTCCGTCAGGCTGGTATCAAGTCTCCTATTATGGTTCTCACTGCGGGAACAGACTTTTTCGAAGAGATTATTGACTATGCTCTTGAGCCAGGAATCCCTAATCTATCGGCTCTGAAGGCTCTTTGTGAGGTACTTCGTGAAAGGAAATTGACAGATTTTCCTGTACACATCAAGCTTGATACAGGTATGCACCGCCTTGGATTCATGACAGAGGAGATGGAAGAGCTTGCAGCCTTCTTGAAAGAGTGCAAAGAGGTTAAGGTAAAATCAATATATTCCCACCTTGCTGCTGCCGATGATTCTTCTCACGATGAATTCACTTTAGGACAGATCGGACTCTTTAAGGCAAACGCTGACAAATTGTCAGAAACTCTTGGATATAAACCGCTTTATCATATTCTGAATTCAGCTGGAATTGAGCGTTTCCCTCAGTACCAGTTTGATATGGTACGACTCGGTATCGGAATCTATGGTGTGAGTGCCCTTGCAGATGTGAAACTTAGCCCAGTGGCTTCATTCAAGTGCAAGATATTGCAGATTAAGACATTGCAGCCTGGCGACGGTACCATCGGATATGGACGTCATGGTAAGATTTCACCTCAGGGAACAGTAATAGCTACTATCCCTGTGGGATATGCAGACGGATTAGACCGTCACCTCAGCCGTGGAGCAGCGTCGTTCTCGTTGAATGGACATCGAGTGCCTACAATAGGTAATATCTGTATGGATATGACCATGCTTGATATTACAGGAGTCGATGCAAATGTTGGTGACACTGTGACTATTTTCGGTGCAGATCCTACAGTTACTGAGCTTGCGTCAATTCTCGGTACTATTCCATACGAGATTCTTACTTCAGTTCCACGTCGTATCGAGCGCGTGATTATCAAATAGTAAACTGTCTGCTGATGAACACTCCTAATCAATTGAATTCCAATAAGAAATATAAAGTACTATTTGTCTGCCTGGGAAACATCTGCAGGTCTCCGGCAGCTCATGGAATCTTTGAGCATATTGTCAGGGAGAATGGAATGCAGGATGTGATTGAGGTGGATTCAGCAGGTACATACGGTGGACATAGGGGTGAGCTTCCTGATAAAAGAATGCGTCATGCTGCTTTGTATCGCGGCTTTGCTCTGACACATCGTTCTCGTCCTGTCTCGTCGTTGGATTTCCTTGATTTTGACCTTGTGGTTGCAATGGATGACCAGAACTATGAGGACCTTATGCATCTGGCGCCTTCTGTAGAGGCGACTCATAAGATCCGTAGAATGGCAGACTTCCTGCAGCGTCGAAAGATGCCATACATCCCAGACCCATACTACATGGGTACAGAGGGATTCACTCTGGTTCTCGACCTTCTTGAAGATGGTTGTCAGAACCTTTACAATGAAATTGTTCAGAACGAACTATAAAATATTTAGGGTTGTGGAGTAAGGGAATCCGGTGAGAATCCGGAACTGTGCCCGCAGCGGTAAATCCTGAAATGTTTCTGCATTATGTCATTGCAGTGTAGCCAGAAGATCTGGCGAATCTGTGAGAAGGCGTAGAAACTTCCTGAGAAGGGAGATCAGCTCTCGACTGTGGATAGGGATGAGTCCGAAGACCTGCCATAATCAAGTCAAACTGTTGGAGCCCGGGGGCAGGCTTCTGTTAAGGCGCTTAACTAATGTTATTTTCTTTGTTTCATGCAGGCATGATCTCTATTGGCCTGCTCACTGCCGCGGATGTGACGGCAGTTGATACCCTTGGTGCTGCTACAGTTACCGCAGATAAGGGTGTAATCATCTCGAGAGTGGATAAGATATCCACAAAACAATCATTAACGGTTTCAGATGCTCTTAGTCTGAGTTCAGGACTACATGTTGTTGACAATGGTGGTCTAGCTGGCTTGAAGACTGTCAATCTCCGAGGTCTTGGTAGTGCGCATACTGCAATTTACCTTGATGGAGTGCGTGTCGGTAATGTTCAATCTGGTCAGAATGACCTTGGAATGTTGCCTCTTGAGGACCTCTCTACAATTACAGTGGACTATGCTCAAAACGCAGTTTCTTTCAAGACGGCCCGTCCCGAGTTCGGCGAACTTCCAGTGGCCGGAAAGGTGAAATTTTATGTGGGATCATTTGGGACATATCTTCCGTCTGCTCGTCTGGATTTCAGACTGTCTGATAAGGTAAGTCTTTCAGCAAATGCCGCTGGTGTTATTTCCAAAGGCGATTTCAGCTATGGAGATGGCTTGTTCAGAACCAATAATGATCTGGAGCAATATAGAGGAGGGTTGGACCTTTGGGGATTGATGGATGACTGTGACTATCATGTGAAAGCATATTATAGCCAGGCAGAACGTGGTACACCTGGTGCTATCTCGTGGCCATCAGATGATAGGCAAGCCGATAAGAATGCATTTGTCCAGGGATATGTGAGGAAATCATTCGGTAAATTATACACTCTTCGAGTAAGTGCAAAGGGCTCTTATGATGATATATACTACTCAAGCTCATGGGGAGACAGTAATTACGGACAGACAGAATTGCAGTTGAATACAGCCCACGGCTTCCGGGTTGCAGATTGGTGTAATCTTTCGGTAGCTGCAGACCTTCAATGGGATAAACTGACCTCCTCAATCTATGGTGCATCACGCCTCTCGGCGTTCACAGCTCTTGCTGCATCATTTAAGACCGAACGCTTGCTTGCAAATGTGGCTCTTGAGTTTAATGGAGCATTTGATAAGGATGCCCTATCGCGCTGTGCTCTCTCTCCATCTGCGGATATTAGATATAGAGTCTTTGACGGGTTTGATGTACTGGCTTTCGGTCGCAGGGCTTATCGTGTGCCGACTTTCAACGAACTATATTATGTGGGATATGGAAATCCGGAACTACGCCCTGAGGATGCATGGATGACAGACTTGGGAGTGGAGTATTTACGTGATTTCTCTAGTGCTTGGAATGTGAGTGCAAAACTGAGCGGATTCTTTAACTATCTCACAGATAAGATAACCTCTGCTCCAACTATTGAGGATCCGAATATATGGGCACCATACAACATCGGTAAGGTGCTTTCTACTGGAATGGATGTGGCCGGAGGATTTGCTTGGCAGAGTGGTGATTGGAAGTGTTCGTTTGATGCTAAATATACTCTGTTGTCAGCCGTTGATAAGACCCCTGACAGCTATTCTTATGGACAGCAGATTCCATTTATTGCAAAACATACGCTCGTGTTCAATGCTGCGGCTTCCTGGAAGGGTTGGGCTTTGACTCCGGTTTGGCAGATGCGTGCAGGTCGTACGGATGGCAGTGGCGTTGTTGATGATTGGAATACCCTGAATCTTACTCTAAGCAAGGATATCAAACTACCTAAGACAGGGCCATTGTCATTAAAGTTCAGTGTCCGGAATCTGACTGATTGCAGGTATGAGGTGTCCAGCGGATATCCTATGCCTGGGCGCAGTTTGATTGGCGGATTGGAATATTTGTTTTAACATAGATCCTTCGCTGACGCTCAGGATGACAGTCTATTGCCATGCTGAACGAAGTGAAGCATCTTAAATAAGTGATTATGCTAAGTTTATTGTATGTAATATTGGCTGGTATAGCGCTCCCGGTCGGGGGAGTGCAGATGCAGTACCTTTGGAGAAATCAGTTGGGTGATGTCTATAGTCTTGGCCTTGGAAGTGCTGCCTGTCTCGGTGCGGCAGCTGCAACTATGTCGGGATGGTGCTCGCTCACTGTGGGTAGTTTTGTGTGTACGCTAATCTGTACACTGGTGTGTTTCTTTGTGACTCTGAAGATCAGTACGCGTAACCTTATTACATTTGGTATTCTCTTCGGAACCTTTATCGGATCGCTTGGAACAATTGTCGTGACTAATGCCCCTAATGGAGATCTGCTCAAACAGTATTATCTGTGGGGTGCAGCGAACTTCAATCTTGAAGGTGTGACCACTTTTGATGTACTTTTCTCACTCGTGCTCTTTGCGATTGGGCTTGCAGTGGCAATCTTCGCTGCAAAGTCCTTGACAAGACATAATGATGGTGAAATCGAGCTCTCAAATATGCACAAGGCGCTTCTGCTACTTGCAATCATGTTTCTTGTGACCAGTGCAGTGTCTATCTGTGGTCCTATCGGTTTTATCTCACTAGGCGTTCCAAACCTTAGTCGCATTGTATGCAAGGATACAGACATCAGGAAACATTATCTGATTTCCAGTGCTATAGGAGTTGGATTGTTGCTCATTACCTTTTTGGTTGTGAAATATGTGAATTTCGGTATTTATTTACCTATAAGTGCAACAATGGCCATCATAGCGCTTCCGCTGATGGCCATCGTGTTTCTAAAGTCTGATAGGTCCTAAAATGTAAGTTGCTGAATACTAGAGCCTTACGCAAAGTGCGTGCCGCCAATGGGGAGCACGCACTTTGTGTAAATGGGTGATTTACAGTTACTTGTGTTTCATGGTTTTATAGCATCAAGCTGGCTTTAACCTTGTCGGCAGTCTCCTGACCCTTGACGTGTGCGAGGATTGTGAGACCGAACTCCTGTGCCCAACCTGGACCGCGACCTGTGATGATATTGCCATCGACTACAACGCCTTCCTTGACGTACTCAGCACCCTTGTCAGCAAGAGCCTGCTCGAATCCGTCGTAGCAAGTCATCTTCTTGCCTTCGATGTTAGGAAGGAGGGTGAGGACAACGCTAGGAGCTGCGCAGATTGCAGCTACAGTACCGCCTTCCTCATAGTGCTGAACCATGATATCCATAAGTTTCTTGAATGCAGCAAGGTTTGCTGATCCTGGCATTCCACCTGGGAAGATCATTACGTCAGATGGGAGGCACGGACCGAATGATGTCGATGCTCTGAACTCTCCGAAAGCCATATCAGCTACCACTGGAATGCGGTTTGAACTGGTTACGATACGGTCATCGTAGATTGATACGGTCTTGACGTTGATGCCGCCTCTACGGAGCATGTTTACTGTGGTCAGGGCTTCGGAAATTTCAAATCCGTCCGCCAAAAATAGGTATGTTCCTTTCATAGAATAGTGTTTGTATTTACTTCTTTTATAGATCCTTCGCTTTGCTCAGGATGACATTAAAGTCCCCAGTCAGATGCTGAGTAGCTGCTCTTTGGTGCCTGAGGCACGTTAGGGAAGTAGGTGAATCCTGTAATCTTCTCGAGATCGCTGACGCTCATCAAATCCTTCTCGCTCACGGATACTCCCTTTGGAGTCTTATGGCTTCTTACAAATGCTGCGCACTTGATCTCTGAAGCTGTACAATCCTTAAGTGCTTTACCGCTGGAACCCTTCTTAGTTCTCATCAAGATGTAGTAGAACATTGTAGGACGTGATACATCGCTTCTGCCACCGTATGAGATTGTTGCAGGTGAATCAGTGTATCCTCTTCTGTCAGTATATTTCTCGAAATATGCGCCGATAACAACGTAAAGTGTGTCAGAGCAAACCTGTCCGTCAACCCAGTCCTCAAGTGTGTTCCATCCTCCGCCACCGGTGTTGAATGTATCTGTGTATTGAGGAGCAATATTAGTATAATAGAATACCTGTTTGTTTGTTGCTGAAGAGGAGAGACGCTCTGCTGAACCTAGCATGTGCCCCTTGTTGCAGCCGCCTCCTGTGCTCTTTGAATTGTACTGAATGTCAGAAGGAATCGACGGGTCTTTTGCATAGGCGTCTGTTCTGCTGGCGCCGCTTTGATACATCGTATGTCTTGGTGCTGCAACCCATACTGGTACATGATGCTTGGCGCTGAAACAAACGGTATAGTTACGCGCAGTCTTTCCGCCAGGACCTTTCTCTCCACCTGCACACATATGGTGTGCATAGTATAGGTTCTGGTCGTTATTGTCAATCATATATGAACCTGACTGGGAATAGCTGATAACCGGAAGCTCATACCAACCATACTTTCCGCTCTGTCCAGGAACTGGCGTCGGAATATCACCATCATTCTCACCGTTGTCTCCTCCAGTGTCGCCTCCATTGTCTCCGCTATCGCTGTTGCCTTCGTCATCGTTGCCTCCGCCGGCGTTTCCACTATTTCCACCGCCCGTAGTGCTACCTGTTGAAATGCCTCTGCGATAGATGGTAAGCTCTTTCTGACTTCCTGTATAGCAGCGGAAAATGTTAGCACTTGCATTCCACTGAAGTCTATAGTTGCTGCGGCCAAGATTTGTAATCCATACGCTTCCTCCGTCTTTGTAAGAGAATGTCCAACGGTATGCATCACTAGATGGAGTTGTAGTGGTCATGTTAACGGAGTTCTTGGCGCTTTCGAGACCGATATATCCAATTCCACTGACATTGATTGTATATCCATTTCCGGACTTCTCCACTACAGCCTTGTATTGGTCTCCATCGTTGGAATGGATGCCTTGTGATGTGAGCTTGGAACCAATCTCCACCCCATAACCTTTTGTGTCGCTATATGAACTAAGGACGAGTACGGAACTTCCTGATGTGTAGGTGATTATGTAATCACCGCTCCAGTCGCTGAAGCTCTGAGCTACTTTTACGTAATATGACTCCTGTGGTTCCTCATTGTCACCAGGTTCCTCATTGTCACCAGGTTCCTCATTGTCACCAGGCTCTTCTCCTTCAGGATTGTTCTCTCCCGGATCCGTATTCTCTACGTCTGGCTTCTGAGTGTCATTCGGGAGTTGCACAGGTTGGCATCCGAAGAGGATGATTGCCAGTATTATTGTGAATATTTTAAGTGCTCTCATATCTTATTCCACAATGTGAGTCGTGTTATTCCACTCAAGTGTCTTATAGAAGTCATTCAGGATATATCTGTCAGGATCCTGCAGGTACATGCTAAGTCCGCTATGAGTCCTGATATCAAATGCATTAAGGAATGTTGGTGTTGCATATTTGCATATGATGCAATCAGCCAAGGCCTCTCGTAGCTTGCCCATGGTTTCTGCGCTTGCTCCGGATTCCTGCAATATGCTTTCAACATCATAGAACAATCCATGATTCTTAGAATATTTTGGCTGGAAATAGCCCTGTACGTTCTGCCTGTTTTTTGAGTTAGTGGACAAAGCCTTGATTGCCTCAGAATTGTCAGCTATAATTTGAGCCAGCTTATCGAGTTTACGACAATCAACGACAGAGATCGTAGCAGAGCGCATTATCGATGAAGACTGGTCCTTATACATGTTGAAGTAGTCTTCCGCACATCTGGTGAGGTCTATGCTGTCTTCAGAGAATAAGATGGACAAGAGTGTACTGTAATCCATTCCGTTTGATAGAATCTCTGTCTGTGAGAAGCACATCATGTCGCATTTATTCCTCAATTCATATGCAACTTCAACACATCCCATAAAGCAGGCATCGAACAGAATGTAGTCCAGATGCATAGGAATCGCATCTGCAAGGTCTGCGATCTCTATCTCTATCGAGCGGGCTGCGCTTCCGTTGTAATGGCTTCCAATGCTTTTAAGAAGAGGCCTCTCTTCATGATATTTCGAAGGCCCATCATATGGGAATGAGTTGTTCAGACCGAAAATGCTGCCGCTGGTTTTATCTGGCGGAGAGTAGCAGTATCCCTGCGGCGCCCATCCGGTGCCGTGAGAAGACATGAGCATTCCATAGCTTTGGGCCGGGAAACGCTCTTTTGCAATGGTGAGGACGTCGTTGACTACAGCCTTGCGTGCGGCTACAGTCGTGTCTGCATATACTTTAAGAGTGTCTCTGATAATCTCCTCTCCGTTTGCATAGATGTGAGTCAGAACTGGTGATGAGGGGATAGAATAGTTATATCCATTTGCTGTGTTTTGGCTTAGGACCAAAAGTACATTCTCATCAGCTCCATATCCCGGCACATTTTCAGTAATCATGTCTTCGATATCTTCCTTCAGGTCGTATGAAAGATTGTTATAACCGAAAGAGAATGCTATAAAAACTCGACGTCTGTTTGGTGTGTCAGCCAGTGTTGCATTCTCGGGACGAGTTATTTCGGGGTAACCTGAATTGATTCTGAAGTCATCTTCGTATGGGTCAGAACAGGCTGCAAATGCTATTAGGACTGCAGCCAGAGCTAAAATACGGAGTGATGCATTATGTAGAGTGTTCAATATTGTCATTTTAGGTAAAATCATAGCCGGCAAATATAATGAAAATTCTGCATTATGTCACCTCATAGTTTGAGATTTACCCAATAAAAAGTATGTGTCAAAGTATCTGGAGCCCTTGCGGACTTGAGGTCTGTCATCCTTTATTCTGAATAAAATTTCGGATTGTAAGACTAATTGATCGCCGAACTCTAAAATACTTGAAATTAAATAGGAATTTCCTCGGAAAAATAGTTTTTTGTTAGTAGATTTGTTTGTTTAATTAAAAAACTCTAACATGTTCAAAGAGTACGATGTAATTATCATTGGAGGCGGTATCACCGGAGCAGGTACAGCAAGAGACTGTGCTATGCGAGGTCTCAAGACGCTTCTTATTGAAAGACACGACCTTACAGCTGGTGCAACCGGTCGTAATCATGGTCTTTTGCATAGTGGAGCCCGTTATGCTGTGACTGACCAGGAGTCTGCAGAAGAGTGTATCCGTGAAAATATGACGCTACGTAAGATCGCGCGTCATTGCGTGGAGGAAACTGATGGTCTTTTCATCACGCTTCCTGAGGATGATCTTAAGTTTCAGGATACTTTCATTCAGTCGTGTCTTAAAGCAGGTATCCGTGCTGAGGCTATTGACCCTGCTGAGGCTATCAGACTTGAGCCTTCTGTAAACAAAGCTTTAACTGGTGCTGTAAGAGTACCTGATGGAGCTGTCGATCCTTTCCGTCTTACTGTGGCTAACGTGTTTGATGCTCAGCTACATGGTGCGGAGGTTCTTACATACCATGAGGTAGTCTCCATTCTCAAAGAAGGCTATAGGGTAGTGGGAGTTGAAGTGATCGATAATCAGAGCAAGGAGAAGAAGACATTGCGCAGCCGTCTTGTGATCAATGCCGGTGGTATCTGGGGACATGCAATTGCGGAGATGGCAGGTGCAACTGTCAATATGTTCCCTGCAAAAGGTGCTCTCCTTATCTTTGGACATAGAGTGAACAATATGGTCATCAATCGTTGCCGTAAGCCAGCTGATGCTGATATCCTCGTACCTGGAGATACAATCTGTCTTATCGGAACTACATCAAGTCGTCTGCCTTATGACCAGATTGATGATATGAAGGTTACCCCGGATGAGGTTGACCTTCTTTTGAGGGAGGGTGCAAAGCTTGCGCCTGAACTCGCTGACACACGTATTCTCAGAGCATATGCTGGTGTCCGTCCTCTTGTTGCGGCAGATAACGACCCTTCAGGACGAAGCATCAGCCGCGGTATCGTCTGTCTTGATCATGAAACACGTGACGGAATTCCTGGATTCATCACAATCACGGGAGGTAAGCTGATGACTTACCGTCTCATGGCAGAGTGGGCAACAGATCTTGCATGCAAGAAACTCGGTGTTGATAAGAAATGTCAGACTGCAGAAATCTGCCTTCCTGGTTCAGAAGAAACCAAGACTGAAAAGAAATCATCTTCACAGCATGTATGGCTCGGTGAGAAAGCGGCTCAAGGCCGTCATGGTTCAAGAAGTACTAACATTGTTGTAAACGATGAGAACGATGCCTCGCTCGTTTGTGAGTGTGAGGGTGTATCTGTGGCTGAGGTTAATTACGCGATTGAGACTCTTGGAGCAAAGAATATCATCAATCTTCGTCGTCGTACACGTCTTGGAATGGGAACATGTCAGGGTGAGCTTTGTGCGTGCCGTGCATCAGGACTTCTTTCCAAGGCCAACGGTTGCGCCAAGAAGAGTGCTGAAGATCTTGCTTCGTTCATGAATGAAAGATGGAAGGGAATGTTCCCTGTTGCATGGGGAGAGACTCTCGCTGAGGCTCAGTTTACTGCATGGATTTATGAAGGGGTCTGCGGACTTGATGCGTTTGACAAGAAAGAGGAGGCTTAGAATATGAAATTTGATACTATTATAATCGGCGGTGGCCTCAGCGGTCTCGTGGCAGGTATTGATCTTTCACGAAAAGGACAGAAATGTCTTATCGTGTCATCAGGTCAGAGTGCCTTGCATTTTTTCTCGGGTTCGTTCGAACTCTGTTCACTTGCAGATAATCCGTATGAGGGAATCGCAACTCTTGGAGCAGAACACCCTTATTCAAAGATCGGTGCAGAGAGTATCGCAGACCTCTCAGCGAAGGTAAAGCCTCTTTTCAAAGAGGTTGGAATTACTCTTAAGGGTGTTAAGGATGCAAATCACTGGAGAATTACTCCTATGGGTGTGCTCAAGAGAGCTTGGCTTACAATGGATGAGTATGGAACTGTTCCCGCTGACGGCGTGATGCCTTGGAAGAAGGTTGCAGTCCTTAATATTGACGGCTTCCTTGATTTTCATACAAGTTATATTGCTGCTGGCCTTGAAGCAAAAGGTGTAGAGTGTTCTGTACATGCGATTTCGATGCCTGAGTTGGAAAGACTTCGCATGAATCCTACAGAGATGCGTTCTACCAATATTGCTAAGACTCTCACGGGAGACCTTATCGGTGCGCTTGCGGCTCGTATCAACGAATATGCGCATGATGTGGATGCAGTGCTCATGCCTGCAGTCGTAGGTCTTACAAGCAGTACCGATGTAGTAAAGCTTAAGGAAAAGGTTGATCGTCCGCTTCATTTCATTGCAACACTACCTCCATCTGTACCTGGTATCAGAATACAGATGATGCTCAAGAAACACTTCCAGAAACTCGGTGGTGTATACATGCTTGGAGACTCTGTCGTAAGTGGAGAGTTCGAAGGTGGAAAACTCAAGAGCATCAAGACCAACAATCATGGAGATACGGAGTTCAAGGCTGATAATTTCATCCTTGCTTCCGGAAGTTTCTTCAGCAAGGGTCTTGCTTCTGACATTGATGGTGTATATGAGCCAATCTTCGGCTTGGATGTGGATAGCCTTGACGTGCGTTCCGAGTGGTATGAGAGAAATCTTTTCGATGCTCAGCCATATATGAGCTTTGGTGTTGCAACAGACAACGAGTTCCATGTCAAGAAGAACGGTGAGCGTATAGAGAATGTATATGCAACAGGTTCAGTACTCAGCGGTTTCCATCCGATGAAGCAGGGATGTGGCGCAGGTGTGTCCATCCTTTCAGCACTTTATGTTTCTTCTCTTTTGAAAACGATAAGGTAAGATATTATGTCAAAGAATAAGATAGATACAAGTTTCGAGCAGTGCATGAAATGTACTGTATGTACAGTATATTGTCCTGTCGTTGCAGTAAATCCAGATTATCCAGGCCCTAAGCAGGCCGGACCTGATGGAGAAAGATACCGTCTTAAGAATCCTCTTTTCTATGACGAGACCCTCGACCTTTGTCTTAACTGTAAGAGATGTGAGGTGGCGTGTCCTTCAAATGTGAAGATTGGAGACATCATCCAGTCAGCTCGTCTGAAGTATGGTACACATAAGCCTAAACTTCGTGACTATATCCTTGCAAACACAGATGTCATGGGTTCACTTGCCACTACAATGGCACCTGTTGTGAACTTTACGCTTGGACTTAAGCCTGTGAAGTCTGTAATGGATGCTGTCCTTGCAGTGGATCACCATCGTACCTTCCCTAAATATGCAGGTCAGAAGTTCGAGACATGGTTCAAGAGACATGCATTGAAGAAGCAGGATACCTATAATAATAAGGTAAGTTATTTCCACGGATGTTATGCTAACTACAATCATCCTAAGCTTGCGAAGGATTTTGTGAAGATCATGAACGCCATCGGTTATGGAGTAAACCTTCTTGAAAAAGAAAAATGCTGCGGTGTTGCCCTTATTTCCAATGGTTTCAAAGATCAGGCACAGAAGCAGGCAGAACTTAATCTTTCAAGCATCCGTAAGGCTGTTGCCAGGGGAGAGAAGGTTCTTACTACCAGCTCGACATGTACATTTACAATGCGTGATGAGTACGAGCACATCCTCGGTCTTGATAATGCTGACGTACGTGATAGCATCAACCTCGCTACCAAGTTCATCTATGAGCTTGTGGATGCAGGCGAGATTGTCCTCAAATTCAAAGAAGATTATGTTAAGCGTATAGCTTATCACACTCCTTGTCACATGGAGAAACTCGGATGGGCACTTTATTCTACATCATTGGTCAGAATGATTCCAGGAGTAAACTTCATGATGCTTGATTCCCAGTGCTGCGGTATTGCAGGTACATACGGATTCAAGAAGGAGCATTACCAGGACTCACAGAAGATCGGCGAAGGTCTCTTCAAGCAGATTATAGATAGCCAGCTTGATATGGTGGCTACTGACTGCGAGACATGTAAGTGGCAGATCGAGATGAGTACAGGTGTACCAGTAGAAAATCCTATATCAATAATTGCCGATGCACTTGATGTGGAGGCGACAGTTAAAGCTAACCAAAAATAATGAGTAGATTTTTTGACCCTCCTCAGGCAAAGCCGCTAATTGCCAAGGAGAAAATTGACAAGGTGTTTAAGTCTATGAGATTCAAGGTCTTCATGGGCTCGTTCCTTGGATATGCGGCCTATTATCTTGTGCGAAAGAATCTATCTTTGGCATCAGCTGATATGATTGCAGAAGGACTTATCGATAAGCAAGGTGTGGGTATTGCCGCATCTGCAGTGTCGATTGCCTATGCATTCAGTAAATTCATCATGGGAACTCTCTCTGACCGTTCTGATGCAAGAAAGTTCCTCTCGATCGGTCTTGTAATCGCATCGTTGGTGATGATGTCAGTAGGTTTCCTCCCATTTTCGGCGACCAACATGGCTTTCAATGTGGCGATGTTGTTCGTTATCATGCTCTTTGTGGGTGTGTTGTCAGGAATGGGCTGGCCTCCATGCGGACGTATCATGGCATACTGGTTCTCAAACAATGAGCGAAGCTTCAAGATGTCACTTTGGAACACATCACACACAATTGGCGCAGGTACCCTTGGTATCATTGCCATCTTTGGTGTGACAATGTTTGCAGATATGGGCATTTCACAGGCATGGAGAGCAAACTTTATCGTTCCTTCTGTATTCGCCCTTGCGATTGCACTCTTCTGCTGGTGGGCTCTTCGTGACACTCCGGAGTCTTGCGGACTTCCTTCTGTTGCAGATTGGAGAAATGACCATTCAGGCGTGAAGACAAAGGAGAAGGTAGGCGAGAAGGTGCCTTTCAAGACACAGCTCTTCGACTATGTACTCAAGAACAAGTGGATCTGGATGATTGCCCTTGCAAACGCTTTTGTATATATGGTACGCTACGGTATCGGTGACTGGTGTCCTACATATCTCCAGGAGACTGGTATCATGACCGGACAGGAGTGTAAGATGGCATTCTCGATTCACAACTACGTAGGTGCTGTGGGTACTATCGTTTGCGGATGGATCTCAGCTAAGTTCTTCAAGGGAAAATGTGCTCCTCCAAACATCATCTTCATGGGTCTCGTCCTCATCGGATGTCTTATGTACTGGCAGGTCCCTGCACTCGCAGCCATGACAGGTATCGATGCAAAGGTTTGGGTTTATGTAGCCCTTATCCTTATCGGATTCTGCATCTATGGTCCTGTAGCCCTTGTCAGCATCCAGGCTCTTAACCTCGTTCCAAAGAATGCTGCAGGTACAGCAGCTGGTTTCGTAGGTCTTTCAGGATACCTTATCGGTGACTCGCTTCTTTCTAAGATTATCGTGGGAGGTATTGCTGATAAGAGCTGGGACGTCGCTAACTTTACAATGGTCATCGGTGCTGTGATCGGTATCGTTCTTTGCGCGTTGACACTCAAATCAGAGAAATAGGATTATGAAAAAAGTTTCTAGAATATTATCCCTTCTTCTTTCTTTCGCATTCCTCGCTACTGCATGTACCGAGAAGATTGACGATGAGGACGTTACCGGTGGCGGTGAACAGATGAGTTTCCTTATCAGCCTTCCGGAAGCGGTATCAGGTGCAGCTGGTGACATCGTTTCTGTAAAGTTCTATTCAGGCAAAGGACCAAAAGAAGGAGATTCTGTAGTTCTCAAGAATAGCTCTTCCGAGTGCGAATGTGAAATCGTTGCTATCACTGCAGATAACTTCAGCTTTAGGATTTCACCACAGGTAAGCACTGGCAAATACACTTTCAGCATCAAGAGAGGAGCTCAGATCAAGACTATCGGCGAAGTGAACTTCACCATTGAGAAGCGCGTGGAGATTGTCGAGAAGGAAGGCTACAATGTATATGGATTGATCAGTTGCGATGGTGTCGGTGTTCCCGGAGTTGTCGTTTCTGATGGTGTAGAAGTTACAACAACCGATGAGAATGGACTTTACTATCTCAAGTCAGATGAGTATTATAAACTCGTGTTTATGTCTGTTCCAAGTGGTTATGAGACTGTAACAGATACATGTATGCCGAAGTTCCATAAGGTTCTTGACGGTAATTCTAAAACTACAGAAAGAGCTGACTGGCAGCTTACTAAGGTGGATAACAAAGATCATGTGATGTATATCCTTGGAGATATGCACCTTGCCAACAGAACTAACGACGCAAGCCAGTTCGCTACATTCCTAGCAGATATCAAGGAGCAGATTACAGCCAACAAGTCGAAGAGACAGTATGCGCTTACTCTCGGTGACATGACATGGGATCTGTATTGGTATGACAACGCGTATGACCTTACAGTATATGTGGAAATGATTAAGAAGAAGCTTTCTGGCCTCCAGATCTTCCACACAATCGGTAATCATGACCATGATATGAATGAAGTAGGCGACTTCAACACAGTTACGCTGTACAGGAAGACAGTTGCTCCTACATATTATTCATTCAATATCGGTGATGTGCATTATGTTGTTCTTGATGATATTCTCTGCAAGAATACAGGTACAGGCGGTAGTGGTCGCAAATATGAATCAACCCTTACTACAGACCAGCTCTCATGGTTGAAGAAGGATCTGTCATATGTAGACAAGTCAAAGACTCTCGTCATCACAATGCATGCGCAGATGTATAATGAGAACAATGCCGCTTCATTGAGCAATGCTTCTGAACTTGCTTCCCTTTGCAGCGGATATAAGACTCATGTAATGTCTGCTCATACCCATGTGATCTGGAATAATGATTTCAGTGCAAGCAGCGGCATCGTACATCACAACAGTGGAGCGATCTGCGGTACATGGTGGTGGACAGGATATTACACTCCGGAGCTGAATCTTTGTAAGGATGGATCTCCTGCAGGATATTATGTATATCAGATGAACGGTACAGATGTCAAGTGGAGATTTAAGCCTACAGGACGAGATTTTAACTACGCTTTCCGTACCTATGACAGAAATCAGATCGTGATGACTGCAGCTAATTTTGCTCCTAAAGCAAACTCGACAGGAGTTACAAGTTTTGAAAGCTCAGCGTCTTCATGGAAATCTTCAAGCAAGGACAATTATGTGTACATCAATGTGTTTGATTACGATAAGTCATGGAAGATTGAGGTTACAGAAAACGGAAAGAGCCTCACTCCTGAGCTTGTAAGCATCAAGGATCCTCTCCATCTTGTGACATACGAGGCAAAGAGATATAATGCCGGATCTACACCGACAAGCGATTTCAAGGCAAGAACAGTTACATCTCATATCTTCAGAGTCAAGGCTTCATCTGCATCGTCGACGCTTGAAATCAAGACTACAGACAGATTCGGAAATGTCTCGACTGAAAGCATGAAGAGACCTCGAGAGTTCTCGATCAATGAGTACAAGAAATAAAACAACTATACTAATAATTAAATTTTAACTTATGCGATTACTTAAATCTTTTGCAGTTTCTCTGGCGTTTATGCTAGTGGGCTTCAATGCCTTAGCTCAGAACAGAGAACTGGCAGGAGTCGTACTCGATGCGACTGATTTCCCTCTGGTCGGAGTGGCAGTTGTCGTTGACGGAACGACTAACGGCGTAATGACAGCAGAGGATGGTACCTTCAAACTCACAGTTCCTGGAGGTGAGGTAGTTCTCAGCGTGTCTTCTCTTGGTTATACTACCAAGACTGTTACTGTTCCTGCTGGTCAGGATAACATCACAATCCGTCTTGAGGAGGATACGATGCTTCTCGAAGAGACAGTGGTTGTAGGTTATGGTACACAGAAAAAGGTTAACCTTACAGGTGCTGTTACATCTGTGGATGACAAGGCCCTTGCGGACCGCGTTTCTCCAAACCTCAGCAGCATGCTTCAGGGTGCTGTACCAGGACTTTCAATCTCTACTTCCAGCGGTAACCCTGGTAGCACAGGTACACTTCAGATCCGCGGTACAGGTTCAATCAATGGTGGTAACCCACTCGTGCTCATCGACGGTGTCGAGGGTGAAATGGACCGCGTAAACCCTAATGACGTTGAGTCAATTTCAGTCATCAAGGACGCGTCTGCTGCTGCCGTTTACGGTGCACGTGCTGCATTCGGTGTAATCCTCATCACTACCAAGAAGGGATCAGAGGATGATGGAAATGCAGTCGTACGCTACAGTGGAAGATTCGGATGGGAAACCCCTACCACTTCAACTGATTACGAGACAACAGGTTATTGGTCAGCATATATCCACAACATGTTCTGGAAGGCTGATGATGGTACTTCTCAGTATATCAAGTACAATGATTATGATATGCGCCAACTCTTGCTCCGTATCAATGATAAGACTGAGCATCCCGATCGACCTTGGGTAACTATCCAGAACAGAGGTGGAAAGGATAAGTATGTGTACTATGCCAATACAGACTGGTATCACGTTCTTTTCAATGATGAGCATCCTGTACAGCAGCATAATATCTCTATCAGCGGAGGTAACAAGAAGGTGAAATATTTCCTTTCTGGTGCTTACAACAGACAGACAGGTATCATCAAGGTTCGTCCTGACGTGTTCGAGAAATACAATCTCCGTTCAAAGATTGATTTCAAGATCAATAAATATATGAGAATGAGCAACAATACTACATTCTATAGCTCAGTATATGACTATCCAGGTGTAGGTAACGTACAGAACGCGATTGCTTATTCTGCTAACCACGGTCTTGCATGTTTCACTCCAACAAACCCTGATGGAACCTGGGTTTACGGTACAGACTTCCTCGGTTATAAGGTTGCCAATGGTCGTCATGCTTTCTATGGCAATGATAAGAACGTCAACCTCGACAGGAAGATGGACTTCGCAAATACTACAGAGCTCAAGATCACTCCTATCAAGCAGCTCACAATCACAGCTAACTATACTTACAGATTCCACCAGAATCGTAATACAAACAGAAGTACAGCCCTTGTTTACTCACAGTATCCTGGCGTTCTCGCTACTTACACAGGTAAGGGAACAGCTGGTGAAGACTCACTTACTGAGTCAGTAGACAGCTGGGCATACAGTGCAGCTAACGTTTTTGCAACTTATGAGGATACATTCAAGAAGAATCATCATCTTACAGTAATGGCCGGAGGTAACCTTGAGTACTCATACAGAAAGGACCTCGAGACAATCGGTTACAATATCCTTACAGAGGATCTTAACGACTTCGACCTTGTCGGTCTTAATGGTGACGGTATCAAGGAGTTCATGGCAACAGGTGGACAGAGCGAGTATGCTCTCCTCGGCTTCTTTGGACGTATCAACTACGATTATAAGGGTAGATATCTTTTCGAAGTTTCAGGACGTTATGACGGTACTTCAAGATTCGCTAAGGGTAGCCGTTGGGGATTGTTCCCATCAGCATCTGCTGGTTGGCGTATCTCTGAGGAGGAGTGGTTCGCTCCAGCTAAGAAGGTTGTAAACAACCTCAAACTTCGCCTTTCTTATGGTAGCCTCGGAAACCAGAACGTAGCTGCGTATAAGTTCATCCGCAAGGTCCAGACTTATGATTTCGCAGGATTCAGCTTCGGAGAAGGAAGTTCGACAGCTAGCTACACATCACTTTCTGCTCCAAATGCAGGTGACCTTACTTGGGAAACAGCACATCAGTACAATCTTGGTATCGATGCTGGATTCTTTAATGACAGACTTGCCCTCACTGCTGAGGCATATATCAGAGACACAAAGGATATGCTTACAGACGGTGTAGCTCTTCCAAGTGTATATGGTGCTTCTGAGCCAGACATGAATGCTGCAGATCTTCGTACAAAGGGATACGAGCTTTCAATCGGTTGGAAAGATCAGGTTAATCTTTTCGGTAAGCCATTCGGTTACAATGTAGGTGCTACATTGTCAGACTACCGCACAGTAATCACAAAGTACGACAACAAGGAGTACACTTTTGCAAAGGATTACTATGAAGGAATGGTACTTGGTGAGATTTGGGGATTTGAAATTGATGGTCTTTTTGCTTCTGATGCAGAGGCGCAGGCTTATGCACAGGAAGTTGACCTCAGCTATATCAACAAGAGACTCTATGGTGGCTGGCTTGCCGGTGACCCTAAGTATGTAGATATCGACGGTGACGGAAAGATCTCTGTAGGTGCAAACAGCGTGAAGAATCCAGGTGACCGTAAGATCCTCGGTAACTCTATCGCTTCTCTCCAGTATGGTCTTACAGCAGGTTTCGATTATATGGGAGTCGACTTCTCTATCTTCTTCCAGGGAACAGGTAACCACTATTGGTATCCAAATGACGAGTCAATGGCATTCTGGGGACCTTACTCACGTCCTTATTGTACTTACCTTCCATATGACTTCCTTGACAACGTATGGAGCGAGGAGAATCCAGACGCATATTTCCCAAGACCACGTGCTTATTCAGCATTTACTTCAGGTGCGCCTTTGGCAAATGTGAACAGCCGTTATCTCCAGAACCTCCGTTACTTGAGACTTAAGAATCTCTCTGTAGGTTACACAGTTCCTATGACTAAGAAGATCGGTATTGAGAAGCTTCGCGTTTATTTCTCAGGTGAGAATCTCGCTTACTGGTCACCTTTCAAGAAGAACAGCAGATATATCGACCCTGAGGCAGCATTCGATAGAGTTGATTCAAGCGGTGCTACTACACGATACAACAATGCATTCTACCCTTGGCAGAAGACATTCATGTTCGGTATCGACATCACATTCTAAAGTCTGTTTGAAACATATAAAAGATGAAAAACATGAAAAAATATTTGTTAATAGCTTTTGCTGCGATCGCTTCATTTACTGCTTGCGATTTTCTTGACAGAGGCCCGCTTTCAGACATGACTGAGGAAATCTACTTCAAGACAGCAGAGGACTTCCAGCTCTTTACAAATCCTTTGTATAACAATCTGCTGGATAAGGACCCATATAATCATCAGAGTGATCACTACATCAAGTTGACACTTTCTAACCTCCTTCATGGCGGTTCGTACAGAACAGTACCTGCTTCAGGCGGTGGCTGGTCATGGACTGACCTCAGACGTATCAACACTGTTCTTGCAAGAATGGATACTTGCGAAGATGAGCAGGTAAGACTACAGTATGAAGGACTCGCTCGCTTCTTCCGTGCATTCTTCTACTATGAGAAGGTGAAGCAGTTCGGTGATGTTCCATGGATTTCAAAGGAGCTTGCTTCTGACTCTGAGGAACTCAAGGCTCCAAGAGATTCAAGAGAGCTCATCATGCAGAAGATGCTTGAGGATGTAAATTTCGCAATCGCAAATCTCCCTTCAGCAGTCTCTACATTCCGTGTAAACAAATATGCTGCGCTTGCACTCAAGGCTCAGTTCTGTCTTTTCGAGGGTACTTTCAGAAAGTATCATGATCTTAAGATTGATGCTGCCCAGGCTGGCGTAGAGTATGTGAATGATTACGTATTCTACCTCGAGCAGGCTGCTGCAGCTGCGAAGGAGATCATGGACAGCAAGGTTTACAAGCTTTACTCTACAGGAAATCCTGATAAGGACTACAGAATGCTCTTCGCACAGGAGGAGGCAAGCAGGGATGAGTACATCCTCGCAGTATATTACTTGCATGCAGCAGGTATCTACAACAACTCTACAGCAATGTCTATTCTCCCTGCACAGGGTCGTCTTTCTGCAACACGTAAGTTCGTGAATACTTACCTTAACGCAGATGGAACCAGATTCACTGCAAATGACGCTTACAAGACAATGAGCTACTATGACGAGTTCCAGAACAGAGACCCACGTCTCGCTCAGACTCTCAGAGCTCCTGGTTACAAGCGTATCAACGGTGATGCAGTTCTTGCACCTGACCTTTCATGTACATGTACTGGTTACCACATTGCGAAGTGGACTATGGCAGCTGATGCTAACGGTGGTGACTCAGACCGTGCTGACCGTTCATCAAACGATACTCCAGTTTACAGATATGCTGAGGTGCTTCTCAACTATGCTGAGGCAAAGGCAGAACTCGGAGAATTTGATCAGATTGTAGCAGACGAGACAATCAACCTCCTTCGCAGACGTGTGGGAATGGCTGAAATGAAGGTTGCAGAGCTTACTGTTGACCCATATCTTGTTGATCCTAAGACAGGATACTCAAACCCAATTCTTCTTGCTGATCCTAACCTCGCACATATCCTTGAGGTAAGACGTGAGAGAGGTGTTGAGCTTGCTCAGGAAGGCGACTTCAGATGGGAAGGCCTCATGAGATGGAAAGAGGGTAAGTGTATTGAGCAGGATATGCATGGTATCTACTTCCCAGGTCCTGGACAGTACAACCTTGACAATGATGCGGCAGGTACAATTGACCTCTGGCTTTACGGAGCAAATGAGGCTCAGCCTACTGTAGATGCTACAAATCCTATCTATGCGTCATGCGTTGTATTGAGAATCGGTGACGAGATCTACCTCAGCGATGGTACATCAGGATATGTAGATCCACAGCAGAAGAGTGAGCATACATTCGACGAGGCAAGAGATTATTTCTATCCAATTCCGATTGACGAACGCTCATTGAATCCTAATTTGACTCAGAATCCAGGATGGAATGACGGTCTTGACTTTTAATTCTGAACGATATGAAAATTTTTAGACACTTAATACTAGTACTGGCCTCGCTTGCTGTATTCTCGTCTTGTATGAAGGAAGAGGAGAAGACTGTAGCTACGGCTATCATGACAGACAAGCAGTCTTTGGAGTTTGGTATCGAGGATGAGTTGGCACAGGCACTTACAGTCTATGCCGACGCTCCTTGGACCGTTGAGACTCCTAGTTGGATTACAGTTGAGCCTGCAAACGGACCTGCAGGTGAGACTGAAGTCCTTGTGACAGCAAAGGCTAACATCAGAGAGTCCCTTGCTGACAGACCAAGAACAGCTGAGATCACTTTCAAGGGTCTCAACATGTATGCTGACGCTACTGTGACAGCCCTTCAGCAGGGTGACAAGTATCGTGACCTCGTTGAAGGTACTTTGGCAGAGGCTTTCGAGCAGGCTGCCGAGACTTTCGTGGGTGTAAAGGATATCCAGGTTGTTGCCCTCACTTCAGACGGTTTCGTTGCTAAGGACGCTACAGCTATCTCATATGTTGCAGCTGACAAGACAGTGACAATCGGTGACAAGGGTAATGTATATGCTTATGTTACTACATTCAACGGTACACCATCTTTGAAGAATACTGACAAGGTGACTGTTACAGGCAATTCTGCAGTTGAATATGGTGCGGCGAAGGATATCACTTCAGATCTTCAGACATATGCTCCTGAGCAGATCGAGTACGTTTCTGTAAAGGGTAAGCTCGCTTCAAAGAAGATCGAGGCTTATTCTGAGGACGGCAGCGCTACGGGTTCTGTTTATGTTGAGCTTCTTAACACACATTCATCATTGAATATGTCTGAGCTCGACGGATGGCTTGTGGAGGCTAAGGGTTATGTATTCAGCAAGAGCGGTGATGTAGTATATCTCGTTCCTGTATCTCTTGAGGGTATCCAGTCACTCGAGACAATCTACTTCGCTGATGACTTCGAGTGGATGGCAGGTTACTCTAATGTTGACGCTGTCGGAGCCGATGACCAGTCAACAAGCGTTACAAATATCTGGAAAGCTGATTGGGCTGAGTCATTCTTTGCCAAGTTCAATGAAATCGGATACCAGTACTTGTGGTCTACAGTAGGTGATAAGGAGTTCAAGGCTGGCGTTGAGCAGGCTCCTAACCCATCTATCGGTAAGGAAGGTTCGATGTATGCATGTAAGAACTACCTCAAGTTCGGTCAGACAAGCTACAGCGGTGCCCTCAGACTTCCAGCTTTGTCAACTATCCAGGGTACAGTCAATGTTCAGATCGACTTCGACTGGTGCTGGCAGGTGACAGGATCGTAACCCAGATGGCGTTATTGAACAGATATTCTCGACATATTCATTTGATGACGTAGTTATAACCTCAGAGGGTGGCTGGGATTTTGCAGGAGACTATCCCTTTGAAATGCAGTTTATTGCTAAACTTGAAGAG
>JAFYVM010000067.1 GCA_017549145.1 Bacteroidales bacterium
GCCTTCTCAACAAGGAAAGCCTTAGCGTCCTTAGTGAAACGGAAATCAGCCTCCTGAGCGTACTCAGCGCGGATTCTCTCCTCGATCTTTGAATCGAACTCAGCCTCAGTCTTAACACCGAAAGCCTTCTCGAAAGTCTCCTCAGTAAGAGGTGCGTTAACGAAAGTCTTAACGTTCTTGACAGTCATCTTGAATACAGGCTCGAATGATGCAAGCTCATCCTTGCTTACCTTAAGCATAGCTGCGCGGTCAGTCTCGTTCTCGAATGCCTCGTTTACGTTTACATCAAGAACATCACCAGCCTTGACACCTACGAAGTTAGCCTTAGCTGCCTCAGCGATGCTGCGGATAGCAACATAAGTTCCCTCTACCTTAAGGTCACCCTGCTCGAAATCAACGATAATGAAGTCATCAGCCTTAGCTTTCTTACCCTCCTCAAGTGAACCGTACTGCTTAAGAATAGTCTCCTTAAGATCCTTCTTTGCAGCCTCAGTTACAGTGATAGTGTAGTAAGGAATCTCATCCTCAGCAGAAAGCTCAAGAGAAACCTCTGGATTAAGTGCAAGATCAAACTTGAAGTTGAACTCGTTACCATCTGTCCAATCGTTCTGGATGTGCTCCTCACTTGGAAGTGGCTCACCAAGAACACGGAAGTTGTTCTCCTTGATGAAGTTGTTAAGACCCTCAGAGATAACATCGTTAACTGCGTCAACAAGTGCAGTCTGGCCATACATCTTCTCTACGAGAGATGCTGGTACCATACCCTTTCTGAAGCCCTTGATCTCAGCCTTCTTTCTGTACTCGCTGAGTCTCTTCTTCTTGCTGTCTGAATAATCCTCCTTTGCTACTGTAAGCGAAAGCTCGATGTTCAGATCATCGATTCTGTTCTGTTCAATTTTCATATACTTATAATTTAATCAATTTTCTTACAAATGCCTAAGCGGCAAAAAGCCCGCAAAAATAATCAATCTGACGGACATTTCAAAATATCATCGTCTAGCTCTTAACGCTCTTTTCGGATATGCGACCCTAGCATGATACATCTGCTGAATATAGGTCTTCATCACATCCTTGACGATATTAAGTTCACTGATTGAAATCTCAGCTTCAGAGAGCTGCCCATCAGCCATCTTACCACTCACAATATTCTCAACCAATGCAGATACATTCTCCTGAGAATAATCCTTGAGACTTCTGGAAGCAGCTTCCACACTATCACATAGCATAAGGATCACCTGCTCCTTTGTCACGGGCTTTGCTCCATCGTAGAAGAATTCAGCCACATCATTTGGATCTCCACCCTCATTGAGATACTTATTGTAGAAATATCCTGTGCAAGATGTACCGTGATGTGTGCGGATAAAATCCTTGACAATTGAAGGAAGGCCAATCTTTTCTGCGAGTTCAAGACCATTTCTCACATGAGATATAATCTCCTGAGCACTCTCCTTATAAGTCAATCCCTCATGGTAATTCACACCCTCTGTCTTATTTTCTGTAAAGCAAGACGGATTTGCAAGCTTTCCGATATCGTGATATAGGGCTCCAGCACGTACAAGTGCCACATTAGCATCTATTGATCTGGCAACTGCATCAGCAAGGTTCATCACCTGAAGGCAGTGCTGGAATGTACCTGGGGCTTCATCAGCAAGTCTGCGCAACAGCTTATTACTTGTATCAGAAAGCTCAACAAGTTTAGACTTGGACACAAGTTTAAAGATCTTCTCAAACAGATAGATCAATGGATAACCGGCAACTGAGAGGAAAGCTCCAAATGCCATATACATGATGGTCGAATACTCAGACAATGTATCCAGTCCCTCCATAAGGCGGAATGCCAGCCACACAAGTACCATCACTGCAAAGACGATGAATGCTGTCACGAACTGCAGCCATCCACGATTGAAATACTCAAACACAAGCATTCCCACCACTCCAGCTACCAGGTAGATAATGAAAATCTCAATACCATTAGCAGCAAAGAAAAGCACAGGAAGCAAAGAGATCACATACACGGTGAACACAACTCTCTGCTTGAAGAACGCAAGCAGATAAAGAGAGATCAACGTGAACGGCACCATGTAGAAGTATGCACTAGGATATCCGCTGATTGAAGATGCAGCCACTGCCGCAAGGGTGAACATCATCAACAGATAGAGATACTTGTTGAACTGCTCGAATATCTTGCTGTTGCAATAATAGATTGCAAGGAAAAGTACAATCACGAGTGCAAGTGCGAAAAGCAGGCTGCTGAGCCACTGATATACAGAGCTTCCCTGATAGCCGATATTCTTATCGTACTCATCCTTATAAGAATCCAGCATCAACTCCACCTCAGCAGTAATGATTTCTCCCTGAGAAACAATTACCTGACCAGCTTTTACGATTCCAGCTGTTGTAGAAATATAATCTACAGCATCATCGTGAACAAGATCAGTTGTCTGACTGTCAAAAACAAGGTTCTGACGGAAAAGTCCAGCCAAGCCATAGGCTGTAAATATAGAATCAATATCAGCATTAGGACAAAGAGTCTTAAGATGCTCTCTGAACTGAGCCTCTGCAGTGGCCGGTGTATGGATCTCTGACACCGGCATTCTTTCAGCTCGCTTACCTGTCTGTAAATATATGACGTTAGGCAAGGTGGTCTTACCCTCAAGAGTGTCAGCCTCAAAAGAAATCACACCCTTATCATAAAGCTTATTGAAATAAGCTACGAAGTCACCTTTCAGATATGAATAAGACTCCAGGTCTGTCTCCTCCAATGTCTTCTCTACATCGCGAAGCACATTCTTGTTATGACGATAATATGGTATTCTCTCTCCCCAAGCCTTATCTCTTTCCTGCTGAATCTGCGCCTCTGTCTTGAGTACTGGGAAGTCAAACTGAGCCACCAAGGTCTCATACATCCATGGTGAACCCTTCTTATAGTCAAATGCCAATCTTGCTGTCTTCGGCATAATGAAGACAAGCACAGCAAAGACTATAATCAGAGACAGATACACCCTGAACTTTCGAGGAAATCTTACACTTTTCATTTTATAATCCTATCCTATATAATACATAGTCAGTGCCGACACGAAGGTGACGACACTGATATGACTAATTATATGATATAAAGTTTATGCATCAATATTAGCATAGTGAGCATTCTGCTCGATGAACTCTCGACGAGGTGGAACATCATCACCCATCAACATTGAGAATGTACGTTCAGCCTCTGCTGCATTCTCGATTGTGATCTGACGGAGAAGACGCTTCTCCGGGTCCATTGTTGTGCTCTGGAGCTGCTCAGCACTCATCTCTCCAAGACCTTTGTAACGCTGAACGTAAACTCCCTTGTCTGATCCCTTACCAAGTAGAAGTGATGCTTCCTTACGCTCAGCCTCAGTCCAGCAGTAGATCTCTTCCTTACCCTTCTTTACAAGGTAGAGAGGTGGAGTTGCGAGGTAAACATATCCGTTCTTGATAAGATCCTGCATATAGCGGAAGAAGAATGTCAGAATAAGAGTTGCAATGTGGCTTCCGTCCACGTCGGCATCGGTCATGATGATGATCTTATGGTAACGGAGTTTTGAAAGGTTCAATGCCTTGCTGTCTTCCTCTGTTCCGACTGTCACTCCGAGTGCAGTGTAGATGTTACGGATTTCCTCACTCTCAAATACTCTGTGCTCCATCGCCTTCTCCACATTGAGGATCTTACCTCTAAGAGGAAGGATGGCCTGAGTGATACGGTCGCGGCCCTGCTTAGCAGTACCACCCGCAGAGTCTCCCTCGACGAGGAAGAGCTCACACTCTTCTGGTTTTCTTGAAGAACAGTCAGCGAGCTTACCAGGCATACCGGCACCAGACATCACAGTCTTTCTCTGAACCATTTCACGAGCCTTACGAGCTGCGTGACGAGCTGTTGCTGCGAGAATTACCTTCTCGACAATCATCTTAGCCTCCTTAGGGTTCTCCTCAAGATACTGCTCGAGAGCTGCTGCTGTAGCCTGTGAAACTGCCGATACAACCTCACCGTTTCCAAGCTTAGTCTTAGTCTGACCCTCGAACTGAGGCTCTGCAACCTTTACAGACACAACCGCTGTAAGACCCTCACGGAAGTCATCAGCTGCAAGATCGAACTTAAGCTTAGCAAGCATACCCTGCTTGTCAGCATAGTTCTTGAGGGTTCTTGTAAGACCCATCTTGAATCCCTGAAGGTGTGTACCACCCTCGATTGTGTTGATATTGTTTACGTATGAGTAAATCTTCTCTGTGTAGCTTGTGTTGTACTGAAGAGCGATCTCGATTGGAATGATCTTGTCAGTCTCAAGGTGAATTGGAGCCTCAATAAGCTTCTCAGCACCACCATCAAGATACTCAACGAACTCGCGAAGTCCCTCCTTAGAATAGAACACATCGCTTCTGTAGTGAGTAGTCTCAAGCTCATTACCATTCTCATCAACATCGTTGATAAGCTTTCTCATGTCAGTAAGAGTAAGGTGGATACCCTTGTTAAGGTATGCAAGCTCACGAAGACGTGCCGCAAGAGTATCGTACTTGTAGACTGTAGTCACCTGGAAGATCTCTGGATCCGGATGGAAAGTTACGTGTGTACCTGTATCATCAGCATCGCCAACTACCTCAACCGGCTTATATGGTTTACCCTGTGAATACTCCTGTACGAAAACCTTACCCTCACGATGAACCTCAGCCTTAAGATAGTCTGAGAGCGCGTTCACGCAGGATACACCCACACCGTGGAGACCACCAGACACCTTATAGCTGTCCTTGCTGAACTTACCACCGGCATGAAGCACTGTAAGAACGACCTCAAGAGCAGAACGATTCTCCTTCTCATGCATTCCGGTAGGAATACCACGGCCGTTATCCTTTACAGTGATAGAGTTGTCCTCGTTGATGATTACGTCGATATGAGTACAGTATCCAGCCAAAGCCTCATCAATACTGTTATCCACTACCTCATATACAAGATGATGGAGACCACGCTCACCTACATCACCGATGTACATTGATGGTCTCTTTCTTACGGCCTCAAGGCCTTCCAACACCTGAATACTATTCGCGGAATACTGTTCCGCAGATGTGTTGTTGTTTACTTCTTCGCTCATTATATGTTATATCTTTTTTATCTTTCTTTAACGTAGTTAAAACAAACGGACAAATATACTTATTTTCTAGGAAATCGCCAAATCGACAACCTACAAATTCAAGCAAATTCCTGCCGTAAAGTTAATTCCGCCCTCGGCGTATAGAGGGGTACGCTGAATAGTCATGCAGCAAAGATTTCCACCTCTAAGCCAGAATGAAAGTTTTCTATTGAGAGCATACTCTGCAGATATTCCAAGATCAGCCCAACCTGGAACTGAAACAGCGGACGCAATCATCTTCAGATGATCTGGCACTGCGGCAATCTTTCTTTCTGTTGAAAACTCACAATCAACTCCCACAAAGATTCTTCTCTTCCAGTTATACTCAAACGCAGCATTTCCAGAGAATGCGGCTGGCAGGAGGAGGTTTTCGGCATTTTTATGATTCCAAGTCTGAGTATAACATACCGTACCATCAAACTTGAAGCTATCTGTATCCCAGCGCCAATCAAGCGATGCATATGCCTTATTGAACTGAGCGTACTTCATATCTGAAAACAGCTGTTCACCCGAGAAAAGAACTGTCGGGAGGATTCCTGCCTGTGCAATTGCATAACCTGCTCTGACATTATAACTGAACTTCTTTCCTACTCTACCCTTCAGACCAATCTGTGTATGAAGCCTGTCAATATTCGCATCGAAGCACTGCTGGCCATAGGTGTAATCATAATAATGATTCATAGCCAGAAGATCTGCGTAAGTATTCATCTGGGTTCCACCAGAAAGGTCAACATAAGCACTCATAGCATCCTTGATGATATTATAGCTAACCTTTATATCAGGATATACATACTGCTGACCGTCAGCATTATAGATATTTCCCAATTCTGTATCCTGAGACGGGATGACCATATCAACCTTAACACCAGCGTCCAACGCAAAGCGTCCTCTTCTCATCACATAGTGAGGAATGATATTGAACTTACCTGCTGTGCCACGAACTCCAGAACCATATGATGCCACCTGAGCGCCATAGTTAAACATCAACTTATCACCAGAATTGAATACATATCCGAAATGACCGTTAAGACTTGCAAGATTCTCCTTCAGGTATCCGGATCTATCTCCCTGAAGTTTATCTTCAGCAAAACGATACCTCAACTCAGCGTCATAAAGGAATGAAGTTGCTGCGTTCTTGTTAGACGAGAGCGAAAGACTTGCATCCACTGCATCATAACATCTGCTTCTGAGCTTAGTATTGCCAGCCTGGCCAAAATAATTCACATTAAAGCCAAAATCACCAGCCTTCCATGCATAGCGTCCGTTCACGCCAGCCTTTGAAACCATGTCATATCCATTCCATGTCTCATCTCCATTCTGCACAAGCTTTCTGTCTGCGCCCGGTTCACCAGACAATCCGATATTTCTATAATCACCGATATAAGACTGATGGCTGGCATATATATCCATGCTAAAGCCTTTCTTGAATGTAGGAGACCAGATCAGGTCGAGTTCTGGATAAAGTCTATATCCTGCACCTACCTTAAGGTAGAAATTCTTAGGTTCGTATGCAGATCCTGCAGGACGCATGCTCATAAAATATGGATTGAACTCATATGCTCCCCTATACGGATTTTCAAACACAGAGTAATCAAAATCCAATCTGAAAGTTCCAACGCTATCCGGCACATTAATCTCTCTCACCGGCTTCTTCGCCTCCATAATCTTTCCCTCATAGGCACGGGAAATCTCAACAGTAGGATCCAAGTTCTGAGCTGCGGCATTGAATGACACCAAAGCAGCAGCGAAAACAAATGAAATTATATATTTTCTCTTCATATCCCTAGTTATTAGCAGCTATCAAATTCTGAAGTTTCTCAAGGCGCATATTCACCTCGCTGAGCACATCGTCGTCAGTAGAAGTATATCCATCTCTAACGCTCTCAAAAGTAGCCTTCGCCTGCGCATATTCTCCTCTATCCACGAACGAATCACCAAGAATTATAAAGCTCTTAGCCAACCAATATGTCTGACCTGTCGCAGCATCGGAGAATGCATAGACCTTATTCTCAACAGCCAGGAAATCACCGCTATCATAGCTATCAGTAATCAGCATATATGTAGCCTCTGCACCATATGATGTAGATGGATCCTCAGCAAGCTTCTTAAGCACAACCATAGCCTCATCACGACGGCTCTGTGACAAATAAGATTTTGCAAGGATATAATTGGCCTCCTGCTTTAACACATCGCTTGAACGATGATCCTCAACAACAGTCTGTGCATACTGAACTGCCTTATCCATCTTCTTTGCCTTATATGCAGATCTCATGATACCAACCTTTGCAAGGAAGCGATTCTCATCCATCTTAGCTGATGTAAACAACACCTCATAACCACCAAGAGCGTCATCCCATTTTTCAAGTTTATACGACAAGGCAGAATAGTTAAGCATAGCCACCTCAACGAATGCACCTTCCCCCTCAGCAATTGCAATCTCATAACAATCACACGCCTGCTCCTTCATATCAAGAGCCTTATATGACTCTGCCAGATAGAAATTAGCCTTGGACAAGTTCTTTCCAGAAGGATATTTCTCAAGATAAGACTTCAATGAAGTAAGCGCCTTCTGATAGTTCTCTGAAAGGTACACCTGCTCAGCAGAACTGAATACAAGTTCCTCCTTCTCCGCCTCAGTCTTTGTTGCACCCTTACCGATTCTCTCGATGTATGCAACATATTCCTCCGACTCGTTCTTCAGACGATACAAGTTCTCGATAGCCAAAAGTGCATCCTCCTCGTATCCTGATGCAGGCAACTGCTCAACCACAAACTTATAATAACCCATAGCGTCATCCAACTGATTACGGTTACGGGAAATAGAGCCAAGCTCAAGATATGCCTTAGCTACATAATTGCCATCCTTCTTAGATTTTGAAAGCTTCTCGAAACACTCAAACGCCTTATCATTCTTATTGGCAGCAACATAGCTACGTCCAAGTTCGTAAAGAGCCTCAGAATAGAACGGAGCATTCTCTGATGCATTCAATACATTCTCCAAAAGTTTGATCTTCTTCGTGTTATTATTCGAAAGACCATAAGAAAGTGCTGCCTGATAATACGGATAGATATCATCCGCAGAGAAATAATCTTTTAACACAAGATCATACACCGAAGCGGCAGTCTTATATTTCTTGTTAATGAAATAACAATCTCCCTTACGCTCAAGCGCATCCTTTCTGTACTCGACTACAGCCTCATCCATATAACGGTCGAACCACTTGATTGCGTTGGTATAATCCTTATCCATAAAGTAGCAGTACGCAAGGTTATATGTAATCAATCGTCCCTCAGGAGTATTGAACATCGCTGACTTATTGTAAAGGTCCACATATATTGCTCTCGCCTTATCATACTGAGCATCTCTGTAGTATGACTCAGCAATCCAATATCTTGCAAGATGATTGAAGCGAGTACCCTTGCCAGCATAGTATGCGGCTGTCTCAAGACATGGGATTGCACTTCTATATGCACCATTCTCCATGAGCTGAACCGCTCTAAGATAGTTCGCCTTCATGAAGTTGTCCTGCATATTCTGATTCAGTTCATCAATCTTGTCGTAAGCCTCGATTGCCGCAGCATAATCTTTTTTATGAAGCGCAGACACAGCGATGTAGCTATTGATCTTATCATCCTTCTTAAGCGAAGGGTACTTCTCCATATATGCCTCAAACACCGAGGAGTCATCATTTAAGTCGAAAGCAAGCTTAGCATAGTTAAAGTATGCATCCTCTGCAATCTTCTTATCATAATCCCACAACGACGCATCCTTGAATGCAGCCATCGCAGCAATCTTATTTCTAGTCTTGATATACGAGTAACCTAGATGATAGTTGGCAATCTGTCCAAGAGAGTCCGTACGCTCGAGCATCATGCTATAGCTCTCAATTGCAGAAGCATAATCTTCAATTGCATACTGAACAGATCCTCTATGGAACCAATCAGAACGATTCTTAACGACACTTTCACCAGTATTCTTTTCGAGCCACTTCTTTGCATTTTCAGCATCGCCAAGAATCAGATACGACTCAGAAATGATACGTGCAAGGAACGGCTTTCTCTCATCAGGAATGCTTTCATATACACCAGGAGCATTGTTGGTAATGAACATATAATCCTTCAACATGAAGCGGCACTCCATCAGATACCAGTTCGACACAGATGCAAAGCGACTGTCGCGCACTGTCTTTTCGAACCACATGAGAGCCTCGTCGAAGTTTCTCTGCTGATAATTGATATATCCCAAAGCATAGCAGCTAGGCACAGTATAATCAGAAACAGGCAATAGTTGCACTTCCTGGAACCTTACAAGCGCACGCTCATAATCTTGATTCTCAAAATCACAATAGGCACGTTTGAACAGGAACTCAGTCCTATCTGCCTTATTGACCTGTTTAACATCCAATTCTTCCAATAGAGCGGAAGCAGTCTTATAGTCTCCTGAATTGAATATGTTCAGAGCATGACGATATTTAATCTCCGGTACCCAGATCGAGTAAGGACACTCAACGAAAAATTCGTACATTCTGACCTCATATCCGGGAGCAGCAGTGATGACATCGCTCAACACCGCGTAACCACGAGCATCAGTAGTTGCAGCCTTCTTTGAAACACTCTCCAACATAGACTTTGCACGTCCGAGCATTCCCATATCGTAAAGGCGTATAGCCTCACGTAATTCCCTTACCTGCTTATGTCCTCCAGTAACAGAAGAGGCATTTATATCCGCAGAATTCAAAGCACAAATCAGTGCAAGTATTGATAGTATTTTTGTTTTTTTCATCATCGCACAAAAATTTTACAAATTTAACCTTTTTCTGCTATATTTGTGCGTTTAATCGGCTTAAATTTACGTTATGGCAGACAAATTTCCTATCATTTCTTTTAAGGACGCAGACATAGCTGGAGGTGACGCTACAGTCATCTACGGATTGAACATGGACATCTATCCCGGAGACTTCATATACATCGTTGGAAAGGTCGGCACAGGAAAGACTTCAATTATACGTACAATGATAGCAGAGAGCCGTTTACGTAAGGGTCAGGCTGAGGTCTGCGGCTATAAGATCGAGTCAATCAAGGAGAAGGAAATCCCATATCTTCGCAGAAAGATGGGAGTCGTATTCCAGGATTTTCAGCTGCTGATGGACAGAAGCGTAGAGGAAAATCTCAGATTCGTCCTCAAAGCCACAGGATGGAAATCCGACGAAATGATTGAAGAAAGAATTGCCTACGTTCTGAAGGCTGTCGGAATGGAATTGAAAGCCCATAAGATGCCTCACCAGCTCTCGGGTGGAGAGCAGCAGCGTATCGCCATTGCGAGAGCACTTCTCAATGAGCCTGAAGTCATCATTGCAGACGAGCCGACAGGAAACCTTGACAACGAAACCGCAGATGGAATCATGAAGCTGCTCACACAGATCAACAAGAGCAAGGGCACAGCCATCGTGATGGTTACTCACAACAGACAGATCTTCGAAAAGTACCGAGGAAGAGTGATGGTATGCCAGAACGAAGAGTGCACCGAGCACAGCGACATGGCAGACATCGACCTAGATTCAACAATCTAGCATCTATGAGAAAGAAGGAATTATTCTACCATATAACCAATTGGTTTTCAGCCAATATGGAAACTGCTGAAACGGAGCTTCATTACGACACTCCGTTTCATTTGCTTATAGCAGTCATCCTTTCAGCCCAATGTACAGACAAACGTGTCAACATATACACTCCTGCGATCTTCGAGCGCTATCCTGAGCCAGCCGACCTGGCCGCTGCAAGTTTTGAGGAAGTATATGAAATGATCCGTTCGATTTCATTTCCGAACAACAAGGCCAAGCACCTGATAGGAATGGCGACAAAGCTGGTTTCAGACTTCAACAGCGTAGTCCCATCTGAACCGGAACTGTTGGAAACACTCCCTGGAGTCGGACGCAAGACTGCAAATGTCATTGCATCTGTCATCTACGACAAACCGGTCATCGCAGTTGATACACATGTCTTCAGAGTTTCCAGACGTATAGGACTCTCAAACGGGGCCACAGTAGAAGCCGTCGAAAAGGACCTGACAAAGGGATTTGCAGCCGAGCTACGCGGCAAAGCTCATCATTGGCTGATTCTTCACGGAAGATATGTGTGCACAGCCCGCAAACCTAAATGCGACGAGTGTGGCATCAAGGAATACTGCCGCGAATTCAAACTTAACAATCTGAAAATAGCATCTAAATAATGCCGTTTCCATTCACAAATCCATTCAGATACGCACCGCATCCTCTTGTAAAAAAGGCTGCCGCGGAAGTTATGGACAGATTGGCAAAACGCATTAAAGAAGATGGTGGAAAAATGCTTGGCGTCCTGATTTGCCAACCTGCAGACAACTCAAGCGTAGAGCAGATCAGCCACCTTCATAAACTTGACTGTAATTCTCCAGAGAAGCAGCTATACTACCTTGCAGCATTTTCCGGAACCATACACGATGACAACGGTTACGTCACAGCAACATTAGATGGGTTTGTACCTCCAATCATTGACCTAACCGACCAGGAAGGATATTTCAAAAGAAAAGAAGCTGAGATTTCACAGATAAACAAACAGTTTGCTCAACTCTCCTCATCCACTCGCCTGCAAGAACTTAAGTCAAGTCTGACAGAAGCGCAAGAAAAAAGAGACAGTGAAATCCAGGACATGCAGACACGCATCAGTTTCTCTAAAATGCGCCGTGATGAGATTCGAACTGAAACTGCCGATTCCAATGTGCTGAATGAACTCATAAAAGAGAGTCAATTCCAAAAGGCTGAGCTAAAAAGAATTAAAGACAAATGGAAACAGGCGATCTCAGAAATCGATT
This sequence comes from Bacteroidales bacterium, assembly GCA_017549145.1. Classification (GTDB taxonomy): domain Bacteria; phylum Bacteroidota; class Bacteroidia; order Bacteroidales; family UBA932; genus Cryptobacteroides. The sequence goes on from JAFYVM010000067.1 coordinate 11,998, forward strand.
CTGAAATACAGCAAGTACAAAATAAGATTTCAGAGCTTAAGACATTGCGAGCAAGAATGTCCGACAACTTACAGAAATGGATATTCGAAAATGCGCTTGTACATAATGCTCTTGGAGAATCCGCCACTATCTGGGACCTGTTCCAGAGCCAAGGACTCACACCTCCCGGAGGTACCGGAGACTGCGCAGCACCGAAGCTGTTGGAATACGCATACAAGAATGGTCTCCGTCCACTTGCAATGGGAGAATTCTGGTATGGCAAATCTCCAGAAACCGCAGTCCGCACTCATGGTCATTTCTACCCGTCATGCACCAGCAAATGCGGTCCGCTTCTAGGCTATATGACGATGGGACTTAATGTCCAGGAAGACATTAAAATCACCTTGCAGTCCCCTATCATAATACACGAAGATGAGAGCATCATCGTCGTAGAAAAGCCTAGCGGAATGCCTTCTGTGCCAGGTTTGGACGGCAGACTTTCATTACAGGAATGGCTAAACTCTCGCGAAGATGCAGCTACAGAAGTTGTGGCAGTTCATCGCCTTGACATGGACACATCCGGAGTAATGGTTTTCGCCAAAACACGTGATGCGGAGATCGACCTCAAAAAGCAGTTTGAGGAGCATTCTGTCCGCAAGACCTACTTCGCTCGCCTGACCAGCAGATTTATCCAATCTAACAGGGTTAAGTTGTTGGAGACTCGGGGATGCGGAACCGTGCCACCCCCCTGGCCGCAGGGGGAGGGGCCCACGAAGGGGGAGGGGTTGTTCCGCATCCCC
>JAFYVM010000068.1 GCA_017549145.1 Bacteroidales bacterium
AAGTGTTATTTAGAAAATGTTATTTCAGTGTGATGTGCCCAGAAGAAGAGCCGCGCTCCGCTTGCCGGGTATAAAAAATAGAAAATAATTTTTAATTGAGATTCGTTCTTCCTAGTATTTTCTTTCTAAATAAGAAAATGTAATAAATCCCTAATTTTCCTATATAATTTATTGATATACTATGATTTACAACCGCATCTAAAATTTAGAAAGAACTGGCTTTAGTGAGACTTGTTTCCTTCGAGGTTCTTGTCTGCGTTCTCAGCGAACACTGCCCAAGCTGCGTTGAGCTTTTCTACCAATTCTTTCATTGCTTTGTGTGTTTAATGGTTTGTTATCGTTTCATTCACCCTTCTTCGGCCTGATATCTATCTTCAGCTTCATGCCGGTATACTTGGCAATGCTGAAGAAGTAAGATATATAGCACTTGTCGTGTCGGAACCAGTAGTCAATGGTCTCCACGTCAATGCCAAGCTTCTTTGAAAGGGCATTCTGATCTATATCGTTATCATAGAGAGCCCTGCGGAGGAACTCCAGTCTTTTGCCGGATGTCTGGACCGGCTGGTCCTTCTCGTCCAGGCTGATATTGATTATCTCCTCTCCCCTCTTTCGCGGCATCTCCATGCTGAAGATAACCTCGTAGCCGATCTTCTCAAATGCTGAATTGAGAGTTGTCAGCTGGATGTCGTCTACCTTGAACCAATGATATACGTTGGCCTTGGTCATACCTATCTTTTCTGCGAACTGTGGTTTGGACCACTTCATCGCCTTGAGGAACCTGTCAAGAAATCTCAGGTTGGTGGCCTGACTTTTTCTGACGTCCTTCAGGACGCTCTTGGAAATGCTTCCTGACATATTACACACCGTCTTTGCCTGCGCCAAAGGAAAAAAGTTTTGACAATGTACCGTAAACTTTTAACTTTGCTACAGAAATATTAACACATCATTCTCCCTGTCTCTCAATGAGGACAAGGCAAAGATAGTAAAAAATATTTCACTTTACCTTACATTAGTAATTTTTTACTATAAATTTGCATTATGGCAAGTTACACGGATCATGAGAAACAGCTGCTCCACTCGATCTCCATCATAGAGATCATGGCGCACTACGGGAAGAGGCTCGACCACACCCGTAGCGGTCTGTACTATTCCCCGTTCCGTGACGAGAGGACCCCTTCCTTCCATATTGACGAAGCCAAGAACACCTGGTACGATTACGGAACCTCAGAAGGAGGAAGCCTCTTTGACTTCGTCTGCAAATTGGTCAACATCACCCGCGGAGAGGTATACGACTGGCTCGCCTCCTTCAGGAGCATGGTTCCCGAGAGCGAGTACAAGGCAGTCATCGCGCCTCTTCTGAAGAGGCAGCCGCAGACCTCGCGCATAGTCATCGATTCCGCATCCCACAAGTTCACCAGACGCAAGCTGATCGAGTACGCGCAGTCGCGTGCCGTCTCCAGGGAGGTTCTGGAGAAGTACTGCGAGGAGGTCATGTACCATGTGGATTCGGCACCGGACCGTCAGTTCTTCGCCATCGGCTTCAAGAACAACTCCGGTGGTTATGTGCTCCGTTCAAGCATCAGCAAGAGATGCTCATCGAGTGACATCACAACGCTCGGACCGGACGGCATGATGACCCTGTCGGCCAGCAGTGACAAGGTAATCGTATTTGAAGGATTCATGGACTTTCTGTCCTGGATCACGAATGTGAATCAGCAGACGCCTGAGTATGACTGCTGCATTCTCAATAGTGTTTCGAATGTCGCCAAGGCGCTCCCGTGGATAATGGAGCACAGCAGTATAGCGGCGTTCATGGATAATGACCAGGCAGGTAGGGAAACCCTGCAGAAGATCATGGATTGTGCATCAGCAGGTGCACACGATGTTTGTGTATATGACATGGCAACACTCTATGAGGGATACAATGACCTCAATGAGAAGCTGTCGGGTGAACTGTCACGCAAAGACCAATCATCCATCAATACCAAACATCATGGAACAGACACTATCTAAGGACGTCCAGGAAAAGCTGGACATGATCAACTGGGAAAGCCTGAAGGATAAGTACGGCATTTCCCGCGACTCTTTCTACAACAACCCTCATCTTGCATCACAGCTCGTCTACGGACAGATGACCGACCTTGTCTTTGCAGGTAAGGAGGATTTCAGCGGCATGCTCTCGCTCCGAGCCAACATGGACACATCAGGAGAGAAGCCCGAGATGAAGGTCAAGGTCTTCACCATGGAGAAGGAGAAGACAGAGAAGGACGCACTGTATCTCTATCGCCAGCCTATCACCAGCGAAGCGGTCAAGAAGGCTCTCTTCGAGAAGGGAGAATGGATCGGTCCGGACGGCAAGAAGTCGTTCGGCTATCTCAACGCCAACGGTGGAAGGCCTATCACCATCAACATCGACGGCAAGAAGCAGCAGTTCCTTGTGTCGCTTCACCATCCTACCAACCGAGTGGTGGGAATGTCCCTCGACAGCGTACGCTCGTTCTTCTACGACAAGGACAACAACCTTCGCGGCAAGGGCATGTACGGGGTTCCATTCACAGAGGAACAGGTCAAGGGTCTCATCGAAGGAAATGCCGTCGTGCATTCGGGCATGAGGAAGGACGGAGAGGCTTTCAGCTGCTGCGTCCAGTTCTGCTCCAACTTCTTAGGGCACAAAAGTATAGTTGTATAATTCTGTGTCTGGAAATATTTGATGACGGCAAGGGCAGAGAATGTCTTACCTAAACCCACAGCATCTGCCTGGATTGCTCCATTGTATTTTCTCAGCATCTTTATGAGCGAAATAACTCCCTGCTGCTGAAAAGGGAATAGAGTATTCCAGATCTTAGTTGTCTGCAATAGGCTCATATCACGTGTATGCTCTATACCCGCTTCAAGATTCAGATCTGAATTAAACAATTCAAATAAAATCTTGTAATAGATCTCCTCTGGGCTATATGCACGGAAATACTCCTTTATCTTACGAATAAAGTATTCTTTTACAGGAATCTTTGCTGACTTCTTGTCGTCACTGTCTTCTGGGACTTCGGTACGAGCTTTTGACCAGATATCGTCATACCATTCCTTAATCTCCTTAAACTCGACTTCTTCCGCACCAGTACGTTTAGCAATATTGAGCTCTACATTAGGCAGGGCCTTTAATCCCATTCCTGCTGGAGTAAGATTAGACGAACCAGTCACATAGTAACTCTGATTAAGAGGATTACTGTTTGTAAAGAGATATGCCTTAGCATGGCAAAAATCCGGAATCTCCGCACGCATCTGTACAGTAGAACGTTCAAGGAATGCTATCGCCTTAGGAGCATCCTCATTAATCATTCCGATTCTATCGATATCAAGGTTATCACTGAGCAAATCTACAATGAGATCCTTATTATAATCCTCACCAACCATCTCTGACGAAATAATTCGATATTCCGTCTCCTCTGGAATCGAATCATAAAGTTTCGCCAAGGTCTGTATCATAAAGTAACCTGTGACGACGTCAAGCTTTCCGACCTGCCCACTCTCCTTGCCGGAAAACTTGTCAACAAAGTCCCAAACAGTGGTTATATTCAGGGCCTTATTCTCTTTTTTGTTGTCAATCAGCATATTATATCTTATTTCTATTCCTGTTATTGTCTAGCTAACTTATCGAGATTCTCAAAGAACGCCCTCAATTGTATATTCTTCCTACGGAATCCGCTATTTGTCGTAGTCTGGTAATCCTTAAGGCATAACGCTGACACAAAATGATACTGATGCGCCTTAATCAAAGCATATGATACTTCTGTAGAGTCTGTCGGCACCACCTGGTTTCCTTTCAACTGAATTGAAGTATGCTCTGCTACAGCTGACAATGTATGAACCTTTGCATACTTATCTCCATTCTTGTCTGTGCTGTAAACTGCGATATAGTCTCCAGCCACACACGAATATACGTTCAGCAGATTAGCCGCCAATGAGAAACCATTCTCATATCGTCTATCTTCATCCTTCCAGCCGCGTCTTCCGTTTGTACGCTTCGGATTAAGAAAATCGTACGGACGAATTCTATTCACACATCCATTATCATAGCACAGCAACAGAACCTCCTTGAGAGTCTCCTTGTAAATCGGAACCTCTATCTTCAGGTCAGATGCACTGGACTGCTTCTTTGAATATGACCACTGCCCGTTGTCATAGAACTGCATATAGAACTTAACATCAGAACTGTTAGTCTTAATAGCAACCGGTTCCTGAATCGGCTGCGCCTCCTGCTCTTTCTCAACGTACTTAATCTCAGGCTGAACCTGAACCGATGAGTGATACTGAGCGAACTGATGCTCGCGGTCGAGAATAAAATTGGTAATCTCTTCTCCCCTGAGACGCTGACACATGTTTCCTGCTCTCTGGAACAGAACGGTCTGATCCAGGAACACAGGACACCTCATTGGCTGCACAGACACTATACAGTAGTAGAGATCTCCTTCCTTGGCAAACTTGATGTCTATGTTGGAATTCGACATCGCACCCAATCTTGTCTTTACAGCATTATGTATCTTAAGCTGATATGAATCCAACGATGCGCTGTACTTCATTCCATGCTCAGTGACATCAGTACCTGTATTGAGATACTGAAAATCTTGATTGATGCCGGAGATGGCGCCATTATCATTAACTCCAATATACAGATTACCGCCTTTGGCGTTCTGGAACGATGCAATAATCTTAAGGATTATACTCAGCTGTCTGTCAATATTTGCCTCAATCTCACCCGCCACGAATGCGATAGATGACTTCCATTCCACGCAGAGCCCTTCTGCTCCACCAACCTTCTCTCTCTGCTCTGCGAGTCCTTCTACAATCTCTGCGTCATCCTTCCTCTTTACAATAGGAGCCACCGCAGGTGCATTCTCAGGTTCAAAAGTGAGATATGCATCTTTATAATTGTTCTCTTCTATATCTTTGACAGTGAGAGAGAAGATATCTCCTACCTCATGATTACTCCTAGAATAATATCTCTGCGAAATCTAACGAACATTATCCTCAATCACATAGTACTGAGCCCCATTGTTATCTACACACTTCTCTCTTACCACAAACGGATAAGATTCTCCAACCTCATACAATTTCTCAAGCAGATCAAGTTTTCTCAACTTGAACCAAGGTCTGTGAGTCAACTCATCTATTCCACCCACAACACAATCAACTGTATCAAGACTTCCTGCCCAGTCGATATAATAGTTAAATGGTTTTACTCGATAGGTTTTACCATCCTCATCCTGCAGCTGCAGATAGTGCTGTTCAGTCCTGGTATCGAGAACTAAACCCAGCACCTTCAGGGTATAAACCTCATTCACTTGATAATTCATGAGACTTTGTTTAGATGTAATAATTATGTAACTTTGGGGTATTAAGGCAAATATACGATTATTTACTCACAAATCACATGGACGTTACACTCTTTTAGAGCCGCGAATGTGATTTATTGGTATTAAATTTCAAATAATGCAGGAAATCTATCTCAATTCGCTGAATAGAAAGATCAATTATCCTTTATGGAACAATGATCTTGAGCATAAAGACTTGGAAATCATAAAGCAGACTCTTTATGATGCTTACTTTGAGTCAAACCTAAAGAATTACTGTGAGGAAGCTGCATTTATTTTCGCAGAATGGTGGAAGAATCACTATGCAGGAGAGGCCCCAAGCGAGGAAAAGGTTGTACTTTTCCTCGGTCTTCCTGAAGAAGCCAAAAAGGATTTGTATTCGGCAGCGAAAAAATTCCTATCCAAATACAGCATACCTCTTATCCGCCAGCAGTATACTCTGTATTTCAGAACATTGCTGTATCAAGGTGGTCTACCAATCAACTTTATCATCAATAATGACAACAACTATAGTTCCTACGTAAACTTCCTTCAGGAGCTATGTGAAGAGATCAGCGACAAGATTATCGATTGGGAAGATGTTTCGATATTCAATCACTTAAGTTGCAAGGACTCTCTTTCGCCGTCATTCAGAACTGATGAGATATACGGTCTAAGCCTTAGGCTGATTAGAGCAATCATTCAGGATAGAGAAGAATTACTGCCGTATAACGATGTAAACTCTGAAAAATTCCAGAGACTTACAGCGAAGATTAGGGAGTCCATACGCAACGCAAAACCTAAGAAGACGTTCAAGCCGCTGGCATTAAAATGGGAACTTCGAATCAAAGGAGAAGAGGGATATCTTTATTATTATCTTGACAACATCAAGAACATATCCACCGAGATTACCGATCTGCCTGAGGAGTGCCGTCAGTTTTCTATCCATCTTGGCGACAAGAGAGTGGCTACATACCAGAAAGGTAAGGAGAACTACTATCGAATCACCTCGGAGACTGTCAACTGCAAGTGGAAAGGAGAATCTTTCATTGATGTAAACGCTGTGATCTCATACAATGAATCACAGCCGCTCAATGTCATAGACAATTGTCCACCTGATTTCAGTTTCCCTATCGTATTCAAAAAGGATGGTAACCATTACGTACAGAAAGGAGGCGAAAGTGCAGAGGGCAAGATTGTCGTTTTCAGAAAAGGCGAATGGTATTGTGAAGACCAGACGGAGGAGCACATCTCTCTTGACGGAGAAGAGCTTTGCTATATTCCATTCAAGGATAAAATCGCACTTACAAATACTGAAACAGGGGAAAAGCAGGAATACACAAACACCTACTCACCATTCAGCATCGAGTATACCACTGACGGAGTTCCATGGTTAGATTCAGCAAACTACAGAATCATAACAGGGCGACCTAAGGTACGCGTATATGACGAAGATGGAAAGATGGTAGAAGTCAACAGATATTCTCTTCGTTATTCACAAAATAGAAATGGGGAATGGAAAGCATTAAAGAACACGACATTATTGCCTAAAGGATTATTATACATCAAGACCACATTACCTGACGGACAGGTTAAGATTGATAGCTTCTATAATGTCGGTGATCTTTCGTTTGATTTTGTTAACAAGGGGCAGAATGCCACAACCATTAGCGTTGACGAGAATTGGGGAAGAGTTGATATCATTAACCAGGAAGAGCTCAATATCACCAAGGAGGCGGACAAGCCAAATACTTGGACAGTAAGCAAGAACCCAGGGGTCACCAATTATTCTCACATCATTTCATTCGAGGCGTATGTAACTGGTTCACCTAGCGTCAGGATCAACCTACCGACACCTTTTACATCATTCTGTATCAAACGAATGAGTACTAACGAAGTTGTACGACGAACAGAGATTATCTCATCTATGAATCTCAGCGACTACATCATTGTCGAGAGAGGTCATAACAACCCTAAGGTCGTACTGACTTATCCAAGTTCAGATAGAGACATCAGCGCATCGCTGACAATCCATATCAAGAACAGAATCACTCCTCTGAGTGACCTGAGAGAAGCCATCGAAAGCATATTCAACCTTTATGGTCATAAGGCAATTGACACAACCCGCTCACTTGCATTGCGCATTGAAGGTTCTGAATATAAAATCCGAAGATTCTCTCTTGACACCGAACTTGATGAAGGCAACGTACACATCTACAACAACCGATCTGAAGAGTACTCTGGACAGATACTTTGTTGTTCTTTTGACCCAGCATCAAGTTCATCATATCCTGAGATTTCACCGCTTGAATGTGTTGCCAACAACAGGTATCAGTTACCTTCGGAAAGCGAGCACAAAAGCATGATCGTATTCTCGGATAAATATGACACTGATAGGATTATCCCAAAGACCTATGGCACATCACAGATACCTGTCAGGGACTGGGAGCCGATCCTTACAGAAGAGAACGTAACCAATAGCCCAGTATGGGAAAAAGTAAACAAGCTCTTTGAATTATGCGTTGAGTACAACCTCCCTTTCCGAACATTCCATGAACTTAACGCCATTTCAACTAGACCATATCTACTTGCTAAGTTTGTTTTCTCGTTGTTCTTTGAGGGTAAGGAAGGTTACCTGATGGCGGGTCTTGGACGTTTTGAAAGCGAGCTAGGAATTGCTCTGCAGTGGATCAGATTCCAGCAATGGAACGAAGCAATGGATGATTTTAGCATCTTACCAGAAAGAATCCGAGAACGACAGAGTGCTGAGTTCTTTGAATTTTTCCGCACCCTGCTCGCCACATCGAGAGCTGAAAAGTTCGAATCAGCAATCTTGAATCCTAACGTGACTATACACAGTATATCAAACGAAGCCCTCACAAACATAAGGCAGTATTCAAGCATTCTGATTAACCAGAGCGGACGCTTACCAACGTATCCTATACAATTATCGAATAGCTACTATAGAGGAGACATTCCTAATGTACAGAAGACGTTAATTAACAGCATCCTTTCCATCCTGGAATATCTTACAGGGAAAGAAAACTCACTATGGGATTATACTGAGGAGACGAAGAGAAGAGTAATCAATTTCTATAGAACAGAATTCGGCAGTTTATTCACTTATACCACAGAAAAAATAATTAAATAACATGAAATATTCAGAATTTTACGAACAGGCTAATGACCAGCTGATTGAATCACTTAGCAACATGTGGTTCCGCGGCCATCCTGAAGCCTTAGAGCACTTCAAAGAGATGGTTGGAGAGCGCGAGCCGTTGTTATCAGAACCGGTTTTCCAGACCATCTTCCCTTGGAGAAACTCCGAGTGCGACTTTCTACAGCATGCTACAAGACTCGGAATCCTAGAGGAATCTTTTGTAAGAAGTCTCGATTCAGTTCAAGATGAGGATTATAGGTTCCCGCATGACAGATATCCATACTCACACCAGACAGAGAGCTGGGCGAGGATGCTTGACAAGCAAGACCGCAAGACAATCATCGTAACTTCCGGTACTGGATCTGGTAAGACTGAATGTTTCATGATTCCTGTCTTGCAGGATCTTCTTCAAAATAAGAAGGATGGCATTCAAGCCATCTTCCTATACCCGCTGAATGCCTTGATGAATGATCAGCAGAAGCGAATTGATGAGTGGTGCAAGGCTGTTTCACCACAGATTCGATATGCAATCTATAACGGAGACACTCCAGAATCTGTCTCGAGAGCCAAAAAGACACAGGCCTATCCTCAGCTGATATGCCGAGAAGACATCAGAAATAACCCACCACAAGTTCTGTTCACTAACCCTACCCTGCTCAATTACATGCTGGTTAGAAAGAGTGATCAGCCTATCATTGAGAAATCTAGGGCAAACGAAAGTCTGAGATGGATTCTGCTTGACGAGGCGCACACTTACACGGGTTCCGCAGCCACTGAACTTGCTCTTCAGATACGCCGAGTGCTTGATGCCTTTGGAATAGACGATCTAAAGAAAATCAACTTCGCTGTAACTTCTGCAACCATCAGCAGCAATGACCCACAAGCTAAGCAGGATCTTATCAGCATGGTTGCCAGACTCACCGGCAAGGATGAGAAAGACATCGTCATCATCGAGGGAGATAGAGTCATTCCTCACCTTGATCAAAGCAAGGTAACTACAGCAGTCCAGCAAATCAACTCAGACTACGGACTTAGTATATCTCGAGCAACGATTGACGATCTTCGACTGAAGCTCAATACCAACCCTGCTCTTTCATTATCTGAAATCAGCGAAGCAGTTGGTCTACAAACAGCAGACAGAAAAACACAGCTTGACCTAGTTGACCTCCTGGGCGATAAGATTGACGGACTGAACATCAACGGAAAACCCGATGCTCTCCTGCCAACCAGAATGCACCTGTTCATAAGAGCGATTAATGGTATTTTTACATGCAGTAACTCTGTGTGTCCATCTGGCATCGTACCTAAACTTCATCTTGGAGAATTAACAACATATCAGGAGGCAAACTGTCCTAATGATGACTGTAAATCTCCTATGCTTGAAGTAGTCAGATGTGGAGACTGTGGTGGGCTACTCATCATCGGTGAGGAAGATCAGAACGGATACCACATGAGAATCAATCAGAGACCAGAGGACGTGGATCTGTTTGAAGACCTTGATGACGACGACAGTAAGGACATAACTGGTAAGTCCCTGTTTATTGTAGGCATGAGCGACAAACCATGTCCTCGCCACAACGTAGAGACCAACTACGTATACTTCAATGCAAGGAATAGATGCATTAACAGGTCTTCAACACCAGGTAGCGGATACTTCACAGAATGCTTGTCGGGCGACCGCAAAATCTGTCCACATTGCGGTAAAACCCTTTCATTCAAAGACCTGAAATCTTTCTGTGTCGGAGCACCATTTATGGGACGCACACTATCTCGACTTATTCTCGAGCAGGCTGAACAGGACACCAAGAACACAGATGTTGTTCATGGTGGTCAGAAATATATCACATTCACAGATAGCAGAAGCGGGACAGCCAAGTCTGCAATGCATAGCAACATGGAAGTCGAAAGAAACTGGATCCGTGGAGGAATTTTCCAGATTCTTTCCGATAAACGTAGGGACAACTATTCACCTGGAGGACTTGACAAAGAAGATCAAGAGGAACTTGACGACCTAGCAGCAATGCCATCAAGAAGAGGAAGACTTCAAGCAAGATATGAAGAACTGATTGAAAAGGCTAAAGGTGGTGAACCTGACACTGTAGCTCTGTCATGGAAAGACCTGTTCCAAAGACTTGACCCAGACAGAAACTCTGCCCTTCTCTTCCAGCACATTGCTGATGCACGCAAGCGAAATATCAGCAAATGGGGTACTTATCAGCCAGGATCGAAAGACAGCTACATGACTGCGCTGATGATCAATCAGTTCGGACGTATTCCAAGAAGAGAAAACTCTCTTGAAACATTGGGTTTAGTTCATCCTGTATATCCTCAGTTGAAAAACGTAACGTCCGTACCAGCTCAATTAGCTGGGGTATTCAACATTGACGAGTGGAGAACATTCCTGAAGATTTGCGTCGACTACTTTATCAGAGAGAACTACCACTATACGATTCCAACGGGAGCTGGCATTTATCTCGTGCAGGACAGCTACACTTCGGATATCTACGGTCCTACTTGTTCAAAAGAAGACAAGAAGAAATGGCCACAGCTTGTCAAAGAAAACGACAAATTCAGAGAGCCACAGAACAGGATCATTACACTGCTGTGCGCCACACTTGGATACGATGACATCCAGAACATCAGCGATACAGAACAGACAAGAATCAATGAGATTTTAAAGGAGGCCTGGAGAGTTCTCAAGACCCGTGTTCTCATAGAAACAGATACAATTTCACAGAACAGCGATGACCACGGATATAAGCTTGATCTGACCAACGGTGACAAGGTTAAGTTCGAACTTATGACTGACGGATGGATATGTCCTGTCGACCATGTAATCGTTGATTGCAAGCTTAAGGATTTCAGTCCAAGACTCAAAGGCTATATCAATCCGGACAATATTGAAAGATATAGAATTCATGAGCCTTCACTTCATTACGCATTCTTCCCGTATGCTAATCACCGCAAGCTTGTTTCTGCAGACAGAGACATGGCAGAGGTTACTACTGAAGAAATCACTCAGTGGATTGAAGATAACTGGAAAGAGCAAAAAGCCCGCGGCCAGTTCTCTGACATCATCCAATCAATCATTGAGAACCGAAAGATCTTCTTGACTGCAGAACACTCTGCCCAGCTTAGTTCCGAGATCAGAGAAAACTCTGTAGTCAACTTCAAGAAGGGACTACTTAACGTACTCGCTTGCTCGACAACCATGGAGATGGGAGTTGACCTAAGCGGTATTACTGAGGTTGTAATGAATACCGTACCGCCAAAGCCAGCCAACTATCTTCAGAGAGCAGGACGTGCCGGACGTAGAAGCGAGTCTAAGGCCATGGCCCTTACATTCTGTAGTTCTACGCCAGTTGGAAACATGGCCTGGGAAAACCCAATGTGGCCGATGACACATCCTATCAAGATGCCAAGCATCAAGATGGAGAGTCATGCTATTATTCAGAAGCATCTGAATTCAGCCTTTTTCTCCCTTTATGTAAAGTCTTTGAGCGGCTTAAGGATTACTACAACCGTAGCAGATTTCTTCGACACAAATACTTGCGATGATTTCCTCACAAAGATTGATGACATCCGCTTATACGTTGATCCGATTGAGTCAATCGAATGGGAGAAGACGAAAGACAAGATCACTGTCGATACCATCCTTGAACAAAGTACATTTGACGAGCGCCTCCTCACATGCAAGGATGAACTTATCAGAGTTCGCGACGTATATAACACACAGGTCAAGATGATGAATGACTCTTTAGCAGTCATTCCGAATACCTCACCTGCTTATAATGCTGTACTTAAAAGACTTAATTCTTATAAAGACCAGAAGATTCTTACATTCCTATCTGAAAACGGATTCCTCCCATCAGCAGGAATGCCTATCGGACTTGTAGAATTTGTTACAGGTCATCCTAAGAAGAGTGATAAGGAGGAATACCGCCACGACAGCTACCCTAGCAAGCATATCAGCCAGGCTATTTCCGAATATGCCCCGGGCAATCAGATTGTCATAAATGAATGGTGCTACGAGTCTGCTGGCATTGGAATGAAGAACTCATTTGCAGACACAGACAGATACATCATTCAGCAATGTACTAAGTGTAAGTACACATCTGTTCACAGAGGTACACCTCTCAAAGAGTGCCCTTGCTGCCACGGCAAAGACACGATGAAGGGTGTCTGGGACAGCACGTTTACAGAGATCATTGAGCCTGTTTCGTTCACTGTCGACTATAACGCAAGCAGCAAGCGTAAGCTCGAGACTACAAAGATGGGCTTCACCAGACCAATGCTCCTGCGTATGCAGCCTTGGTCTCAGAAGAGCAAAGGTGCTAAGTGCGTTATACGCTCTTCAGATGAGACAAACTCTAGTCAGATGTCTGAAATACTGTTCTACAACGCAGGTGCTAACGGCAGAGGATACGCATATTGCCCATACTGCGGCAGGGTTGAATCCGAGCCTAGCGATGGTCAGAATCTGATGGACGCACATAAGAGAATTGACAGTGACCAGGTCTGCGACGGTAATGGACATGTAAGAAACAATGTGCTCCTGGTCGGTCGCTATCAGACGGACTTTGTGGAAATCAAGATTTATGACCAGACTGATACAGAAATTACAGACCAGGCGACTCTATATTCACTCGGCGTCGTTTTCTGTAGAAAGTTGTCAGAGATTCTGGGTATAAATGATGGTGAAATAGGATTCGGATTGAATAACGACTTTGGTTCTATCTTCATCTATGACACAGCCATCGGAGGTGCCGGATATTCGACTCTGTTCAGAGACTACAAGGATATCGTATTTGACGAGGCTCTCAACTTCCTGAAGAGCTGTTCATGTAACTGCGCATGCACCAAGTGCCTGATTGACAGACAGACACAGTGGCATATTGATAACCTTGACAGGAACAAGGCAATCGCTTGGCTTGAACTAGAGGCACAGAGCAGACAGGCATCACCATTTGCATTGAGTCACTTCCCAGATGCGAAGAGTCTGACATGTGACATTAGTGGAGAAATATGTCATCTGATTAACTCCAATAATGTTGATAAGGTTCAGTTCTTTATTGACAGCGATACATCTCAGTGGAATCTCTCACACTTCAAGTATCATAAGATATTGAAGGAGGCTAGAAGAAAAGACATTTCATATGTACTTGACAAGTCAATTGACTTCAGCTCACTTGACTCTGTAAACCTTGCTCAGTGTGTGGACGTCCTCATGGATAGCGTAGAGTTTGAATCTGGCACCATAAACAAGGCTGTCGTACCTCTTATGATGGTTACATTCTCGGATGGAAAGCGACTGCTATACTTCGGAGAGAATAACCCTATCGGAATGAATGCCATATGGGGCGAAGGAAATGTTTACTATGCAGAGTACACAATCCCATTCAACCCAAGCGGTATTTCCAAGTTAGGATTGATTCAGAATCTTCACAGCAGTTCAGTAGCAATGCATTACTCTGTATACGACAGCAGTGTACCTGGCAAAGATTTGCTGAACACACTCATTACTGCTAGTGCAGAGCCAAGCAAGTGGAATAGGATTTTCAGCACGGTAAACGGCAAGTCTGTTGACGTTGAGTTCAATGACAAACATCTGAACTCACCTATGGCATGCTACATTCTCTGCTGTCTGATCAAACAATGCAAGGAGAAGTTTAATCTGACGATCAACAGCGTAACGCTTAACCTGGAAGGACATATCGATGATCCATATTATAAGGACCATACATTGGAGCAACACTTCCAGAGTTGGAATGATCAGGAATCCGTCTTGAATTCATACTTCCAGACACACCTTGGAATTACACCTGTGATTACGAGAACTCCTATTTACCAGCATGAAAGGGATCTCATATTCACTGGACCAGACTTCCAGTTTGTGATTCTCCCTAATGGTGGTATTAACTGGGGTTGGAAGATTGACAGGAGAGCCCCAGAGAATGCTAATCTCTTACTCCCAACAGACCTTGCACACGCAAATGCGATGGCTGTTCTGTTCAACTACAAGAGAAGGATTACCTTTACAATAACTCTCAAGTAAAGGATTGACACCTACAAAAAAGATACGGATGATGCGAATCGCATCATCCGTATCTTTTGAGAGTATAAAGTAACCTATACTAACTCTTCTTATAGCATCCCGATGACACTCTGATTACGTCACCCTGAGCTACTAACTTCTGCAGAAGCTGTCTTAACTTATCCCTTAAATGCATATTTCCATGATACAGAGTCTTGAAAATAGGCTCAAAGACATATACATCTTCTAACGTAAACTCATCCTTGGCCATTGTATCCAAGCATGACTTCAGAACATCAGTCTGGGATATACGCGTTCCTCCTGCAGATCTTGTCTTTTCCTTTGCAAAAATTACACCCTTAAACAATTTGAATACCTTATCCTCTTTATCAAAAGGATAGAAAGGCGCAAGTGCATTCATCACTTCTTTGACTTTTGGATCATCATCTGGATTCAAGGATGCAGACTTACCTGCATAGGTCTCAATCCAAAGCGGTGCATCTGCTGAAACATTTTCGCCCAGACAAAGACCGAATCCATATGCAGCAGTACTACCAACAGCATCTTTCTTCTTTCTTATACTTCTTTTCTGCCACATTGCACACTGTTCCATTAGTACCGCCAACTTCACATCCGACTGTTTGAGACTATCTGCAAGTGTATTCAGATAGTGTAAAGTTGCGAATTCAACCATCGCCTCATCAATCTCCATCACAGATCTATTCTGAGAACCTGACTCGAAATAATTCCATGCATGAAACATTTCGTGAACGAATACCGATACCAAACCACTAACGGGATCACTCGACGCCTCTTGTATATTTTTATAATACAAAACAACGTGTGGATATGGCGACAAAATGAATTCGCCCATTATATCCTCTTTAACATAAATTTTCCCCTCAATAGCCCTTCCCAAAAGTTCCTCAGCATTAATGATACAGCTTGTTATTTCACCTAACTCTCGCTCTAGGAGCTGAGATTTCTCTGCAGAAACCATATCTCCATGCCTAACATACCTATCCCAAGCTTTTGAACGCTCTTTATTAAGAACCTCACGTTGTTTTCTCAGTTGTTCCAAACGTGCACTTATAGAACTTTTATCAATGCTATAAACATTATACTTAAGCTCTTTGCTGAACTTTACCATATCCTTATACTTAGAGATGATTTCTCCAAGATTGAAATCTTTTGTTGAAAGAGGCAATGGGTTGTTCAACACCAAGTCTAGAGCCTTGTAACCTTCATCAGTAATCTTATAATCTTCACCAGTAATAAATACCGTTTTTGAATCTATTGCCATCATAGGAACTATTTTACATTTTTCATACAACATCATCATTATGGTCTGTACAAATATAGTGATTTTAAAGATAGGTTTAACAAGTTAATAGGATATGCCACGCATCGGCACATCCTATGGTTAATTTTGCACCATGAATGAAAATATAAACACGATTCCTTACTATTTACTGTAACAATAATCCTCGGCATGAGTATCATACAATAGATTATCAAGACGAAATTAGCATGAAATATCAGTTTATAGCAGAATTCTATCAGGACAAGCACAGCGAGAAGCCAGTCTATAAGACTCATCTGTGGGGTGTGGAAGACGGAGAGGCCTTCATCAAGGAACACGGCTTCACAGAGGTTCCGGACTTTGATCCGGAATATCCCGAGTACATGAAGGAGATGCGCGATATTGATGTCGCAATACTTTTCCAGTTTCATAAGAACCTCGAGCTCGCGGAGATCATCATGGCAGGCAAGCC
>JAFYVM010000069.1 GCA_017549145.1 Bacteroidales bacterium
GGCAAGTCCGTTCTCGGAACCTCAGCCAAGATCTCCGGAGCGAACCTGTACTCACGCCTCAACTATTGGATTGTAGCATGTGGTGGCGACGCTCTCGCAAACCCACCAGCACTCCAGGGCGTAGAGGCTCCGACAGAGGCAGTAGTAACCCTCACTCCAACTAAGTTCACATTCGAGCTCGAGAGCGAGCCTGAAGATGTGGCAAACCTCAAGCTCGTCGTGATGGCATCAGCTCCGCAGTCAAACGGTGTGACTCGCGCCTACAGCAAGGCCGTTCAGATCGGTGGAGTCCTCGAGGCTGTAACTGAGGAGTATGATCTCAAGCAGGACTACGACGGCAAGCACGGTGCACCAAACGCCGCAGCTCCAAAGGTCTTCATCAAGTATTTCTTCGTGAACACCCAGACCGGCGAAAAGTCCGGCGAAATGCTCACCATGGCAACTCTTCAGGAGGATGTAGCTGGAGAGTAATCTCCTGACTGCATGACAGACGAAGCCCGCAACGGTTGATTGATTCCGCTGCGGGCTTTTTATGTAAAATATTTTTGAAAACAGTCCCTTCTTATCTACTTAGCATGATACTACAGCAGTCAAAAATCATAGTGAACCAAATGAAAAAAGACGAAAAAATCAGTAGGATATTTTGGGACTATACCAAAAAATCACCTAAAAAGTCTTACCTTTGTACTGGAAATCGTACGGGAATTTTACGGAATTTTTGTACCTCTCTTGTACCTCATTAAAATAAAAGAGCTCTAACTCTTTGATTTTTAATCATTTAAGAATTAAAGCTCTTTTTGTGCGGGCGAAGGGAATCGAACCCATACGCCTCTCGGCACCAGATCCTAAGTCTGGCTTGTCTACCAATTTCAACACGCCCGCGACGATTGGACTGCAAATATACGACTATTTTTTAATCTTGCAAAATTTTATGCAGCACCAGTTGTCAATTGAGTCGTGACTTACGTATTCCAGACCGGAATTCTGTGCCATGGCCACGATCATTGGCATATCTTCAACATAAAATCCACTGACGAACAAGAGACCCTCTCTATGAAGTGAGTGTGCGTAAGTCGGGATATCCTGCAAGAGGATGTTTCTATTGATGTTTGCAAGGAGAACATCGTATGTGTTTCTCTGTAGAAGTGAGGCATCACCGCAATATGTCTCAATAAGCTTTCCTACGCGATTGGCTCTTGCGTTGTCATAAGCGGAGATAGCAGCCACAGCATCGATGTCGATTCCATACACCTTTGATGCTTTCATCTTTGCTGCCAGGATAGCTAGTACTGCAGTTCCGCATCCCATATCCATAACCACCTTTCCCTTTACTGCATCTTCGTTCTGCAATAGTGCGCGACACATCATATAAGTCGTCTGGTGATGACCCGTACCGAATGCCATCTTCGGATCGATGGTAATGTTATAGCGTGTGCGCTTCAGACCCTCATGGAATGACGCTTTGATGGTACATTTGTTATCAACAACGATAGGGGAGAACTGGCTTTCCCAGACTGCATTCCAGTTTACGGCAGGCATCAGGTTCGCAGAGTATTCAACTTCAAAACCATAGTCCTCAAGACCTCCTAATACGACTTTTAGCATTTGAGCATCGTAAAGTTCTTTCTGGATATAGCATTTAAGATATGGATCCTCTGACGAGAACGACTCATAAGGGAGTTCGCTGATCTCTGCTGTAGCAATTTCAGCGTTCTCCTCGCTGAAAGGCGTAATCTTTACAGATACTTCAATGTATTCCTGGCTATTCATATTATTCTGTTTTTTCTGTTGTCGTTTCCTCCTGTTGTGCTGTTACTGCAGCAGTTTCTGCAGCATTTTCCTCAGCCTCCTGTTTTGCCTCTTCCTCCTCCATCTTCTTCTTCTCATCCTCGGACAATTCCTCGAGTTGCTGATCTACCGCTCTTACGTAATTTATTTCTTTCTTACGTTTGCGGATCAAGTCTATCTCGTTGTGTTCCTTTACTACGGCATCTACACCTTTCTTGAATATATCTTCAATTGAGGTTACAAGGTTGATCTTGGTGTCGTCGATTACCTTGCTGAATACCGGTACATCAGGATTCTTATATTTAGGTTTACCTATTCGGAACTTCATGTTGTCAAAGTCATCTCCGTAGATATCAAGGCCTAGCCTGATGAGGAATGGTGACTTAATCAGTGATACATGGTATTTGAATGACATGTCAAGATTCTGAATACCACTGAGCGCAAGGGTATAGCGGTCCATTGTCAATACGAATGGGAAGACCTCTACAACATTATCCGAAATCACACCCTCTACAGACATGTGATCGATATGTCCCTCTTTCTTATTCTTGAAGAGAAGTTTCTTCGCGAGCTTCCTGAACATGTCGTTGTTCTTCACAGCAAGGTTATCACCTGTGATTCTAAGGATACCATTTATACTTGGCATCATAAGGTTCATATTGGTGTCGAGTTGTGTTGTTGCTGCGATTTCACAGTTGAGCATACCCTCGAATGACTTCAAGATAGGCATGAGAGTGTCGATAGCTGGCATCAATGAGATTACTTTCTCGGCTGTAATGTCCTTGAAGTCTATGCTGAATCCGGCCTTGATGTCTTTCTTGCTACGCGATGCGTAGAAACCATCAAAACTGATATCTCCAACATTCGATTTCGCTTCTGTGTCTGTAATCTGCACACATCTCTCTTTCACAACAGCTGTTGCCTTAAGAGAGTCGATTTGCAACCCTGTATACTTGATGTTCTTTGTATCCAGCTTAAGAGTTGCATTGATGTTACCAGGGATTACAACAGTTCCCATTGGAACAGATGTCGTTGTAGTAGTGTCAACTACAATCGCTTCTGCATAGTCTTCATCTGAAATCTTTTCAAGATCCTTCTTGCTCTTGAATTCATCAAACTTAGAACCTGCAGTATATGCACGCATCAATTCATCAATATCAATATTGTCTGAATTTATGTTGAGATCAAGGTTAAGCATACCGCCTTTACCTCCTGCGAGCATTCTTCTCAATCCGCTGAGCTTACCATCTGCGCTGATGTCAGACTTTCCAGATGAGATGCTGAATTCACTGATCGTAATATCGTTGCTTGTAAAACGTCCCTTGAATCCATTCAAGCGATTTCTGAGTGGGAAATATGGAGAGGCAATGTATCCGCTGCCAATCTTCATGCTTCCTCGGAAATTCCATGCTCTGAAATATTTGGCCATTTCTGCATCAAGCCTGATGTCGATATCCTGATCTTTGAAGTCGTCTTCCTGTCTGCTGCCGTGCGGACCGGCGCCATTTCTGGTATTGCGAACCTTAGGGCGAGGAGCTTTCTTGATGTCGTTGAGCTTTGCAGAGGCAATGATAGTTGCATCTTTAAGTCCGGCTCTCTGTACTCCGCTCTTGACAGCTATCGATTTGTTTCTGCTTGTGAATGTGAGGATAGGAATCTTCGCATTCTCTTTATCTGGTGCAACCTGGAAGCTGTTGCTTGTCTCTCTTAGGAATAGTCTTGATCCGGAACCATCATCTGCTGCAATCTTCTCGGCTGTAAAGCGTCCTCCGACATGATGGAAGTTCTTGTCGCCCTTGAATGCATCTGCAGCGCTTTTGGCTGTAAGGCTTAGATTATTTCCGTGAGCTTTAAGGTTGCCGTAAACGATATTCAAGCTGTCCACCTGTCCTCGTAGAGCCAATACTCTATTGGATACTGTGGTATCTCTTCTTGATTTCTGGTTCTCTGGGCCAAGCTGAATATCCAGGTTCTCAATATGAGCATCAATCTGGTCTGCAGGCATCTGTACGTTCAGGTTGCGGCCTTGTAGCTCGCCTGTAAGTTTCGCTTCAGAGAATCTATAGATGTTCAATTGGGACATAAAAGCATCACCTTGAATCTCTGCCATAATGCTTCCGCTGGTCTTGATTCCTAGTGAGTCCGGCAGGAACTTAGACAGGTCTTCGAGGATTGCTACCATTGAACCTTTTACACTGAGCTTTGGATCTTTGCCGAGCAGGTCTGCTCCTTTGCCTGAAAGGTTCAATCCGAGGCCGCTTGCCGAGATGTCAGTCTTGTTTATCTGAGCATTTATCTTTCCTGCCTTGTCTACGTTTGCTTTTAGATTAAGAGCAAGAGAGATATCCTCGGATAGGGCCGTGTGCGATATTTTGGACTGTGGTACCTCCATGGTTACTTCCATTACTGGAAGTTTCTGAGGCTCATAGATGTAATCACCGTCACACTTTAATCTGAGAGTTAATAGGGCATCAGTGCTGATTTTATCTGCATCTGGAACTATGTTTTTAGCAAGCCCCTTGAGGAGCCCATTTATGTCGCATCTTTCAATATTTGCATCTGCTTTTACATAAACTTTCTCGTCATAGAAACGAAGATTGCCGTTCAAATCTATTGGGATTGTAGCTATGTCTGCTTTGAAATGGTTGATATCTACAGCAAATACGGAGTCTTCAGGGAAGCTGACACTTCCGTCAAGTCTGATAGGTACGTCAAGTCTGCCAAGAGCCTTAGTCGCGAGGGTAGTTCTTGCATTGGCATGAATATCAAGTGACTTGCCGTTCTCTCCGATCTTCATTGTCTGCAGGCCAAATGCAATTGTGTCAGATGCCATTCTTCCGGCAGCGATAAGGCTGTCAATCTCCAGTGCGATGCTGTTGTGGCTTACTCTTCTGTTTGCAATTCTGCCCTTGAAGTCGAATTTGTTGAAGCGTAACAAGGCGAACAATGTATCCTGACTATCTGTATAAACGATGTGAGGGTGGTTAGTCAGGCTTATCTTTCCAAGTGAGAATGGAGGAATCTCTGATGATGTTGTATCCTCTTCTTCAGTGCTTTCTTCAAACTTGAATATATTCCAGTTCGCATTTTCTTTGTCATAATAGTGAGCAAAGATGCGTGGCTTGTCAAGATTCAGGTATGGGACATTGATGCGTCCCTGCATTAAAGGGAAAAGTCTTACGCTAGTGCGGAAGCTCTTGAATGATGCCAATGT
The DNA here is from genome assembly GCA_017549145.1 of Bacteroidales bacterium. Taxonomy (GTDB): domain Bacteria; phylum Bacteroidota; class Bacteroidia; order Bacteroidales; family UBA932; genus Cryptobacteroides. Next base: position 5,003 of record JAFYVM010000069.1, read on the forward strand.
GTCTGCGTTCTCTCCGCATCCCTGGTGTAGAAGCCAGCCTTGAGCGCCGGCCTGCTCCTGTGCGTCAAACCTGTCGGATGGATAAGTTAGACAAAAATCTTCGATCTCGACATACAAGCTAGGGAAGCGCTTAAAGAGTGATACTCTGGCCTTTGAAAAGTCCAGAGTTCCATCAACGTATTCAGCAGCTACCTTCTTTACAACCTTTGAAGCCACAGCAGAAGAAAGGCTGAGTTCAACTATTATCAAGATGGCTAACCATGTTCCTATTAGTCCTAAAATGACTTTTCCGATGATTGAAAGTATTCTTTTTGCCATAACTAATCAATAAATCATACAAATATAGGCAAAATTATCGTACTCTTTACGTCAGATATATGTAACATTTTTGTTGCATAAGAGCCCTGAATGTTATAACTTTGCTGAATCTCTATAAAAGATTTGAGTATGGCTTCACCTTTTGTATATGATCAATTTGTTACAGGAAAGAATTTCCTCGGCAGAAAGGCTGATTGTACAATACTTTCCAATCTATTAGTTGCTGGTGAGCAGGTTATGCTGTATGGCAGACCGAAGTCCGGAAAGATGTCAGTTGTTCAGCAGACTCTTTTCAATATGCGCCTGTCCGGCAGAAATTTCATGGTGGCTCATCTCTCATTATCTAATGTGAGAACTCTGAGCCAGTTTCTTCTTAAGTTCGGTACAACTGTCATTAAAGCTGTTTCCTCTACAGCCGATGAGTATTCGTCATTGATTTCCCGTCATCTGGAGGGAACTCATTTTGTGTTTGATAGAGCCAGGTTTGCTTCGCATGATGAGGTGGTGTCTTTGAATTGGACGCCGGATATGAATGACGTATTTCAGATGCTTATGCTTCCACAAAGAATCGCTTCGGAGTATGGTAAGTCCTTTTATGTGATTATTGAGGACTTTCACAATACTCTGAATATGAAAGAGTATGAGGATGTCTTCAAGCAGATGAATAAACTATTTGCAGACAGAGATCGTTCAAAGGCAGTCTTCGCCTCATATATTCTGATTGGTTCTCATGTCAATGCCATGAAGTTGATTTTTGAGGAGAAGAAATATTTCTACCGACAGGTGGAATATGTGCCTTTCTCGCCTGTTGAGGATAGGGATATTGTGGAATATATCGTCAAAGGTTTCATGGTCAGCGGAAAGGTTATCGATAAGGAGCTTGCGATGGGAGCCTGTAAGCTTTTTCGTGCAGATATGTGGTACATTAACCATTTTGTGTCTATCTGTGATAGTTTGACCAGGGGATATATTAACGAGGCGGTGCTTATGGAAGCACTCCGTACGATTATTTCTATTCACGAACCACGTTTTCAGGCTATCGTAGATGATTTGACAGATCATCAGCTCAGTCTTGTTGAAGCTGCTTTGGACGGAGTAGTGAGATTTAGCGCTTCTGATGTTATTGAGAAATATGAACTGAATTCTTCTGCTAATGTACGCAGAGTAAAGGATGCTCTCAAGAAGAAGGAAGTGCTGACTTTCAATGAGAAAGAAGAACCTGAGATATTGGATCCATTGTTTGAATATTGGCTAAGAAAACATTTTTTCAATAAATGAGCAGTAGAAAGAAATTAGTAGTGCTTACAGGTGCTGGAGTCAGCGCAGAAAGCGGTATCTCTACATTTAGGGATAGCAACGGCTTGTGGGAAAATCATAAGGTAGAAGAGGTCGCTGCGATAGAGGGATGGTATGCTGATCCCGCTTTGGTATTAAGGTTTTATAATGAGCGTAGGGCTCAGTTGGCTCAAGTCAGGCCTAATGCAGCTCATGTTGCGATTGCTTCGTTAGAGAAGGATTGGGATGTGACTGTGGTTACTCAGAATGTGGATAACCTACATGAGCGTGCAGGCAGTACTCGTGTGGTACATCTGCATGGTGAACTTACTAAGGTGCGCCCAGAGAATTGCTATAATGATATGGATGGCTTTTCTGAGGAGACCGTCTTCGACATCGGGTTTGATTCGATTGAACTTGGTGATAAGGCTCCTAATGGTGCGCAGCTAAGGCCTCATATCGTATGGTTTGGCGAGGCGGTACCTAAAATTAACCAGGCAATTGATGCCGTTGAAGGCGCCGATATACTGCTTATCGTTGGAACTTCTCTTCAAGTGTATCCTGCCGCTGGGCTATATAGGTTCGCAAAATCTGATACTCCTATATATATAATCGACCCAAAGGATGTCGCAATCCAAGATTCGCGACTTACTCATATAAAAGATGTGGCTACCAGCGGAATGGAAACCTTCCTTTCCGTGCTAAAGGTATTGTAAATTAAAAAATTATATCTATCTTTGCAGCCCTATAATAAAAAGGAGGTGATTTTAGCATGATTATAGTTCCAGTAAAGGATGGTGAGAGCATTGAGAAGGCACTCAAGAAGTTCAAGAGAAAATTCGAGAAGACAGGTGCAATCCGCGAGCTCCGCGCAAGAAAGACTTTCTTGAAGCCGTCAGTAAAGAAGAGAATGCAGATGCAGAAGGCTATCTACGTTCAGCAGATGCAGCTCCAGGACGAGCAGTAATTTTACAAAGAAGATAATTAACAGATTGACAGGCTATTGTAAAAGAGCTACAGAGGTAGCCGCCTGCTGTCTAAAACTTTTAATAATTTAAGTTTTTATGTACGCAATCGTAGACATTGCAGGCCAGCAGTTCAAAGTAGAGGCTGGTATGGAAATCTTCGTCAACCGCCTTGCGGCTGAGAAGGGTGCTGCTGTTGAGTTCGACAAGGTACTCCTTATCGACGAGGACGGAGCAGTTAAGGTAGGTGCACCTTACGTTGAGGGTGCTAAGGTTACAGCAACAGTACTTGACGACACTTGCAAGGGCAAGAAGGTTCTTGTTTTCAAGAAGAAACGTCGTAAAGGTTACCAGAAGTGTAACGGACACCGTCAGTATCTTAC
>JAFYVM010000070.1 GCA_017549145.1 Bacteroidales bacterium
ATATAGCTATTCTTTTGATAATCAAAGGAATAGCTATATTAATGTCAGGAAGTTTTGTTATATTTGAAGTGCGAAATCAAAATAATACCTTAACTCTAACTGACATGGCAAAGGTAACATATAAATCGTACAATCAGAACGATTCTCTTTTTTCCTCACTGTATCGGTGACTTTATCCCTGAAAATGATCCAGAACGCGTACTTGATGCTATAGTTGAACATCTGGATAGCAGTGCTATTGAGGCTACATATAAAGGTGGCGGTAGGGTAAGTTTGGTTGGCATGGCCACCCTCGGCCATGTTAGAGGGAGGGGCCCGCGACGAAGTCGTGGGAGGGATGAAGTCGGAACTTGTTCCGACGGAACCTATCCAAACTTACCCTATCGCCACTGTCTTCATATAACGAAAAAGGAGATGACCTTATTAGTCATCTCCTTAATATATGCTGTAAATATTAGTAAGCTACGATAAGGTTAGGAACCACTCTCTCACCCTCATGGTCAAACTTCTTATTATCATAAGGATGGTTAAGAACACCTGTTTCCTTAGCCCATACAGCTGATGATCCACCACCATCAAGGTTGATAGCCTCTGTCATACCAAGCATCTTACAGATGTAAGCAGTCTCATAAATACTTGCTCCATCACCCTGACCCTTGAAACGGCCGTCGATAACAACATAGTAGATATTACCCTCATTATCCTTACCGACTGCAGCTCTTGGATGTCTCTTGTCATAGAACTGAGCTGATGAATAGTGAGTTCTATGCTTCACTACACCCTTCTTCTGCTCTTCCTGCATAGCAGCGATATTATCGCCGTCTGCATCGTCACCTGTAAGAAGTGGAACTACAAGTTTGCCCTCATCAACAAGCATAGGACCTGTAGCCAATACTGTATGCCAATCGCCAGCGACTGCATCGTACTGAGTAGTATCTGCATACTCAATCATCATCTCCTTTCCTTCGGCATCCTTGAAACCAACAACACCGTTTACACGATAAGTCTCAGTTGGATGTGTTGTACCATAAAGATTCTCACCAACACGGAAATATACTGAAGGGATAAGCTGCTTAACGTGGAAATATGCAGCATTCAACACGGCAAATGCTCCGATCTCCTTTCCAATCTCACTTGGCTTACCAGCTGTCTCTGCAGGTCTGTGAAGAACTTCACTCTTGAACTGAGCAGCAGGATACTTAACTACACTGATACTCTGCATAGAGAAGAACATTGGAACCTGTGCATACAATGCCTGCGCTCCCCTTTCAAGCTCAGTGATCTGCCAATCAGCATTACAGAATGCAAGTGAATCAGCGTCAATATTGCTCTTCTCAAGCTTTACCTTACCAAGAAGAATATCACGTGCACCAGCGAGTTCTGCAGGAGTCGCATCAGTCTCATACATCATGATACCCTTGTATCCGTTCTTTCTGACGTTCTTCCAAACTGGCTCCCAATCAATCTTACCTACGCCAGGAAGAAGATGTCTCTCATCAGCAAAGTCATAGTCTGAAATATGTACAGTCTTGATCTTACCCTTAGCGACTGCCTTGAAATAATCCTCGTGGCTCTGATAGATAAGGTGGTTGATATCAAAGCAAAGACCAACCTCATCATAACCCTCGATAAGGGCCATCATCTCCTCACCGCTTCTTCCCAAGCAAGTACGTGGAAGGTTCTCAATACAAAGAACTGCACCGATTTCCTTTGCTACAGGAGCAAGAATACCAATTGACTCGTGGCTGTTTTCTAGTCTCTCTGCTCTTTCATCTGGAGCGATAGGCTCGTAGCTTGGATGAAGAACGAGATACTTAGGATTGAATACTGCAGCAACACGAATCATGTCAGCAACATAGTTTACTGCATTAACTCTTCTTGTGCTGTCAATAGAAGAAATATCGACCTTCTTAGAATATGGCAAATGAACTGACCAGATCTGAAGACCAGCAGAATCGATCTGAGACTTCAAAAGAGCAGCTCTGTCACGAACACCGGCAGTATCCTTTCCGATAACAGTGTTCATTGTCACCTCTATATAGTCGAGACCTGCTTCGTGACTCTGAGTCATTGACTCAACTCCGAAGCCTTCCCAACGGCCCATAGATTTTCCAAGTGAGTTGTCAACCTGAGAACAACCGATGAATAGAACTGCAACAAGAGAGAAAAGCGCAGTTAAAGAAATTATTCTTTTCATTATGTTTAAGGGAATTGGTTAAATACTGATTATTGTAGGTTATCAATCTTCTTCATTGTCCATGGGAAATCAGGAATCGAAGCACTAACAGCCTGAGCAGTTGTAGCCGAGTATCTTATATAGAAAAGACCGTAAGTGAATGTAATCTCACCAACTCCTGCGAGGTTCATTCCAAGGCCATTGATGACAGCCTCGCTGCTGGCAACATTAGTGAAACGAGCATTTGCGACTCTTACATTGTCGTAATCAAGAACTGTCTGGTACTGTCCATAAGGGAATGTTCCGTAGTAATAAACTACACTACCATCATTGCCGGTAGCAACTTCCTGAGATACGAAATAGATTTCTCCTGTACTCTTGCTGAAATAAAGCTTGAGCGGCATGTTAGTCACGTCTGCAACGATGTACTCTGGCTCCCAACCAACTGAAGTGAACCACATATTAGGATCAAGGTCATCAATATAGATATTCCATGGTGTTGCACCATTAGGGAATGAAATCTCCCACCAACCTAACCAGTTGTTATAAGCCTCTGTCGGCTGCTCTGGCTCTACAGTAATATTGAACTGCTTGTAAAGTCCTGAAAGCTCATTCTCATCATCAAGACCGATCATGAATACTACATAATCTCCTGAGCGAAGACGCTCCTCATTCCAGTTGCTGTCACCCTTGAGAATTCTGCTCTTATAGTCATTTGACTTGATAAAGTCTGCGTAATAGTCCTCAAACAAAGTTCTCTTCACATCCTTGTGTCCCTCTGCCTTAGGGTAATTCTGGAAATCAGCCTTTGCCAAAGTAAGCACGATATATGCCTCCTGGTCCTTGCTCTTGCACTCAAAGTTCTCATACTCCTGAATCTCTGATGAGCCAGAAACTACCTTTGAGGTACGTTCATTGTTTCTTGTAAGTGTCCAGTTATCATTTACTTCCCAAAGATCCGGATTGCGTCTTGTCTTAAAAATCAAGGAAGCTGCCTTGCCATAAAGTTTACCCTCATCATCAATAGCCTTGACAATGACACGATATCTCTTCTTAGCCTCTAGACCGCTTAGGTGCACACTCTTATTATTGCCCTGATAAGCAACAATCTGCTCTGTAAACTGATACTCGTTCTCAACACGCTCAGCGATGAGGACATCAGCATCAGATTCAAGATCTTCAGTCTGCATATAAACCCACATAACATCAGCAGATGCATTATGTTTCACACGAATAGCAGCGGTATTAAGTTCAATAGCATCCTCACGAAGAATGAACTTAACATCCTCTACTACAGAAGAGTTTACATCACCTGGAAGAGTATCACAAGCATTGAAAGACAGCATCACAACTGACGCTAGTAAAACAGAAAATATATTTCTAAGTTTCATAATACAGGAGTTTCTATACAAATCGGTCAAAATTATGAAATTTTACGAACTTTTCCAAGAATAATAGAAAAAGAAGCCGACCATCACAGGCCGGCTTCAAGTAATATGTTAATCTGTTAAAGATCTGCAAGATTCTTCTGGATCTCAGAGGTTGGAGTAACAAGGATTTCCTGGAACTCCTTCTGACCTGTACCTGCTGGGATCGGGTGTCCGCAGATAACGTTCTCCTTAAGACCCTCGAGAGTATCGACACGGCCTCTGATAGCTGCCTCGCTAAGGACCTTAGTAGTCTCCTGGAATGATGCAGCTGAGATGAAGCTGTTAGTCTTCAACGCTGCTCTTGTGATACCCTGGAGAACCTGACTTGCTGTAGCAGGCTTAGCCTCACGAAGAACCATCAACTTAAGTCCCTGACGCTCGAGTGAAGAGTTCTCGCCTCTCATCTCACGTGCAGTAATGATGTCGCCCTCCTCGTATATCTGAGAGTCACCGGCATCCATCACATAGAACTTACCGTAGATGCTGTCGTTTGTATCCATGAACAACCACTTGTCCACAAGCTCCTCTGGGAGGAATTCTGTGTCACCTGGATCGTTGATCTGTACCTTTCTCATCATCTGACGAACGATGATCTCGAAGTGCTTGTCGTTGATCTTCACACCCTGGAGACGGTAAACCTCCTGGATCTCGTTCACGATGTACTCC
>JAFYVM010000071.1 GCA_017549145.1 Bacteroidales bacterium
TCCTTTGAAGGTGCAGACATGATTACCTTCTTAGCACCAGCTGTGATGTGCTTGCGAGCCTTCTCATCCTCAAGGAAGAGACCAGTTGACTCAACAACTACCTCAGCTCCAACCTCATCCCACTTAAGGTTAGCTGGATCCATCTCTGCAGTAAGACGAATCTTGTTACCGTTAACTACGAGTGCGCCGTCCTCAACAGCAACCTCACCCTTGAACTGACCGTGAACTGAGTCATACTTAAGCATGTAAGCAAGATACTCTGGCTCGAGAAGGTCGTTGATACCTACAACCTGAATGTCGTTTGAGAAGTTCTCAACAGCAGCACGGAAAACCATGCGACCGATACGGCCGAAACCGTTAATACCAATTTTAATCATCGTTTAAAAATGTTTATATAAAAGTTATACTTTAACTATCATTTCAGTCGTTCCAAGGCACATCCCCAGAAAAACGATGCAAATTTAGAAAAAAATCTCAATTATTGATTATATTTGTGAAAATTTGATATAAGAAATGCGCATACTAATAACCAACGACGACGGCTATCAAGCTAAAGGAATTCAGGTCCTTGCAAACATCATGAAGAAATATGGTGAAGTTACAGTAATTGCACCTAAAACCCACCAGTCAGGCATGTCCATGGCCGTGTCACTTGGCTTCAAGCAGATTGCCCACAAAGACCTCGGAAACGGATGGCATTATGTAGATGCGACTCCTGCAAGCTGCGTAAAATTCGGACTGAATACAATATTCTTGAATCAGTTCCCTGACGTAGTTGTTTCTGGTATCAACCATGGTTCCAACGCTTCCACAGCATCATGCTATTCCGGCACACTCGGAGCAGCAGCAGAGGCTGCCCTTAATGGTATTCCTGCAATTGGAGTATCCCTTGATGATTTCCATGTTGACGCAGATTTCAGTGCTGTCGAAAAGTACTTTGGAGACATTTTTGAAAAATTAATGTCAGAGCGTACAGGAAAGTTCGGCGTTTACTATAACGTCAATTTCCCTAGCATTCCGGTAAAGGAAATCAAGGGAATACGCGTAGGCTACCAGGGCAAAGGACGTTGGGTGCGCGAGTTCCAGGCGTGGGATGTAAAGTTCTATGAAAAATATGGACTGACTCCAGAACTGCTCGGACAGAGTTCCAATCCGGTTCTTGAGGAAGGTGAAGACCTATATATGATGGTAGGAGACTTCAAGGACGACCCTCGCAACAACTCTGAGGCTGATCATAGATTACTTCAGAAGGGATATATCAGCGTAGTTGCCCACAATCTTGATTGTACTGACTACGAAGAGACAAAGAGACTTACTGTTCTTTTGAACAAAACACTGTAAAATGAAATACTATATCATAGCAGGCGAAGCATCAGGTGACCTTCATGGTTCAAACCTGATGAAAGGCATCTATGCAGAAGATCCACACGCAGACATACGTTTCTGGGGTGGTGACTTGATGCTATCAGTATGGGAAAGCTGGCAAAACGCAGCTCCATATGATATTACAGCTGCATTTTCAACAAACAATATCAGCCTCGAGGGTCCAAGACCACAAAAAATCAAGAATCCACTTGAGTCAACCGGCTTAGTCAGACATTATAAAGAAGGAGCTGTAATGGGCTTTGTAGAGGTACTCGCAAAGGCTCCAAAGCTCCTGGGTAATGTAAGATTCTGCAAGAAGGATATCATCTCCTGGAACCCGGATGTAGTTATCTTGATTGACTACCCTGGCTTTAACTTCAAAATTGCGGAATTCGCTCACAATGCTGGCTTCAAGGTATTTTATTACATTGCCCCAAAGGTATGGGCATCACGCGAAAGCCGCATCAATAAGCTCAAGGAATATGTGGATAAGCTCTTTATTGTATTCCCATTCGAGAAAGAATATTTCGATAAGAAGGGCATTGATTACATCTATCGTGGAAATCCACTTGTAGATGCAGTCGACACATCCAAGGCGATGTACGAATCTAAAGACGAGTTCCTTGAAAGATGCAATCTCGAGAAGGGACCGCATATCGCTCTTCTTGCTGGCTCACGAAAAGGTGAAATCAAGAAGATGATGCCAGTCCTCACTGAGTTGGCCGCCAAGCTCCACTCAACTGCAGAATATTCAGATTATAAATTCCTCATTGCAGGAGCTCCTTCACGCACAATGAAGGACTATGAGCGCTATCTCACAGACGAACACAAGAAGTATATCACCGTACTCTTCGGCGAGACTCAGGCCATCATCAAGAACGCAGAAGCTGCAGTAGTAAACTCTGGTACGGCATCACTTGAAACTGTTCTTTTCAACACGCCTCAGGTAGTCGGATACATCACAAATCCTATTACCTACATGATTGCCAAGAGCATCATAAAAATTAAGTACATCAGTCTTGGAAATCTGATTATCAATAAGTTGGCATTCAGAGAACTCATTCAGAAAGACTGCAACTCGGATGCTATCATGTCGGAAGTACGCGCTCTGATTGAGAACCAGCAGTATCGTGAAGCAATGCTTAAGGATTATGCTCTCATCCGCGAGTCCCTTGGAGGCTCAGGAGCATCATCAGCAGTTGCCAAAGCAATGATTCAAGAACTTGAAAAGAACAGCAATGAGTAAGAAGATCTATTTCGCCGGATCAATCAGAGGTGGAAGAGTGGATGCAGCTCTTTATCAGCAGATTATCGAGCACATAAAGGAGACAGACATCGTCCTTACCGAACATATCGGAAATCCTCATCTCAATGTCCTGGAACATGCCAAGAGAGATGCTGAAATCTACGAACAGGACATGGAATGGCTGAGGGGATGCGACTTGGTGATTGCAGAGTGCACATGCCCGTCACTTGGAGTCGGATATGAGTTGGCATATGCTGAAAAATGCGGAAAGCCATGTCATATATTCTATAATAGAACAAAGACACAGCTTTCAGCGATGTTGAAGGGAAACCCCTATTTCAATATTTATCCTTACGAAAACGATAGCGAGATCTTCGAGGCTGTGGAACGCATTATCCGTAGTTAACCACTACCCTCTCTCACCGAATATCATCGAACCGATTCGGACCATTGTCGAGCCATAAGAGATGGCAAGTGGATAATCATCCGACATTCCGATAGAGAACTCATTAAAATCTGCCGCCAGCGAGTCAAATCGTTCGCGGCAGTTGTCGTATATAGACCTCAACGCTGCGAAATCAGCACGGACTACAGACTCGTCATCTGTGAAGGTTGCCATACCCATAAGACCGCAAAAACGAATATAATCGTACTCTGAGGATTTCTGTAGAATCTCATATACCTCCTCTGGAGCAAATCCCTGCTTTGTTTCCTCTGCTGCAACATGTGGCTCAAGCAGCACAGGAATCACCTTTCCATTGGCTGCGCCCCATGTCTGGATAGCATTCAGCAATCTTTCAGAATCGACTGACTGCACAAGAGAAACGTATGGCAGAACCATCTTCAGCTTATTAGTCTGAAGATGACCGATGAAGTGCCATTGGATACCTGACATATAGTCCTCTCCCCTCTCGGCACGAAGTTCCTCGAGGCGTTTAACCTTTGCCAGCAACTCCTGCGGACGACTCTCAGCGAAGATCCTCTGACCGGCCTCATAAGCCTCCTGAATAGCTTCAAAAGGGTGGAATTTAGAAACTGCCACCAACTTTACAGTTGCTGGCAGCTCCTTATTTAATCTATAAACAATTTCTTTTATCATTATCTACGATTCTGATTCTGCATCTGCTGCTGCATTCTCTGAGCCTCCTCCAATCGCATCTGCCACTTAGACTTCTGCTTAGGCTTGTTAGCATTTGCAACCATCTCTGCGCGTACCTTATCCTCAGTCACAATAAACTTACGAACGTACCATGTCTGGCCCATTGTAATGATATTAGAAAGAAGGTAATAGTAGCTAAGCGCAGCAGAAAGATTGTTACAGATGAAGAACATCATGATTGGCATAAGCCACAAACTCATGAACTTCATTCCTGCCATGTTAGGATCATCTGACATCTGTCCAGAAGTCATTCTTGAGTAGAAGAACATTGTCACCGCCATCAAAAGTGCAAACAATGAAAGGTGATCACCAAGAAGCGGAACATTAAATCCGAAATCCACAATAGAATCATATGCACTCAAGTCATCTGCCCAAAGGAACTTCTGCTGACGAAGGTCAATACAAGCCGGGAAGAAACGGAACATCGCGAAAAGCACAGGCATCTGGAGCAACATTGGAAGACATCCTCCCATCGGACTAACGCCAGCCTTACGATAAAGATCCATCATAGCCTGCTGCTTCTTCATTGCATCCTTCTCATTTGGATACTTCTTGTTAAGCTGATCGATCTCAGGCTTAAGCACCTGCATCTTGGCTGAAGACTTATATGACTTGATGGTAAGTGGAGACACCACAATCTTGATGAGTATAGTCATCAAAAGAATGATGAGACCATAATTTGTAAGGAATCTACCAAGTAAAGCGAAGCATGGGATAATCACGAAACGGCTGATCCAGCTCACAATCCATCCTCCAAGTGGAATGATATCCTCATAGCTCTGATCGTATGACTTAAGTACCTCATAGTCATTAGGTCCGAAGTAGAACTCATAAGGGATAACCACATCCTGACCTGGCTGGAACTCTGAACGAAGCTTAGCGTGGCATGTCATGAGCTTACCCTGCTCCTTATACTCATCCTCAGAGAAGAACTTCACAGAAAGATCATCAGATGAAGCAAACTCCTGTGGTGCAGTCATGATAGCAGAGAAGAACTGCTGCTGGAATGCAAACCACTTGAACTTAGCATTAACTCTCTCTGAACCATCGCGACCACGACCGATCTGCTCTGGCTTCTTATCTCCATCGAAGTAGTAATCAAGCTTTGAATACTGCTTCTCGTTCTTATAACCCTTCTCGAGACGTGGAACTGTAAGAGTCCAGTCGATATCAAGACTTGAAACATTACGTGGGATTACATTTCCACTGATGCTAAGCTCGTTACTTACATGGTATGAACCTGCTGCAAGAGTGTACTTCTGCTGGAGGTAACCACCATTTGAGAACGGCATTCTCATCACGAGAACTGAATCATTGTGCTCGACTACATCGAAAACAAAATCCTTTGTATTGATATACTCGCCTGCATAAAGATTGATACCATACTGGCTCATCTGAGGCTTGACAAGATACAACGCAGTGCTGTCGTATGACATGTAGTCATTGATCTTGACACTGTGGAACTGAGCACCCTTTGTAGTGAACTCAACATTGATCTTATCATTTGCGAGAGCTACGATCTGCTCCTGTGCATTTCTCGCCTGATTAAGCAGGCTATCCTTATAAACCGGTGTATTTTCTACCTGTACTTTTACGGCAGTAGTCTCTCCCGAGTCTACTAGTGCCGAATCTGCGGCTGCCTGCATTGCTCTCTCCACCATCGCGATGGAATCAAGCTGCGCCTGAGCCTCTGCCTGTTTCTGATACTGCTTTGACTGATAGAACGAGAAACCGAACATTATCAAGCCTATCAGAACAAATCCGATAATTGTATTCTTATTCATTTATATATAATTAGTTATTCCTGTGTTTCAGCCTCTTTGAGAGCGCGGATCTGCGCTGCAAGGGCGTTCAATTCTACCTTAGCCTGAGCGATTCTTTCCTGCATCTGCTTGATGAGCGGCTCAGAATTCTTCGACATTGAGAAGAAACCGATGTTATTCTCGTAAGTGATGACATCCTGTTCGAGCTGGTTGTACTTCTGGATAAGGATTTCCTTTTCTGACTTAGGAGCCTTAGCTGCAGAACGTGGACGACGTGGCTCCTTAGGGAATGTAGCCTGAAGCGCCTCTTTGTATGCCTGTGCAACCTTATCTTTCTCCTTGAATGGAACGAAGCCGATCTCCTGCCATCTTGCCTGGAACTGACGCATAGCCTCCTGATCTGAAGCATCTCCCTTCAATTCGTAAGCACGAATCTCCTGGATAATCGCCTGCTTAGCCTTAAGGTTTGCGTAGAAATCATTCTCTGGTTTTGCCTGCTTGTCTCTCTCAGCGAAGAACTCGTCGCATGCTGCACGGAAACGTTTCCAAAGAAGTTCCGACTTCTTACGAGGAACTGCTCCAATCTCCTTCCACTGCTTCTGAAGTGAAATGAACTGATCAGTTGTCTTCTTCCAATCTGTGCTAGTCTTCAAAGCCTCAGCAGCCTCGCAAAGAGCCACCTTCTTATCAAGATTAGCATTCATATTGTCCTTGTAGTCAGTGTAGAATTCACGCTTGCGGCCGTAAAAATCATCGCATGCTGCGCGGAAACGCTCATACACCTTCTGATTGTCCTTCTTTGAAGCGAAGCCGATAGTCTTCCACTCCTTCTGAAGTTCCTCAATTTCTTTTGAGAATGCATTCCAGTCATTTGATGATCCTACCTCTCTGGCAGCAATCTCCTCAACCTTCTCGCAAAGAACTGTCTTCTTCGCAAAGTTATCAGCCTGCTGCTCCTTAAGACCCTCATAATATGCCTGATACTTCTTGTTTACTACAGCTGTTGCAGCTTTGAAGCGATCCCAGATCTGCTCTCTGTACTCCTTAGCAACTGGGCCATACTCCTTCCACTGCTCATGGAGTTTCTGAAGTTCCTTGAATGCTTCAACAACATTCTCGCTCTCAGCAAGTTTTTCAGCCAATGCACAGAACTCCTCCTTCACCTCAAGGTTCTTCTTGAAATCGAGGTCACGAAGTTCGCGATTGATCTTAACCATATCATAGAACTGCTCGACATAGAGCTGATATGTCTCATTGATGTTTCTGTAGCTCTGAGCAGGAACAGGGCCGATTGCTCTCCACTTGTTCTGAATCTCACGGAATGCAGGGAATGTTGCATTCACATCTTCCTGCTTCTCGATAAGGTTCTTAAGTTCAGCAATGACAGCCTCCTTTGCAGCGAGATTGTTCTCACGCTCCTGGTCAAGCTGCCTGTTGTACTCAGCCTTCTCTGCCTTGTACTTATTATAAAGCTCCTTGAAGCCTCTTTCAATTTCAATAAACGGATTTTCTGTAGCCACCTCAGCAACTGGTGCATCATCTTCCTCACCCTCAACAACTTCAGGAACGCTCAATCCAGCCTCAGCCTTCTCCTTATGAAGTCTCTTGTAGAATGCAGCCTTAAGAATTTCAGCATCCTTTGACTTCTTCATTCTCTCTTCATCAGCAGCAAGCGCCTCAAACAATTGCACAAGCTCAGCAAGGTTCTTCTCAGAATAATTAACAGTCTGCTCCTCAACGATAAGATGCTCGACTGCCTCAGGTACATCTGATGCGATTACATCAGGGATAATCTCTTCACTCATAATAATGGAGTTTTAGTTTGTTAATAATACATCCTGCAAATATACCATAATTTTAGTAAAATTCGTACGAAAACACTATTTTTGCACCATTAACAACCTTTTGACATAATATAATTATGAGGATTGATATCATCACAGTTGTACCAGAGCTTCTAGAAAGCCCGCTCAGCCACTCAATCGTAGGTCGTGCTATCAAGAAGGGACTTGTGGAAATCCACGTTCACAACCTTCGCAAATATGGCAAAGGACCTCGTCAGCAGGTCGATGACTACAGTTATGGCGGAGACGCAGGAATGGTACTTATGCTGGAGCCAGTATACAATATGATCGAAGAGCTTAAGGCGGAAAGAGAATATGGGGAGATCATCTACATGTCACCGGACGGAGAGATATTGAACCAGAATATCGCCAACGAGCTTTCACTCAAAGAAAACATCATTCTGCTATGCGGACACTATAAGGGTATCGACCACAGAATCAGAGAGCACCTCATCACAAGAGAGATTTCCGTGGGAGACTATGTTCTTAGCGGCGGAGAGCTTCCTGCAGCAATTCTTGCAGACTCGATCATCCGTCTTATTCCGGGAGCACTGACTGACGAAACATCTGCTTTGAGCGACTGTTTCCAGGACGGTCTTCTTTCAGCTCCGATCTACACACGTCCAGCAGAGTTCAACGGATGGAAAGTCCCTGAGGTTCTGCTAAGTGGAAACCCTAAACTTATCCGTCAGTGGCAGGATGAGCAGGCAATTGAAAGAACAAAGCGCCTGAGACCAAGTCTTTTGGAAGATTAAACCTCAATTTTATTTGCAAATAACGATTTAATAATTATATTTGCACGAGACATAACAAATCTATGTCACTTAGACGTTTCTAACCACTAATAATTAATCATCCCGTAAGGGAATACACTACACTACTAACAAGAAAAAATCCCGCAGTGATGCGGGATTTTTTACGGCCCTTTTATGGTTAAAAACACTGATTGAATATGGAAGAAAACACACAATATTTCGATGCATATGAGGAGAACCTCCTCAACGAACTTGTAAGAACAGTCTCTAGCCTTGGAATGCTTGATGGACAGCTTCTTAACTCAGAAGACATTGACCAGAAATGGAAAGAATGGGCACCTGAGTACATCGCCGAGGCACTTCCTGAAGTAAATAGCTACCCTGAATTCGCAATTGCATGCGCTGGTTACGCCGGCATGGCAGTAGCAAAGTGGTGGGATGCAGACTGGGGACGTCACCATGGAACAGACTACTCCAGCCTCCATGGCCCACGCGGATTCGACGACATGGATGAGTACATAGTCCAGAATATTCTTGGACTTAAGCTTGACTCGCCTGAAGCAAAGCAGCTGGTTAATATTCTTCTAGTCTGCGCACAGAAGGCTTCTACCTTCATTCAGCACGAGCAGATCGAACGCCAGACAGTAAAAGCCTTCCATATCTTTGCTCGCACAGTCAAGGTCATGTACAGAATCGGTGCAGCCATTCAGCTACGCCGTCTAGGATATAAGCTTCACAAAGTTGCTTTAGACAGAAAAGGAATGCAGCCACTAAGCTAGTGACTGCATTTATTTTTTTATCTGATTTATTTCTCTACAAGCCTTACTTCATATAGCTTCGGCCAGTTCTTTCCGGTCAGATAGATTTTCCCATCCTGTGGATTGTATGCGATACCATTCAGAACATCAGTAGTAACCGTATGCAACTCGCGAGGAAGTAGTCCCGTGCAATCCACCACTCCATCTACCTTTCCTGTACGCGGGTTGATTATCACAATTTCATCTGAAGTATAGATATTCGCCCATACTCTACCATCAATATACTCAAGCTCATTGAGCCATCTCACAGGCTTATCCTCAAGCTTTACAATAACCTTATGATCTAATTTAAGGTCGCCATCAAGGAAATAGAGATTAGCAGTACCATCTGATGCGATCAGCTGCTTGCCATCAGTAGTAAGTCCCCATCCCGGACGAGAATATCTCAGAGTCGACTTATACTCAAGAGTTTCCGCATCATAAACAAATGCCACACGGTTCTCCCAGGTAAGAATGTACAACTTACCATCATACATCACAGAGCCTTCTACAAAATACTTTTTATCGAAATCAAATCTCTTCAAAGCCTTACCTGTCTGAAGGTCAACATGACGGAATGTCGACTTTCCGTTAAGACCTGTACTCTCGTACAAGTTGCCGTTCTCAAAGAAGAGTCCTTGCGTATATGATTGTGTATCGTGCGGATATTCTGCAACTACTTCCAGCTTGTACTGTTTCACCTCAGAGCCTGAGCATGAGCATAGCATAAAGGTCATTGCAAATATGAAAAATAGTGTTCTCATTGTGTTTTGATTCATACTGATGGACACAAAAGTAATTAAAAAATACATTTTGGAAAAATTATCTTACCTTTGCGGTTCTATTCAGATTAGAACTATGAATACATATTATATTATAGTAGCAGCAATGGCTGCAATGGCGGTAGTTGTTTTCGTTGCTTTGTTCTTCTTCAAAGCTGGTTACGGATATCTTTCTACCTCAAACTGGGGACCTAAGATCAATAATAAAGTAGCTTGGGTGCTTATGGAAGCACCTTCGTTTGGCTATATGCTTTATTACACCCTCAGATTCGCCAGCCAAGGTGGCGCAGTTAACGGATGCTCAAACCTTGTACTTTACATTCTTGCATCCTTTTTCCTGCTACACTATTTCCAGAGATCATTCATATTCCCGCTCCTCATGCGCGGAAAGAGCAAGATGCCTATAGCGGTAATGTTGATGGGTATGACATTCAACACCTTCAATGCATATGTAATCGGCGAATGGCTCTACAATCCTAACCTCAATGGTGGAATGTACCAGCTTGACTGGCTATGGAGCCCACAGTTCATTATCGGAGCACTTATATTCTTTGCAGGTATGGCAATCAACATGCACTCAGACCATGTTATTCGCAACCTCCGCAAGCCTGGTGACACAAAGCACTATATTCCTCGCAAGGGATTCTATAAATATGTAACCTCAGCAAACTATTTCGGAGAGTTCACAGAGTGGGTTGGTTTCGCCATCCTTACTTGGTCTCCTGCCGGACTTCTTTTCGCTGTATGGACATTTGCGAACCTCGGCCCACGTGCCAAGTCTCTCACTGAAAAGTACGAGGCTGAATTCGGAGAGGAATACACAAAACTAAACAAGAAACATATCATACCATTCATTTGGTAATATATTATGAGCGAATTATTTACACCCTACAAAATAGGTCCGATCGAGCTCAAGAACAGAACGATCAGATCTGCCGCTTTCGAAGCAATGTGCCCTGGTCAGAGACCATCAAAGGAGCTTTTCGACTACCACACTGCTGTAGCACGCGGAGGCATCGGAATGACAACAGTAGCTTATGCTGCAGTATGTCAGAGCGGTCTCTCATTTGAGAACCAGCTTTGGATGCGCGAAGAAATTGTTCCAGAGCTCAAGAAGCTCACAGACGCCATCCACGCAGAAGGTGCTAAAGCATCTATCCAGCTAGGTCACTGTGGTAACATGTCACACAGAACCATCTGTGGATGCATGCCATACGGAGCAAGCCGCGGATTCAACCTCTACTCTCCTACTTTCGTTCAGAAAATGAACATGAAGCAGATCAACGAGGTTGCTGACGCATATGGTCACGCTGTAGAGCTTGCAATTGAGGCTGGTTTCGACGCAATCGAGATCCACGCCGGACATGGTTACCTGATCTCACAGTTCCTATCTCCTTATACAAACAAGAGACGTGACGAGTTTGGAGGAAGCCTCGACAACAGAATGCGTTTCATGAGAATGTGCGTCAAGAAGGCAGTTGCTGCAGGTAAAGGAAAAGTAGCACTCTTCGCTAAGCTTAACACTCGCGACGGATTCAAGGGTGGACAGGAAACTGAGGAACTTATTGAAGTCGCTAAGGAGCTTCGCAACCTCGGAATTGAGGCTATCGTACTCTCAGGAGGATTCGTAAGCCGTCACCCACAGTATGTGATGCGCGGACAGTTCCCGGTTAAGCCGATTGTACACTACTTCCCATGGAGCAAATGGTGGCTCAAGCTCGGAGTTGGTCTTGCAGGTAAGATTGTAGCACCTACAGTACCATTTAAGCCTCTCTTCTTTATGGAAGACGCGCTTAAGTTCCGTGCAGCAATGCCTGACTTCCCATTTGTATATGTAGGTGGAGTTATTTCACGCGAGACAGCTGACGAGGCACTTGACAAGGGCTTCCCTATGATTCAGATGGGTCGTGCCGTACTCGAAGACACAGACTTCGTGAATAAGATGCAGGCAGATGAGAAGCATTGCAGCGGATGTGAGCACAGCAACTTCTGCATCGGACGTATGTACTCTAAGTCAATGCAGTGCCACAAACACTGTGAGGACATCACTCCTGGCCTTATCAAGGCTGTTGAGAAAATCAACGCACAGAACGACAAGCTAGAGCGCAAACTCGGCTACAAGAAATAGTTCTTACTAGATAATAGGTAGAATGATCTGTCGCTATTATCGCTGATAATAGAGGAAAGTCCGGACTGGCAAGGGCACCCTGCTGTGGAAAGCACAGATGGGAGTAATCTTATGAATGCCGTAACAGAAAACAAACCGCCGCAAGGTAAGGATGAAACCGCGAGGTAAGAGCTCACGACATTATATGGCGACATATAGTGGTGACGGCACCAGGGCCAGAAAGACCATGTATACCGGAGCGTCCGCAAGGGCAGAAGGGCTGCCCGCTCTTTTCCGGGGGGTAGGTCGAGAAGATAAATGGCAGAATAAAACAGAAACCGGCTTACGGTTCTACCTAATTTATAGGGTTGGCACAGCGCCAACCCTTATTTTATGTCGCTCTGGTTGCAATAAAAGATTTTAATTTATTAACTTTGTTAGGTGTTCGCGACAATTCTATTATTAACAACTAATACTAACATCATGAAAAGATTTCATCTAATCGGAGTAGTAGCACTTGCATCTGTATCTATGCTACTCGTAAGCTGTGGAAACAGCGAGCCTAAGCCAATCTCGTCAAAGACAATCGTGAAGGAAGTTAACCAGAAACTCGTAGAGGACGCAGAATCTGAGCTTTATGCAGAAATCGCAGTTGGAACTTACGAGTGTAACGACGCAGTAGCAAGACAGTACCTTGCTAAACTCGAAGTTGCAGGACTTATTGAGTACGATATTACAAGATATGCTTGGTGGGAGAAATCAAAGAAATCATATAAGAAGGCTTACAAGGTAATCAGAGGTTACGGTTGGTGGTCTTATGAGGACATCGAGTACAGATGGGTAAACGGTACATCATATGACTTCGAGGATCACTACGTTGTAGACGTAAAACTCACTAAGAAGGGTGAAAGACTTGCTGTTGACGAGCGTCCAGAGGCAAAGCCACAGATTGATAAGGATCTTGTAAGCGAAGAGGTTGATTATAACAAATACCCTTGGAATCAGGTAGATCTTGAGGAGGCTTGGGAAGAGATTCCTAACCCATTCATTGAGAAGAAAGAGCCTAAGGAGACAAAAAAAGCTAAGGAGAAGACTACAAGCCAGCGCAAGCCTAAGGAAGTTCTTAAGGATTCTAAGAATGACCCTACAGTCAGAATTGACTCTCTCCAGTACAAGCTTTACATGGAAGTAGATGAGATCAAGGAGGTTAAATATCTTAAAGCTGGTGAAGTAAAGGCTATTAAGGCAAGAAACATCCAGATTCTTGAGGACAAGGGAGTTATTACAGCTGTTGCTGAGGTAATCTACGAGACTGAGGATGCAACTGATGCAGGTAGAATCCTTATCGGATTTGAGGATGGTCAGAGATCTGCAAAAGAAGTACAGTTCACTTATTACTTCGACAAGGGTTGGGTACTTAAGAAACTTGAGGAGAAATAACCCACTCTAAATAACACAATAATGGCGCATCTGATCGGATGCGCCATTATTATTTATAATTGTATGTTTATAAACTGCTGCCTCCAATAAAGCTACGAAGCATTGAAGTAGCAGGTACATCCTTGTCTGAAACAGGCGTGAAATAGCTCAAGAACTTCATCAATCTGCACACTTCTCCATACTCTGGACAGTTCTTAGGCACAGTCATGAGGATTCTCTCAGCATAAGGTCTGATTACCGGGAATTCCACGATATACGATGAATTAAACAGCACATCTGCATTCTCCTGATATGGATATATCCACTTAACCTCAGAACGACGTACATTAGGCCAATGCATGATAGATTCTCGAGCTGTGAAAGCGCCTTTATTGAAGTCACGGAGGATACGACGAATAAGACGGTTATCACTTGTAGGAATACAGTTGTGGTCATCAAGAGAAATACTTGTAATCGTATTGATGAAGATCTTGTATTTCGAAGACTCATCCACCTTATCTGTAAGACGAGGATTCAAGGCATGGATTCCTTCAATAAGAAGCACCGAACCCTCTTCGAGTTTAAGTTTCTTTCCGTTGAATTCTCTAAGACCAGTCACGAAGTTATATTCTGGCACCTCTACAGTTTCACCGTTCAAGATCTTAAGAAGGTCACTCTGCAGATACTGATGATCTACCGTATCGAAATTATCGAAGTCAAAGTCACCATTAGGAAGACGAGGAGTGTCAAGGCGATTTACAAAATAGTCATCGGTCGAGAACGAAATCGGGCGTATTCCGCAGGCCTTCAGTTGGATACTAAGACGCTTACAGAAAGTTGATTTACCACTTGAGCTAGGCCCAGTTATCAGCACGAGTTTCAATGGATTAGACTCATCGTGCATTCTACGTTCAATCTCCTCAGCAATCTGCACGATCTTCTTCTCCTGGAGGGCCTCAGCAATCTTGATAAGGTCTGGCGCTTCTCCACTCTGACATGCAATGTTTACATCACCGACATTGTCAAGCCCCATGATCTTGTTCCATCTGAGATTCTCGCTGAACACCTCAAAAGTCTTAGGCTGCTCAGTAAACGGTGCAAGCTCCTCCGGCTTATGACGATCCGGCACTCTCAACAGCATACCATCTCTGTAAAGGCTCAGATTCCAAACCTTAAGATACCCTGTACTTGGCACCAATGCCTCATAATAATAGTCAGCCGTATCATCGAGCATATAGTAATTCACATAGACATCTCCCGAAGTCTTAAGAAGCTTGACCTTATCGCCATAGCCCATCTGCTCGAACATGCTGATTGCCTCATCAGTCTTCACCTCATAGCGTCTGAACAAAAGGTCAGCAACCACAAGTTCCTGCATCCTTGCAGAGAGTGCATCAACATCCTCCTGATTTAGAGCCACACCATCTCCCTTATCCAAAGCACAGAAGTAACCTTTGGAAATCGGACGACGTAGAGTCATCTTACACTCTGGCCACAAATCTCGAGCAGCCTTACACAAAAGGAAACAGAGTGAAGCACAATAAACACTTCGGCCAGCATAAGAGGTATAATCTAAAAATTCCACTTGACGGCTGTTGAAAGCACGATACTTCAATCCTTGACAAACGTTGTTCACCTTCGCTGCAAGAATCGGATATGGTCTTTCGAAATCGGGTGCAAAATGTTCAAGAATTTCCAGAAGAGAATGTCCCTCATTGAAGCTGAGACTAGTCTGAGTATTGACGCAAAATATATTCACCATAGCGTTTCGGGTTAGCAGTGCGAATATACAAAATAAAGTTAAAATCGTTACCTTTGCACTCCCTAATAAAAGATAAAAATGAGCACATTTCCATCAGATCCATTCGTACTTTTCAGCTGGGTAAACCTAAAATTAAGGGATTTTTACCCATCTCTTGACGCACTCTGCGAGGACCTCGAAATCAACAAGGAAGAACTAATTAAAAAGCTCGAGGATGCTGGCTTTGAATACAACGAAAATGCTAACAAATTCTGGTAAAGCACCTTCATTTCTGCATCTGAACCTATCTGTTAGATACTAGATTTCACGCAATTATAACTCGTTAAATATCTTACAATAAAACACATTTGTTTTGTCTTGTAACATTTTTGTTATAACATAATACAGGCAATTATGAACGTATTTGAGTATTCGACAAGTGTTAGAAATCATCGGAGAAATGCAGGTAAGAACAAATCGTTGTAAAACACATAAAAACACGTTAAAAAATTCGCCACAAATAGTCCCCTTTTACAGACTTTAGGGAACAACATATCGAAATATATTGTACCTTAGCACCGCAAACCTAAAAACAATCTATTTATGAGTCCAGAAGTTATTGCTAGTTTGGATGCAATAAAGGTGAACATGAACGCAGCAGGAATGAATGCCATCAACATCGTTCTTGCCTTTGTAATGTTTGGAGTTGCTCTTGGCATCAAGCCAAGATCCTTCATAGGAATTTTGAAGAATCCAAAATCACTTATACTCGGAATTGTCTGCCAGTTGGTTTTACTTCCGGCTTTGACTTTCCTTCTATGCATCACATTTGACGGTTGGATCAGTCCTATGATTGCTCTTGGTATGCTCCTCGTAGCAGCTTGTCCGGGAGGAAACATTTCCAACTTCATCACTTCCCTTTCCAAAGGAAACAACGAGCTTTCAGTAGCTCTTACAGCATTCAATACTGCAGCATGTGTTTTCACAACTCCTATGAACTTCGCTCTCTGGGGCGGACTTTATTTGAGATTCGCAGAGAAGCACGATCTTGTAATTCCTGAGTTGAGCATTCCATTCTGGGAAATCTTCAAGACAATCTTCATTCTTTTGGGTATTCCACTCGTTCTTGGAATCCTTTGCCAGCGCTACCTTCCAAAGCTTACTGAGAAGCTTAAAAAGCCTATGCAGTATCTTTCTGTGGCATTCTTCATCGTGATGGTAGCCCTTACATTCGGTAACAATATCGATGCATTCTCCAAGTGCATCAAGTATATTTTCCTTATAGTATTTGTTCACAACCTTCTTGCTCTCGGCATCGGTTTCGGTACTGGTACTCTTTTCAAGACTCATTTCAGAGACAGACGTACCCTCACAATTGAAACCGGAATCCAGAACTCCGGACTAGGACTTGTTCTCCTGTTCAATCCTAACATCTTTGACCCAACAATATGGGCAAACAACGGAGGAATGGTAGTTATCGTAGCTTGGTGGGGTGTATGGCACATCGTGTCAGGACTTTCTCTCGCCTACAGCTGGAAAATGAATGGCCGAAAAGAGGTTGTGGCAGACTAATTTCCAATCTTATGAGAAATAAAATCTACGAGAGCGACGTCAGATACGACATCCTCAAGCCTTTTGTAGACTGGTGTACCAGAAGGAGTTACAAGAAGATCAAGGTTACTGGTCTTGAGAATCTCCCTAAGGACGGAGCAGTACTCCTCGCACCTAACCATTGCAACACTCTCATGGATGCCTTGGTGGTACTACAGGCTACAGATGATGCAAAAGTATTCGGAGCAAGAGCGGATATGTTCAAGAGACCGTTCATCGCCAAGATAATGCATTTCGTACGCATCCTCCCTATGGTCAGACAGAGAGATGGTCTTAGAAACGTGCTTAAAAACCACGAAACCTTCGAAATTATCGTGGAAACACTTGAGAATGGAGTTCCATTCATTATGTTCCCAGAAGGACGCCACAGACCTGCTCACTCGCTTCTTCCGCTCGGAAAAGGCATTATACGCACAGCAGTAGCTGCAAATGAGAAATTCGGCAAGGAAAGACCTGTTTACATAGTTCCTGTGGGAATTGAATACGGAGACTATTTCCGCTACAGAAGCACATGCCTTGTAACAATGGGAAAACCGATCAACGCAACAGAGTTCATCGCTGATCTCAACGTTGAGAACGAGGCACAGCTTTATGAGCCTCTCCGCAAGGAACTTGTTCAAAGAATGTCTGAACTCATCACGTATATTCCTGATGATGAAAATCTTGCATCTAAATGGTCTCTTACCAAGATTCTTACAGCAGGATTCAGATCTTGCGATCTTGTAAAGAGAAAAGGCAACAACAGACAGGCTATAGCAGAGATTGAGGACGCAATCCAGAGAAATCCACAGAAGATGCAGGAAATCCTTGCTGATGCGGCTGCATTTGACAGGAATCGTCGTAAAGCAGGTATTTCATTCAAGTCATTAGGACACGAGAAACTTGGCCTTAAATGCCTTGGAAAAGCCCTTCTTGCAATCCTTGGACTTCCCTACTTTATCTTCAGCACAGCTGCATGTTTGCCTATGTGGGCACTTGCACTCTTCCTTAGAGGCAAAATTCGCGATAAGGCGTTTGGCAACACAGTAAGCTTCGGTATCAAGCTTGGACTCGGAGCCATCTGGTATCCTATCGTATTTGCCCTCGCATTCGCATTTGCACCATGGCAGTATGCCCTTGTAGGATCGCTTTTGGCTATTCCTACCTACAACTACATCTATGATTACACTGAATTCTTAAGAGTTTTCGTATCTGACTGCCGTCTTGCGTGCAATAAAGGCATCAGAAAGTCATTTGACTCAATCAAAGCGAGCTTTAGGAATTTGAAATAACTGAAATTATGAAAAAGATTACATTAACCGCATTATGTATGGCACTCTGCTGCTCTTTTGCATTTGCAAATGAGACTGTAGTGTCTGAGACAACAGCTGAAAATGCTGCTGAAACAGCATCTGAAGAAACTTCAAAGAAAAGCAAAAAGCCAGTTCAGTATAACGAGAAGGGCGAGATCATCAAGACAGGTATCAACCTCGGACCTCTTCCTGTAGTAGCATTCGATGCAGACCGCGGATTCCAGTTCGGAGCCTTGATGAACATCTATGATTTTGGTGACGGTAAGAACTACCCTAACCCAAATTCACAGTGGTATTTTGAGGGTTCAGCATACGTGAAGGAGTCAAGAGTCGGAAGCTACCTTTTCAGAGCTGAGTACGACAACAAGACTCTTATCCCTGGAGTAAGAATGTCTGTCTGCGCTGGTTACTACAAAGATGCAGCACTTGACTTCTACGGTTTCAATGGTTATCAGAGCAACTATGATATGAGCTTGATTAGCAATAATATATCATTTGACAACTCAACTAAAGCTGGAGAAAAACTTGAGACAAAATTCAACGAAAAGCATAAAACTCCTAAGGGATTTTACCGTTTCAGTAGAGAACTCGTAAGATTTAAGGCTGATTTCACAGGAAAAATTACTAAAAACTTCTATTGGGAAGCTGGATATAACTTTAACTGGGTTAACACAAAGTCTTTTACACCAGCAGGTTACAGCGTTTATTCTAATGTAGTGGATGGGGGCACTACTCTCTTCCAACTTTATAAGGATTGGGGCATCATTCCTGAGGATCAGGCTGACGGCGGATTCATCTCTTCTCTTCGCGCCGGTCTCATGTATGACAGCCGCAATGTAGAGAATAACCCAACTAAAGGTATCTGGGCAGAGGCTCACGTAATTGCAGCTCCTAAGTGGCTCGGAACATCAGTTCCTCATTACAAGTTCTGCGCAACAATGCGTCAGTACCTTCCACTCGGAACTCCTAAGCTCGTGTTCGCATATCGTCTCGCCTACCAGGGATTCCTTGGCAACGCACCTTGGTACGCAATGCCGGTTTACACAACAATGGGTCCTAAGCCAGACTATGATGGACTTGGAGGTTACAGAACAGTTCGTGGTATCATGCTTAACCGCGTTCAGGGTCTTCACACAGGATTCTACAATGCCGAGCTCCGCTACAGATTCGTAGACTTCAAGCTCTTCAAGCAGAACATCGCATTCGCAGTAAGCGGATTTACAGATGGTACACATGTATTCAAGCCATACGACATGACTATGAGCGATGCAACACGCGCCAACCTCACAATTGCAGCACCTCAGAAACTCGCGCTCTACGATCAGTTCGTTGACGCAAGCAAGAAGGACGGATTCCACGGATCAGCTGGAGCAGGTCTCCGTTTCATCATGAACGAGAACTTCATCGTAGCATTCGAGTACGCTCGTTGCTTCAACAAGCAGGATGGTGACGGTGCATTCTACATCAACATCGGCTTCCTCTTCTAATTAAAATATTGTTAAATATCAATATTGTTTATCTCCGCAGAAATTCGCATTTTTGCGGAGATAATCTTTTTAATATGCATATAGGAATCGCTGGAAATATAGGTTGTGGCAAGACAACCCTCACAAAAATGCTTGCAGAGCACTATGGATGGACTCCGAAATTCGAGTCTGTTACATACAATCCATACCTGGAGGATTACTATAAGGACATCGAGAGATGGTCTTATAATCTCGAGACATACTTCCTTGCTCAGCGTTTCCAGGATCTGGTTGAGATTTCCAAGTCAGATGATGTGATCATTCAGGATAGAACCATCCTTGAAGGCGTGCATATCTTCGTAGCCAACAACAAGGCCATGGGCAACCTTTCTGACCGCGATTTCGACACTTACATGCATCTTTTCAACCTTATGATGTCGATGGTCAGCGAGCCTGATCTTCTTATCTACCTTAAGTCATCAGTTCCAACGCTTGTTTCACAGATTCAGAAGCGTGGACGTGACTATGAAAAGAGTATCAGCATCGAGTACCTTAGCAATCTCAACGATCGTTACGAGAAATGGATTGCAGACTATAAGGGTAAGGTTCTCATCATTGAGGCAGACGACCTCGACTATGAGCATCGTCCAGAGGACTTCGCCTTTATCACTGACAAAATTGACGCACAGCTATTCGGCTTGTTCTAGCCCCGAACAACACCAGAGGCACCCTAGTTTTCAAAACAATCCCTCCCACTTCGTGGCTGCGCGCTGCAAAAGCCCACTGGGCTATTTGCCTGTCGCTTGCGACCTCTGCGGCCAGAGGGGTAGCACGGTTTTGAAAACTAGGGTGCCTCTGGTGTATACAGTCGATTAGCTCCCACAAGCGCGAAACAGCCGTCAAGCGTAAAACACAACCACCTAACACTCAGCAACTTACGCAAAGTGCGTGCTCCCCTTTGGCAGCACGCACTTTGCGTATCTCACTGACAATCAACGCAATACATTCCACACTAAATCCAATCATATGCTACCATAAAACCTAGCAGCAAGACATTTCGAACAGAATCATAAAATTTTTTCACCACATTTTTCTTTTTTTTATCATCACTCTCTGATATGTCACATAGATTTAAGCCCAAATTATAAAACATATCAATATGAGGAAAAGAAGGAAATTTTTTAGTGGGGTCGTAAATCACATCTATCAAAGAACCATTGATGGTTCACATCTCTTTTATTGCGTCGAAGACTGCCTGGTTTTCTATACCATGTTTTCTGTATGCGCAAAAGCGGCAGAAATAGAACCTATGATGCTCTGTATTATGCACAATCATTTTCATTGTCTAGCTAAAACCCAAAGTCGGGATGAACTCAGTAATTTCTTTGATCATTTTACAGCATGGTATGTCAGAGAATACAATCAGCACGTCGGTAGAAAAGGAAAGTTACTCAAGAAGAACTTTGGAAGCGCTCCCAAATGGGAGGAGAAGCGATTAAGGAGTTGTATTATATACATTGGCAACAACCCTGTGGAAAAACAATTCTGCAAAAGAGCTCAAGATTATAGATGGAACTTCATCGCATATGCACAAAGCGCCAATCCATTCTCTAAAAAAATCATCAAAAGTCAAATATCATACAAACTATCAAAGGCATTAAAAGAGGTCGATATCATGCAATCATTAAATCTGCCATTAAAGTATGCTCAAATAATACGTCTCACAGAGAAATTGAATGACATTGAATTCGAACAATTCACTGACTACGTCATTAATAAATACTTGCCATTTGATTACAATGAACTAATCTCACATTTCAAATCATATGAATCCATGCTACTAGCTATGGAGTCCACCACAGGAGAAGAATTCGATATCCAAGAATCCAGAGATTCATTCTCTCTGGAATCATTTAAGGAAATGGTGAAACATATGGAAAAGAAAATGCCCAGACATAAAATTAGAAGAATCACGACCCTCTCTATTGACGAAAAAATAGAGATATACAAAGAACTACAAAAGCACACATCTGCCACAGGTCAACAGATATGCAATTTTCTGCACATCAAGACTGAAAAGCCTGAGAAGAATGAAAAGCATGAAAAAGAGCGCTGAAAGTATGTGTAAGAGCGCGAAAAACGTGAAATGCATCATGCTGATTACCAGCATATTACAAGAAGTGCGTGCCGCCAATGGGGAGCACGCACTTCTTATAAGCTATTGATTTACAATCGTTTGCATTTCACGCTTTATAGTTTAGGAGCCCTAAGTTAAAAATCACGGAAGTTAGAATCCAGGTAGTGTAAACAATGCTGTCGGGAGAAGAAGGAGGAAACCGACTACAAGCAGCAGAAGGATAAACTTCCACACAAACTTGAACCACTGTGCATAAGGAATCTTTGCAACAGAAAGCACCGCCATCAACACTCCTGAGCATGGAGTAATCATATTTGTAAATCCATCACCGAACTGGAAGGCCAGTACAGTAGCCTGACGTGAAAGGCCGATCATATCCGAGAACGGAGCCATGATAGGCATAGTCACTGCCGCTTTGGCAGAGGCAGATGGGATAAACAGATTCAGGAAAGTCTGGATTCCGTACACCATTCCGAGAGCACCGGTCTTCCCTGCCCCTTCGAGTGACTCAGCCATAGAATTCAGCATCGGATCGATTGCATTTCCATTCTTTAGGATGAAGATGATTCCTGCAGCAAAACCTATTACAAGAGCTGCAGAGAAGATATCCTTTGCTCCTGCAATAAACTCCTTTGCTACAGAATCAGCAGAACCGCCTGCTGAAACTCCGGCAGCAATACCCAATGCAAGGAAGAGTGCGCATATCTCAGAGAGATACCATCCATAGCCCATCACACCGATTACCATGAAAACAATGGTAAACATCAGCATATTCAGAATGAACATCTGAGCAGAACTACGGATCGCAAATACAGACGATACCACGAAGAGGCCGCTCACAACCCACAAAAGCCATGGAGCAGCAAACTCTCCCTGTCCTATCTTAACCACGCAATCAGCAGCATAGAAAGAGCTGAACAGAGCAAGGACAATAGTAATGATTCCGAAACTTACCCATGCTCCAAGACCAGCCTTTGTCTCTTTCACTGCCTCAATCTCTGGAGCAGCAGACACATTACCTAATCTTGACTTCTTGACTCTGGAAGCATACAGAAGTACGCAAACGATTGCAAGAAGCATCAGGACTGCCCAGCAGATGGTTCTGTATTCTATTCCGGAGAACAACGGCAATCCTGACATATCCTGAGCAATACCGATTGTGAATGGATTGAGCATAGCTCCAGCAAATCCCACATGGGCCGCCACATACACCATACACACACCCACTATCTCATCATAGCCCAAAGACTTAGCTAAAGGAATCACAACAGCCACAAAAGCGATTGTCTCCTCACTCATTCCAAACACAGCCCCAAAAACGCCAAAGAGCAGCATCACAAGAACAATTACGATATTTCCTATACCGAGATTACGGATAAGCGAGAAACGCTCTAATTTGCGCGCCTTCTCGATAAACCTGACGATGCCGGCATCCACAGCCTTCGTACTATTTACAATCCAGAACGCGCCACCGATAATCAGCACGAATGCAATAATACCGGCCTGCTGACTGAATCCCTCAAAAAGCGCAGAAAAGACCTGCCAGGTCTGTGGTATACCCCCTGGTATAAACCAAGTGGCTACTGCACAGAGCAGTAGCACACTAAAAATGATTACGTATGTGTTTGGAACTTTCATTTTTTACTTTGAAGTTTCATCTTCTGGAGTCTCCTCAACTAGAGGCTGGTCGTAAACTAGTTCGAATTCATCGACAACAAGTTTTGACCCCTCACCTCCTGTGAAATAGTCTCCAAGATACGATGCACAGCAAGATATCACAATATACTTCGGAGTCCTTGTCTTGTCTCGATACTCGAGGTCAATCTGGAACTCGCGGAAGTCAGTGACTGTCTCATCAGACTCAAGTTTTCCGAATGCAATGATATGCTCATCATTCTCGAAATCCACAAATACTCCTGCAGTTGTATTAACTGTAAATGGAGCATCCCAGTCTGTCAAGAATACAAGGATCTGACATCTGTCTGTTGCCTTGCCGATAAGGTCGAGATATGGTTCCTTCGCGTGAGTGATAGTCATTGGAGAATACTTATAATATCCCTTCAATGCCATCGGCTTCTCAGTGAACTCTGTTCCCCAATCGAGGATAGCACCGATTCCCTGAACACGTCCGAACTTACCTACATACAGGTTACCAGCGGCAAATGCAACTGCTGCATTGCGGCTCACCATCTCTGCAGCCTTACGCACCTTTCCGTCCTGAACATCAGCATTCACAAT
Source organism: Bacteroidales bacterium (assembly GCA_017549145.1). Lineage (GTDB taxonomy): Bacteria > Bacteroidota > Bacteroidia > Bacteroidales > UBA932 > Cryptobacteroides. Next base: position 23,723 of record JAFYVM010000071.1, read on the forward strand.
GTCTTCAGTAGGATAAGTAGATGAACCAATGAACTTCGCGGCACCTGGGTTTGCTGAATCCCATACTGATGGAGAAGCTCCCTTAGCATATGGATACCAAACCTTATCATCCTGCCACCACTCGTCGAATGATGAGTTGTAAAGCTGAGTAGATACACCTGTGCGGAACGCAACCTCAGGAAGAATCTCGTCGTTAGCAATAATTCTTACAAGGTAGTCAGTTGACATCTCCAATCCATAGATCATTGCAGAAATATTGATTCCGTCAACAGTAATATTCTCCTCTGGAATCACTGTCCACTCCTGAGCATCAGCCTGCTTGTACTCGAATACTGGAACCGGATTATCTCCACCACCGAAGGCAGCGATTACCTCAGCATAGTAGCAACGAGCGTCAATTCCCTTAATCTCAGCAGCAACTTCTACAGGAACTGCGTACAATGTCCAAGGAATATCCTGGCCCTGGAAAGAAACATTGAATGTTCTCTTGACATCACAGTTAAGAACCATCGGGAACTCACAGTTGCGAGTAACCTCTGATGTCTCACCTGTCTGAGTATTCACTAGCTCAACAGCTGTTGTGTTAGTTACCACAGAACCAACTCTCTCAAGCTTCATATCAAGCACTTCGAGTCTATCAAGTCTCTGGCTCTGAGACACATAGACCTTCGCTACCCTATTCTGAACATCAAATTCAGCCTCGCCGATCTGGTTTGCACAATATACATAGCGCTCAACCGGCTGGGTAGCCTTGATGGTCCACCAGTAGTCCTGATACATTGTCAACATCACCTCCATTGGTGAAGTAAGGTCCAATGTATTAGGAAAACTTCCATTCTTGAAACTTGCCTTCTCATTGAGTTCGACAGTATTAACAACAAGCGATCCTAGCTCCACCTCCTCATTTACAACGAGGGAAACTGTGCGAGTCGCCGGATCAATAGTAGTCTCCAATGCACCCTCCACCTCTAGCTTGGTAAACTGCGCCAAGATTCTAGGAAGTGACATGTCATTTGAAAAACATGCTACCGCTAAGACTGCAACCAATGAAATTGACAATATGTTTTTAAACAATCTCATTTCAATAAAAATTAACTCTACCTGCTAGATTACTCTGCCTTTGGAGCTTTTTCCTTCTTAACCTTTGGCTCCTTTACCTTAGGTTCCTTTACCTTACTCTCCTTTGGAGTCTTCTCCTTCTTTACCTTCTCAGCTTTAGGAGCTTTCTCCTCTTTAACCTTCTCAGCCTTTGGAGCCTTCTCAGCCTTAGCTGCCTTCTCTACCTTAGCAGTCTTCTCTGTCTTAGTAGATGCCATAGCAGATGTAGCCAACTTCTCAGCCTCTACAGCCTGAGTTGACACTGCTGACGCTGACACGCCCCTAGCAACATAAGCCTTCTGCGCCTTCTTGCTGTGCTGACCAGTAGGGATATAGAAAGAAAGACCAAGGTTAACAGCAAGGAGATTTACCTTGAAGTTAGCGCTGCTGCTCTCAGCAACACTGAAATCCACCTGGTTAGTATTCTGAACCACCTTCTGATAATCGAGACCGATAAGTCCTACAGACATCTCAAGAGCGATGTTGTTAGTGAAGAATGCAGTAATACCAGGGATTACACCGATATTGAACTTGTAGATATCCTGATATGTGCCAAGCTTATCTGTTGAGATGCCAGAAGCATCCTCGCCCTGTGAGTAGTTGAATGTCTCTGACTGAGCATATCCACCAGTACCACGGAGTTCAGCGAACATAGCAAATCTGCGGCTGTTGCCGAATGGGATATAATATCTAGCAGCAACTGAACCCAAATAAGAATTCTTGTTGTAATAGAAATCGTTGATTCCAAGACCAAGATCCATCACGTCGATTCCAAGGTTCTGGAGACCGAATGAAGTCTTGCTATACTCGAAACGCGCACCTACTGAGAGGTTATCCATTACGAAGTATGATACATATGGAGCAACTCCCACTGTAAGAACCTCGCCCTGAATGCCTGTCAAAAGGCCGAAGAGCATCTTATATCCTGCATCATTTACTGCGTTACCAAGATCGTAAGTATTGTATGAAATTGCTGCACCGAAACCTACAGTTCCCTTAGGGATGAATGTAGATGTTGAGATGCCGATGTTTCTGGTGAACGGCTCGAAAGCCGCAGTATCTTTAACTTCCTTATTTGCTGCAAATGCGCTGAATGAAAGGCAAGCAGTCAATATGACAAATAGAATCTTTTTCATTGTATTCAATTCTTTATAGGTTAAAAATCTTAATCATTAAAATAGGTTGAAGAAGTCTCTTCTCTGCTGGTCTGTAAGCGACTCATCTGATGGATCGTAAATAAACTCGAACTCGTCCACAAGCATTACTGAACCCTCACCACCAGTAAAGTAGTCTCCGAGGTAGCTTGCGCAACATGCTACGATAGCATATGTAGGAGTCTTATTGATATCACGATATCCCAATGGAAGAGTGAACGCTCTGTAGCTTGAGATAGTCTCTCCTGTTTCAATCTTGTTGTAAGCAATCAAAGTCTTGTTAGATGTCGAGAAGTCCACAAACTTATTTGCTCCTGAATCAACAAAGTAATAATAGTCTGAGTTGTTAGAAGAACAAGTTGTACCGTCAGCCAAAGCCACCTGGATAGAGCACTTATCTGGCTCATTCTTCAAATAGCTATGCGAATTGTCATAAGCAGTGATTGGCTGCGGAGAGTACTTATAATAACCCTTCATCGCAACAGGACGGCCAGTGAATCTTACACCCCAGTTCAACTGAGCACCTGCTGGAGAGAGTGTCACATTTACAAAGTCACCAGTATAGATATTTCCTGCAGCGAACTTAGTCACACCAACGATAGAAACTGTCTTACTTTCCATTCTTGCAGCACTTCCCTTCACCACATCACTGGTTTCCTGAGTTGTGATATTGATTGTACTGAGTGAGCTAAGTCCCTCGTTCGCTGTATCCCAAACGCCATTATTCTTACCTGTATATGGATAAGCCACAGAACTTGTACCCCACTGATCGAAATTCAAGTTAGGAATTGTAGACGTACTTTCTGTCTTGGCAGAAACCACACCATCAAGACCTCCATCCTTCGATGTAAAAGCTCTGAATGAGTATGTTGTATTCTCAGAAAGCTTGCAGATCATCGCCTTGAATGTCTTATCCGATGTGTTAACCTCCTGGAGAAGGATATTCTCTTTTGTCCAATCAGAAGAGCCAGTCATATACTCGACTGTCAATCCTTCCGGTGCAGACGCTGCAAAATATCTACCCTTGACTACTACGAACTTAGCCCATGCATTTACTGAAGTGATCTCAGCAGGAGACATCACATTCACATTCACTGTAATGTTAGAAGTAAGGTCAAGCTCATTAGTAGCAGAAATAGTAAAGCTATAATTGCCTTTACCCAACTTGCCAAGGAACTGTGCGAAATCAGCATCAATATCAGTTGTATTCGAAACAAGTATACCTGTATCCACGCCATTTACATCTGCGAACTCAAGAGTAATACCTACTGCTGCAAGAGCCTGAAGAGTCTCCTCAGATGCATTCATCAACTCAGTTGACTCTGGAAGTCCGAGAGCAGCCAACGCTGAATTATTGTGAGTGATTACAACTGACTTATATCCCTTAGTTGAAACAACCTCATACAATGCAGACTCCATTGGAACTCCAGAGTAGAATGACACATTCTCGCTACCCATAATCACAGGGATATCAGGATAGATGAAGATTGGCATATCATACTCCTTCACATTGAACGAGTTATCAACCGTAATAACGAATCCACCAGCACCCATAGGATCTGTAGATTCCTTTTCTACATCAAAGTACAAGTCATAATACTGTCGCGCTGCAACCTCTGTATATGACTCGGTAAGCGTGAACACCTCACCCTTGACATTTGTTACCTCCAATGTCCATGAGAGTTTATCTGTAACATGGAAATATGCAGCCTTATCCAATGTGCCGGCATCCTCCGAGAACTCGAGAGCAGCCTCACCATTTGAAACAATCAACTTATAATCAAAGCTAGTGGTAAATGCTGAAGAGAACTCAGCTGTAACCTTGACAGAAGCCAATGTACATACCACCTCAGATGTTGCCATCTGCATATTTCTCACTGTAAACTGCGACTCTCCATAATAGAAAGGCGCATCAAAAGCAGCAGATCCCTGATCTACTCCAGAAGTAGCTACAACCTTGTAGTCTCCTGTTTTGAGCTGGATAGGCTCTGTGATCTGATTGACATCCTCTACAAAGATGCTTTCTCCTCCAAAGAGCGGCGTCAATGTCGCTGAAATTACAGCAGTCTCATCTCCGCTCTTGACGACTGGAACAATGTCCACGTCGGTATTGCATGAAACTCTCAGATCCAGATAGCCCATTCCCTGCTCCACCTGGTTCTCATTACAAGAGACCAAGGTAAAGAGCAAAGCCAAGCCTATCGATATGATATGATTAAATTTCATCAGTAATCTTAGTAAGCAGGATTATAGAATGTCAATGACACCTCATATTTCTGATTTGAGTTATCCTCAAGCTCAAGAGTGAACACGTAGTCACCCTCTGGGAAACCTGTTGAACGGATAAGAGTTACAAGGTCAGTCAATGGGAACTGAACCACAGTCTGATCCTTAACCTGCTCAAGCATTGGAAGTGAAGTAACACCGAATGTCATAAGGTTTGCCTTAAGAGTTGTATCATTTACAAGGTCAAGGCAGTGAAGTTTATTACCCTCAGCATCATTTCCTGTAAGACCATCAATGATTTCCTGGAAGTTCTCGCTTACCCATACATTAAGAGTCTTGATTCCACCAGCTGCATAAATCACGAGATTAGCATCTGCGTTTCCTGCAACTACATCAGCAATGTTCACTGTTGAGAATGTAGAGTTTGTAGCCCAATCCATGTAAGGCTTCTCAGGAAGCTGCTCACCAGAATCCTCCTCGTCCTCATCTGGAACTGGAACCTCAGGAACTCCACCGAAGTTGATATCCTCATCTCTCTCATTCACCTCATTGCTTACTGAAAGGCTAAGAACATTAGCTGTACCAGTAACAACAGCGTCAATGTTCAAGATGTGGTGATCGCGTGCCTGCCCATCCTTGATTTCATAAGTAACAGGAATCGGAGATGTACCGTCAACTGCTCTCTTACCAGTAATCTTCACAGTAAGAGGAGCAACATCGAAGTAACCAGCCTTAGAGCTCATATTACCCTCTGTAAAATCAGCCTGAGTCCACTCAAGTGACTGTCTTCCAGACGCATAGTCACCAGTTACTGAAATAACATACTCGCTAAGCTCGCCAATGAAATTGTCAGTCAACTTAACGCTCACCTTCATATTTGAAAGAGCACATACAACCTCTACAGGTGTAACTACGTCCTCTACGATAGTAAACTCAGCCTCACCGTAGTACTTAGGAGCATCCCAGCCTACGATTCTAGTCTCAGGAGAAACTGCAGTGATAAGGAACTTACCAGGAGCAAGCTCTACAGACTCAGGAAACTCGGAGTAAAGCCAAGACTTAGTCCAATCGCTAGCCTCGCCATGCTCATCCTCCAACTTATAAACTGTGATATTGAAGTTGCTCATATCCACCTGAGTGTCAGATGATTTAACTTCAATATATCCGCTCTCATCGCAACCAAGCGTGAAAGTCAAAATACCTTTTCCTGAAGGTCTCTCAGGAAACACTTCCTTCTTACAGCTAGTCAACACTGCTGCCACTGCAAGAATAGTTAAGAGAATCTTTTTCATATATATTATATCTTTTTTATTCGTAATTAAGGACTACTTCATCAAGCCATACAACATTTCCTGCATGGACGTCGCCAGAACCGGTATTATTTCCGCTTGTATTGAGAATAGTATAGCTTGTCTTTCGACTATCTGTACTACCAGTAGATGAGGAAGCAAATATGATATATATCTTATCTGCCTTTCTATCAGTGATTGAGTATGTCAACGGCACATCAACTTTTGTCCATGATGATACAGAAACGGCCTCACTTATATAAGTTCCTGTACCGATCTCTGTTGAACCATTATATAGCACAATGCTAGCTTTGAATGTATCTCCGTTACTATCGAATTTGTGATAGAATGACATTGAACTAGGGCGTGAAGGGAAAGAATGACCATTAGATATGTGAGTATTCTTTTTCTCACCTGAGTTGTCGGCCTTTCCAATATAAAGTTCACCTGTCTTAGCATCACCATTAGATATCTCAGAGCCATAGTCATCCACAGCGATTGATGCCACAATGATAGAACGGCTTCCTGCATATACATCCTGTCCGGTCATACACACAGTAGGGAAAGTCTTGTATGTCAAATACGCTGTAGTCACGTCTGCATCAAGAGTTGCAGTACTGTTAACCGCCCACCAAGGATCGGTCTCACCCGACTTATATGGCTGATACCAAGTACGATATTCAGTAGTTGTTCCTCCAAACAAATACTTCTTATATGTAAACTTGAAAGACTCATAAGTGTGCTGCTCAAATCCATTGTTACCAACCTGAGTTGCAGCCTCAGTTGTAGCAGTCTTAACTACCTGAGTCAAAGGATTTCCGTTATATCTCGCACGGAACATATATTCAGTCGATGGCTCCAATCCTGCAACATCATAGATCATTACATTAGTTTCAGAACCCTCGCCTGCAACACACATAGCCCAAGCATCCTCACCTGCAGATGCCTTCTTGTACTCCAAGCTAAGTGCATCAGGATTTCCTGAAGTAATGTAAGTCGAGACATTATCAATTCTCTTAGCCCAGCAATTATATGTAGGAATATCATATAGTTCAAACTCAGGCTTACCCTGTTCAAAGGTAATAGGCTCTGTCTGAGCCTCGCCCATAGCCTGACGCTGGTCCTCTACTCTAAGGCTGAATGTAGCACTGAAAATATTGCCAGGATCGCACACCTGCTGCTCAATCCAATTAGCTACTCCAGAAAAGTCAACATATCCAAGACGCTGACCGCTCATTGCATTAAGCCATCTAAGGCCAACAGCCTTAAGCGCAGCCTCAACCTCTGGATCAACTTTCTGTGCAAGGTCAACAACCTCTGGAACTCCCTTTGCGCGGAGATATTCAGAAGTAACCTCGAGATAACAGTGGTTGATCAGACCTGGAGCAACGATATTCGCCTTAAGTCCTGAAAGATTGCTGTTAGCAGCCTCAATCAACGAATATGTCTTGTTTGAGAAATCATTACCAACATTGTCCACAGTGTTGATGACAGGAGCATCCTTTGGAAGCCAGCCCGAAGAAACCTCAACGTTCTTCTCCACCACCTCGACACCATTGTCAATTGTAGCAGAAAGAGTTACACTTCCATCAGCTTTCTCTGTGTCAACATTGAATGTAATGAAATCATTTGGCTGAACAGCCATTTCTGGAGTGTGGTAGTACATCCAATCCTCGCCCACCTTGATGTAAAGCTCGACAACGAACTGTCCAGCAGGCATATAACCGGCTCTGGTCTCATTCTGAGAAAACTGAAGAGATCTCTTGCGACCACCCTTTGTAGTACACTTCACCTTTGCGTAATACTCCGGCCAGTCATACTTAAGTTCATCTCCATACACTACCGCCACCTTGGCATTGGCCATTTTGGCCTCAAGGCGTACGACTTCGTTAGTCTGAGGATGTACTGTAAGATTTGCCTGTGCGGCATAATAGATGGCATTAAAGCCGACTCCGAGCGAGTCTCCGTGTCTCGCGTGGACCATATAGTCCGCAGCATTGAGTGAGATCTGTTTTCCCACTGTATTTTCATAGGAGTCCCTGTAAAGTCTTAACAGGCCTTGATTTGCATACTTATAAATCTCGACCTTAAACTCATTTACATCAGGACTTCCGGACACGGCTTTTGTCGCATTGTCAACACGTATCTCCGGCTCAATCTGTATAGAAAGAGTACCGGTTTCCTGCGGCTGTTCCACCTCAAATGGCTTCTCAGCACACGCTGATACAATAGACACAATGGCGACAAGAATCAATGTTCTTAGTCTCATTTTGTTTTGGTTTAGAATCATATTCAGCCAGCAAAGATAAATATAATTTATCAATTAACAAAAGATGCCTCCGAGCCTCCTGAAAACATGCTTATTATTCAAAAATTATTCGTACTTTTGCATGATTATGTCTTAATAGGTTTATGGCAAAACAGGTAACAAATAACAACGGTAACTACACTGAGGACAATATTAAAACCCTCGAGTGGAACGAACACATTCGCCGTAGAGCGGGAATGTATGTGGGACGACTCGGAAATGGAGACGACCAGGGAGATGGTATCTACGTCCTTCTTAAAGAGGTTGTGGACAACTCTATCGACGAGTTTGCAATGGGTTTTGGTAAGCAGATTCAGATTACCATCGAAGGAAAAGAGGTCACAGTTCGTGACTTCGGACGTGGTATTCCACTCGGAAAGGTGGCAGAAGTTGTAAGCCAGCTTAACACCGGTGGTAAGTTCGACGACGAGGCCTTCAAGAAGTCTATCGGTCTTAATGGTGTGGGTACCAAGGCAGTAAACGCCCTTTCATCATACTTCTATGTTGAATCATACCGTGACGGAGAAAGCGCATACGCATGCTTCAGCAGAGGAGAAAAGGTAGAGGAAGGACGTCGCGAGACAAAAGAAAAGAACGGAACATTCGTAAAGTTCATTCCAGACGAGGAGATGTTTGGAGACTTTACATATAATATGGAATATGTAGAGGCAATGGTCAAGAATTTCTCTTACCTCAAGAGAGGCCTTACCGTAACCCTCAACGGCACATCATACAAGTCAGAGAACGGTCTTCTTGACCTCGTGAATGACAGCATGTCGGAGACCCCGCTTTATGCCCCTATCCACATCATCGGAGAGGACATCGAAGTGGTACTCACCCACGGCAACAGCTACGGAGAGAACATCGCATCATTCGTAAACGGCCAGAACACACGCGAGGGTGGTACTCACCTTGCAGCGCTCAGAGAGGCCGTAGTAAAGACCCTTAAGGAGTTCTTCAAGAAAGACTATGCACCGGAGGATATCCGTCAGGGTATCATCGGAGCAATCAGTATCCAGATTCAGGAGCCAAACTTCGAAGGTCAGACAAAGACCAAGCTCGGATCCACATACATGTGGGAGAAGAACACCAAGGACGAAGATGGCAACATCGTTTACGACAAGGGTCCTACAATCCGTTCATTCGTAAACGACTTCATCAAGACTAACTTGGACAACTACCTCCACATGCACAAGGAGGTCCCACCTGTAATCCAGGAGAAGATCATCGCTGCTGAAAAGGAGCGCAAGGAGATTTCAGGTATCCAGAAGAAGACCAAGGAAAGAAACAAGAGAACAAACGTATATAACCGCAAGCTCCGCGACTGCAAGCTTCACTACAACGACAAGCTTCCAGCAGCGAAAAAGGATCTTGCTGAGCAGACAAGCATCTTCATCACCGAGGGAGACTCTGCGAGCGGAACCATCACAAAGGCACGTAACGCAGAGACTCAGGCAGTGTTCTCACTCCGCGGTAAGCCAATCAACTGCTACAAGGAGAGCCGCAAGAAAGTGGCTGAGAATGAAGAGCTTGCACTACTTCTCAACGCACTCGGATTAGAGGACGACATCGACAATCTCCGTTACAAGAAGATCATCGTGGCAACCGATGCCGATGACGACGGAATGCACATCCGTATGCTCGTGCTCACATTCTTCATGAAATACTACCCTGATCTTATCAGACGTGGACACGTATACATCCTTCAGACTCCACTCTTCCGAGTGAAGAACAAGAAGGAAGTACGCTACTGCTACAACGCAGAGGAGAAGGAGAAAGCAATCGCAGCTTTGAAGACAGGAGTTGAGATCACACGATTCAAAGGTCTTGGAGAGATTTCATCAAACGAGTTCGAGAACTTCATCGGTGAAGGAATGAGACTAGACAAGGTGAAGCTTAGTGATGAGGAGTCCATTGCAGAGATTATGGAGTTCTACATGGGAGATAACACAATTGACCGTCAGAACTTTATCCGCGAGCACCTCCGCAGCGAGGCCGAGCTTGAAGACGTAAATATCTAAATCGCTAAAAATCTAAACCTATAATATTATGTGGAGAAAATTTTGCGGATGGCTACTCCGCGCCCTAGGCTGGACAGCCGTTGACCCAGTAGTACCAGAGGACAAATGCATCATCCTCGGAGTCCCACACACATCGTTCTGGGATTTCGTAATCTCTTACCTTTATTATACATCAGTTGGTGGCAAGCCATACTGCATGGTGAAAGGAGAGTTGTTCTGGGGTCCGCTCGGATGGCTGCTTCGCAAGCTTGGTGGCATCCCCGTAGACAGAAAGAAAGGTAGCAACGTTGTACTCAGTGTCATCAGAGAGATGAAGGCTCAGAAAGTAGTACACCTTGCACTTGCACCAGAGGGAACACGTCAGCCAGTAAAACGCTGGAAAACAGGCTTCCACACAATCGCAAGAGAAGTCGGATGCCCAGTGTACATGGGATATTTCGATTGGGGTACAAAGCGCGTAAGCCGCGGCCAGAAGGTAGAGCTCACAGACGATGCTCGCGCTGACATGGCAAGAATTCAGCAATTATATGAAGATATGCACCTTGTGGGCAAGCACCCTGAGTTGTATGTTACTAAATAATTAACTTAAACCTTTTAACAATGCTTCAAGTTTACAAGCGTATGCAGAGAATGAGGGAGAAATACGTTGACACCCTCGCAAAGCTCTACGAGTACGCAACAACAGTGTACGGCAAAAAGCAGTACACACAGTGGTATGACACTAAGGAGGGTGGTTACACCTTCAATTCATTCAAGCTTAAGTGCGATAGCCTCTCAAAGAAACTTACTCAGTACGGAATCGGAGCCGGAGACAAGGTAGCAATCCTCTCTCAGAGTATGCCTAACTGGTCAGTGGCATTCTTCAGCATCGTTCCTTTCGGACGTATCGCAATTCCGATCCTTCCTGACAGTTCAGAGAACGAGGTAACTAACATCATCAATCACTCAGAGACAAAGGCAATCTTTGTGTCACAGCGTCTTGCCGGCAAGATCAGCGAGGAGGTTAAGAACAGAATGACTCTTGTCATTGACCTCGACACCCTCGAAGTAATTTCTGCTGACGATGAGAAGTTCACATGTGACGGAAGAACTGCTGTTCCAACTCCAGATGATATTGCAACTATCATCTACACTTCAGGAACAACAGGAAGCGCAAAGGGAGTTGTGCTCAGCCACAGAAACCTTGCATCAAACGTCATCACATGCTACCACGCTTGCAAGAGAACTCACAAAGACAGATGGTTGTCAATCCTTCCGATGGCACACACTCTTGAGATGACACTCAGTATGCTCTACCCTATGTATTGTGGTGCGACTGTTTACTATCTACAGAAACCGCCAGTACCATCACTATTGATGAAGGCACTCAAGGTTGTCAAGCCTACTACAATGCTTACAGTGCCACTCATCATCGAGAAGGTTTACAAGGGATCAGTTCTTCCTACAATCAAGAAGAGCCGCACACTCACATGGATGAACGAGCACATGAACGGACTTATGTGTCGCATCATCGGAATGAAGCTCAAGGCAACATTTGGTGGTCACATCTCATTCTACGGAATCGGTGGAGCAAAGCTTGATCCAGAGGTTGAGAGCTTCCTTCTCAAGGCTAAGTTCCCTTATGCAATCGGCTATGGTCTTACTGAGACTTCCCCACTCCTCGGTTATGCAATGCACGGTTGGAGAACTGTAGGTTCATTCGGATATCCTGTTTACAACGTACAGCTTAAGCTTCACAATATAAATCCAGAGACTGGTGAAGGAGAAGTTGTTGCAAAGGGTCCTAACGTAATGCTCGGATACTACAAGGATCCACAGCGCACAAAGAGCGTATTTACTGAGGACGGATGGTTCCGCACCAGTGACATCGCAGTAATGGACAAGAAGGGACGCTACTACATCAAGGGACGTAACAGTAATATGATCCTCGGTCCTTCAGGAGAGAATATCTACCCAGAGGAGATTGAGAACGTAATCAACAACGTAGAAGGCGTAAGCGAGTCTATCGTAGTTGAGCGTGATGGTCGTCTCGTGGCTCTCGTACAGCCTGCTGAGAACTTCATCTCATGGGACAAGGAGAGCGAGGACAAGCTCTATGAGAAGCTTGACAAGTGGAAAGCTACACTTTTGAAGACTGTGAACAGAAATGTAAGCAAGACTTCTCAGGTAAGCTCAGTAGAGGTTATGAAGGAGCCGTTTGAAAAGACAGCAACCCAGAAGATCCGCAGATTCAAGTACAAAGATGAAGCTCCAACTGTAGAAGCTCAGAAAGCCAAAGCAGAAAAAGCTGATAAATAATTTCAATGGGAGCATAATCACTGATTTTGCTCCCGTTTTTTAGAAGATGATTATTACACTACTTATATTATTGATTGCAGCAGCGCTATTTGTCAGCGGCAAGGTCCGTTCTGACCTTGTTGCAATATGCTCACTGCTGGCACTTTTGCTGGCTCAGATCCTGACTCCAGCAGAAGGCCTTTCAGGATTCTCAAACTCGACTGTCATAATGATGGTCGGCCTGTTCATCGTTGGTGGAGGTATCTTCCAGACAGGACTTGCCAAGATGATCAGTAGCAAGATGATGATGCTCGCCGGCACGAGCCAGTTGCGTCTTTTCCTTCTTGTGATGATTGGCACAGGTATCATCGGATCAGTTGTCAGCAACACTGGTACTGTAGCCGTAATGATGCCTATCGTAGTCAGTATGGCTGCTGCCGCTGGTACATCAGCACGCCGTCTTTTGATGCCGCTTGCATTTGCGAGCAGTATGGGAGGAATGATGACACTCATCGGTACACCTCCCAACCTTATCGTAAGTGACACCTTGCAGAATGCGGGCTACGCTCCCCTCTCGTTCTTCTCGTTCCTGCCGGTAGGTCTGATAACGTTGACAGTGGGTGTACTTGGCCTGCTTCCATTGACAAAGATCTTCCTTGCTCCTAAGGATGCCGGCAAGAAGAAACAGAGCAGCGGAAAGTCACTCGATGACCTCGTGGGAGAATATGGACTCACTCACAACCTTTTCAGAGTACATATCAAGAATGAGGAGTCAGAGGCAATCAATAAGAGTATTGCAGAACTTAACATCTACCACAACTACGGTATCAATGTCCTTGAGCTCCGCCGAAGCAGTGGTCAGAACAGATTCGTTCGCACAGTTAACCAGAAGTTGGCTTCACCAGAGCTTATTCTCAAGCAGGGTGACGTACTATACCTGTCTGGAGAGCCCGAGATGATTGCAAAGTTCGCTGAGGACTTCCACCTTCGTCTGCTCGACATCCACACTGATGAGATCGAACACAACAGCAACGCCTCGATTGACTTCTTCGACATCGGAGTTGCAGAGCTTCTCTTCATGCCGACATCCACAATGATCAATCGTAAGATCAGCGAGATCGGCTTCAGAGGCAAATTCAATGTAAACATCCTTGGAATAAGACGCGGTACAGAATACATACTCAAGGATATGGCCAACCAGAAGGTTCTGGAAGGCGACATCATGCTAGTTCAGGGAGCATGGTCAGACATTGCCAGAATGAAGAAAGAGTCAGACAACTGGGTGGTACTCGGAGAGCCTCTAAAGGAAGCTCAGAAGGTCACTCTTGATCACAAGGCACCTATTGCAGCTCTCATCCTCATTGCGATGATCGTTGTAATGGCAATTGACAAGATCCCAGTAGCTCCAGTCACATCAGTGCTTGTAGCTGCAGTGCTCATGGTGGTAACAGGATGTGTACGCAGTATGGAGGCAGCTTACAAGAGCATCAACTGGCAGACTATCGTTCTATTCGCAGCAATGCTCCCAATGTCCATCGCCCTCGAGAAAACAGGCGTATCAACAGCGATTTCAAGCTCTATGGTAGATTGGCTCGGAGGCAGTGGTCCAAGGCTCATGCTCGCAGGAATCTATGCTGCCACATCGATTATGACAATCTTCATCAGCAACACAGTTACAGCGGTTCTTATGGCTCCAATTGCACTCCAATGTGCAATGCAGGTCGGAGTTAGCCCTGTGCCGTTTATGTATGCTGTGACAGTTGCAGCCAGCATGTGCTTTGCATCGCCGTTCTCAACTCCACCTAATGCATTGGTGATGTCTGCAGGACAATACACATTCATGGATTACGTAAAGGTCGGACTACCAATGCAGATCCTTATGGGAATCGTAATGGTTCTGGTCCTCCCTCTTCTCTTCCCATTCTAATCTCAGCGTTATAAGCATGAAAGTTTCAGAAATATTAGCGACCAGCACAAAAGCGTTTCCTTCGATTGAGATAGTGCCGCCACTTAGAGGCATTACCAATGAGGAGCTGCTGGAGAGCATTGCACCATTTATGGAGTTCAAGCCTAAATACATCAATGTCACCAGTCATCGTGACGAATATGAATTCAGGCAAAACGAGAATGGTACATTCTCTCGTCATCTGATCCGAAACCGTATCAGCGAGACTACTGTATGCTCTGCTATCATGTCAAAATATGACGTAGAAGTTGTTCCACACTTGATTTGCGGAGGTAATACCAAAGAAGAAATCGAGAGCAGACTGGACAATCTTGCCTTTCTTGGAATCAACAATATCGTTGCGCTCAGAGGCGACAGTTTGACAGGAGAAAAGCGCTTTACCCCTACCCCGGGAGGCTATAGCTATGCAAGTGAATTGGTGGAAGGAATCAGAGCATATCAGGGAAGCAACTCATTCCGCAGAAGCCGAGGTCTTGAGACCACAGATAGATTCTTCTGCATTGGTGTGGGTGCATATCCTGAGAAACATTTTGAGGCAGCAAATATCGAGACTGATATCCAAAACCTTAAGAAGAAGATCGATGCCGGTGCTGACTATATCATCACACAGATGTTCTTCGACAACAAGGTCTATTACAACTTCGTGGAAAGATGCCGCGCAGCTGGAATTACAGTCCCTATCATACCTGGTCTGAAGCCGCTCTCTACAGCAAGGCAATTATCACTTCTTCCAGAGGCATTTTCAATAGATATTCCTGTTGAGCTCACTTCAGAAATCGCTAGAGTTCATACAGACAAGAATGCTGTATATCAGCTAGGTACAGAATGGTGTGCGATGCAGTGCAAAGATCTTATAGCTCATGGTGCGCCAGCCGTACATTTCTACACGATGGGCAAAAGCGACAACATATCACAGATTCTACGCGAATGTTTTTAACTCACTTATAAAATAAGTGCTGCAAAGATTGTTTTGTAAGTGATTTATTAGTAAATTCGCCAAGATTGACTGAAATAATAACCAAAAACACAAATAACATAAACATGCAGAACAAATTGCAAGAACTGACAGAGAAACTCTACGCAGAGGGTCTGTCAAAAGGAAAACAGGAAGGCGAGGAAATCCTTGCCAAGGCAAAGGTTCAGGCAGATGAGATCGTAGCCAAAGCACATGCTGAGGCTGCTGCTATCGTAGCTGCCGCTAAGAAGGACGCCGAGGATCTCAAGACTAAAGTAGAGAGCGACGTTAAGATGGCTGCAAGCCAGAGCGTGGCTGCTACAAAGAAGGATATTGAGACTCTAGTTGTTGCAAAGATGACTGAAGCTGAAGTAAAGAATGCCCTTACTTCGGCTGATTTTGTAAAAGAGGTTATCCTTGCAGTAGCTAAGGGATTCAATACTGAGGAGCCGGTTGATTTGGAAGTTGTGCTTCCAGAGGCTCTTAAGAAGGACCTTGAAGGATTCGTTGCAAAGGAACTCGCTAATGCTCTCAAGGGCAATGTAGAGGCTTCATTCAGCAAGAAGGTTGCCGGTGGATTCACAATCGGACCTAAGGATGGCGGATATTTCATCAGCTTCACTGATGAGACATTCAATGCTCTCATTTCTGAGTATCTCAGACCTGCAACTAAGAAACTTCTCTTTGGCTGATCATGTCTAATTACGAATACATAGTAGCAAGTCTACCGGACATAACCACCGGATGGAAATTCGGTGAGAAGGGTCCGCAGGACTATATTGAGGAAATCGTCAGCCTTTGCTCTGAAAAGGACAATGAACTGATCGACTTTCTTTTGAGCGGCTACATGGATGAGAATCTCAACGCTGAATTCTACAGCAAGGCCCTCACCCATAAGGACCGTTTCATCAGCGAGTACTTCAGATTCGACCTTAATGTCCGCAACGCAAAGGTAAAGTACCTCAACAAAGCTCTTGAAAGACCTGCTGAACAGGATGTACTCACATTCTCCGAGGACGCTCCACAGGCTGTGCTTGATGCAGTTGAAGCGGAGTTCGAGGAGGCCGGTGAGCTTGAGACTGTACTTAATGCAGGAGATATTCTCTCGAGAGAAAGAGGTATCGACGATCTGATGTGGGAAAAGATCAGCGATCTTACTACATTCAACTATTTCGACATTGACGCAATCCTTGGTTTCATCACCAAGTTAAACATCGTGGCAAGATGGTATAAGCTCGATGAGCAGACCGGACGCGAGATGTTCAAGCGCCTTGTTGACGAGGTTCGCGGCACATTCAAAGGTGTCGAGTATAATGGATAGAAAGTAATAATGCTAAAACTTTGAGCAAAGCGATGGTAAGTCCTCATCCTGAGGAGGAGGATTTAGGAGGTGGGTAACGTAAACATATTTTCATATTATGTACAAACCTCAAAGTCGTGATGAGTCAATAAATGTCCAAAAAAGTAATAACGCTAAAAATATGAAAACAACTGGTAAAGTAACGGGAATCGTTTCCAACCTTGTAACAGTCGAGGTCAACGGCCCTGTGTCTCAGAATGAGCTTTGCTACATCACTGTAGGCGATACAAAGCTTATGGCCGAGGTCATCAAGGTCAATGGCAAGAGCGCTGCTGTTCAGGTATTCGAAAGTACCCGTGGACTAAAGAACGGTAACGACGTGGAGTTCGAGGACAAGATGCTCGAGGCCACTCTCGGACCAGGTCTTCTTTCAAGCAGCTACGACGGTCTGCAGAATGACCTTACAACAATGACCGGCGTATTCCTTAAGAGAGGTGAATATACAAACCCTCTCAACCACGAGAAGCTTTGGGACTACACCCCTATCGCAAAGCCAGGTGACAAGGTTGTCGCTGCAGATTGGCTTGGTGAAGTAAAGGAAGGATGGCTCCCTCACAAGATTATGGTTCCATTCTCATTCAAGGGAGAGTACACCGTAAAATCTGTGGTTGAAGCAGGACAGTACAATATTGAAAAGGTAGTCGCTGTCCTCACAGACGCCTCAGGCGAAGATGTAGAGGTAAAGATGTACCAGAAATGGCCAGTTAAAGTGGCTATCAAGGGATATAAGGAGAAACCAAGACCATCACGCATCATGGAGACTGGTGTTCGCGTAATCGACACCCTCAACCCTATCGCAGAAGGTGGTACAGGCTTCATCCCTGGTCCATTCGGTTGCGGTAAGACTGTGCTTCAGCATGCTATTGCAAAGCAGGGTGATGCTGAGGTTATCGTGATGGCAGCCTGCGGTGAGCGTGCAAACGAGGTTGTGGAGATCTTCACTGAGTTCCCTGAGCTCATTGACCCACACACAGGACGTCACCTTATGGAGCGTACAACCATCATCTGTAACACTTCAAACATGCCGGTTGCAGCTCGTGAGGCATCAGTTTATACAGCGATGACAATTTGCGAGTACTACCGTGCAATGGGTCTTAAGGTCCTTCTCCTTGCTGACTCTACTTCTCGTTGGGCTCAGGCTCTCCGTGAGATGTCGAACCGTATGGAGGAGCTTCCAGGAGCAGACGCATTCCCTGTGGACCTTTCAGCAATTATCTCAGCGTTCTACGCTCGCGCAGGTATGGTCGTTCTCAACAATGGCCAGACTGGTTCAGTAACATTCATCGGAACAGTATCTCCAGCTGGTGGTAACCTCAAGGAGCCTGTGACTGAGTCTACAAAGAAGGCTGCACGTTGCTTCTACGCTCTCGAGCAGAACCGCGCAGACCAGAAGCGCTACCCTGCTGTTAACCCTATCGACTCATATTCTAAATATCTCGAATATCCAGAAATCCGTGAACACCTTTCAGAGAAGGTAAGACCAGGTTGGGTGGAGATGGTAGAGAAGGCAAAGAACATTATCCGCAAAGGTAAGGATGCCAACGACCAGATCAACATCCTCGGTGATGACGGTGTGCCTATGAGCTACCACGAGCTCTTCTGGAAGTCTGAGCTTGTTGACTTCGTTATCCTTCAGCAGGATGCGTTCGATGCAATTGATGCACTTTGTCCACTTGAGCGTCAGAGCTATATGCTAGAGCTTGTACTTGGAATCTGCGATAAAGAGTTCACATTCGAGGACTATGAGCAGTGCCGTAACTTCTTCAAGGAGACAATCAACCTCCTTCGTCAGATGAACTACTCTGAGTTCCACAGCGAGAAGTTCGAAAACTATAAAGAGAAACTTAATACACTCCTGAGCAATGGCAACTAAGGCATTTCAGAAAATATACACACAGTTGGAAGCCATCACAAAAGCAACTGTAGCACTCCGTGCGCAGGGAATTTCCAACGATGAGCTCGCTGTCGTAGACGGCAGACTTGCTCAGGTCGTAAAGACAAAAGGTGACCTTGTGACACTTCAGGTGTTCTCAGGTACTGAGGGTATCCCTACCAACGCTGAGGTAACATTCCTCGGAGTTCCTCCTACACTTAAGGTAAGTGATGAACTCGCCGGACGTTTCTTCGACGCTTATGGTAAGCCACTCGATGGCGGTCCGGAGGTAGAGGGAACAGAGGTTCAGATCGGTGGTCCATCAGTTAACCCTTACAAGAGAAGACAGCCATCACAGATCATCCCTACCGGTATCGCAGGTATCGACCTCAACAACACCCTTGTGTCAGGACAGAAGATTCCTTTCTTCGCTGACCCTGACCAGCCATATAATAATGTAATGGCACAGGTGGCACTTCGTGCAGACGTTGATAAGATCATCCTCGGTGGTATGGGTCTTACAAACGACGACTACCTCTACTTCAAGCATGAGTTTGAGGCTGCAGGTGCTCTCGACAAGATCATCTCATTCGTAAATACAACAGAGCAGCCACCAGTTGAGCGTCTTCTTATTCCAGATATGGCCCTCACAGCAGCTGAGTACTTCGCAGTAGAGAAGAACGAGAAGGTTCTCGTACTCCTCACCGACATGACTCTTTATGCCGATGCGCTCTCTATCGTATCGAACCGTATGGACCAGATTCCTTCTAAGGACTCAATGCCAGGTTCACTCTACTCAGACCTTGCAAAGATCTACGAGAAGGCCGTACAGCTCCCTGCAGGTGGTTCAATCACCATTATCGCGGTGACGACCCTCAACGACGGAGATATCACACACGCTATTCCAGATAACACAGGATATATCACAGAGGGACAGCTCTTCCTCCGTGCAGATCCAGACTCAGGTAAGGTCATCATTGACCCATTCCGTTCACTCTCACGTCTAAAACAGCTCGTTCAGGGTAAGCAGACACGTAAGGACCACAGCCAGGTGATGAATGCATCTGTACGTCTTTATGCCGATGCTCAGAACGCTAAGACAAAACTCGAGAATGGTTTCGACCTCAGTGATTACGACCTTCGTTGTCTTGACTACGCTAAGGCATATGCAACACGCATCCTTGCCATCGACGTAAACATCAAGATCGACGAGATGCTTGACACAGCTTGGGAGCTCTTCGGAACTTACTTTACAAAAGCTGAGACAGGTATCAAACAGGAGTTTATTGATCAGTACTGGAAAGGTAACTAATTATGGCAATTAAATTTCAATATAATAAGACCTCTCTGAACAACTAGAACAAGCAGCTCAAGATGAGGAAGAACGCCCTCCCGACGTTGAAGAACAAGGAGTCGGCACTTCGTCTTGAAGTCCGCAAGGCCAAGGAGTATTCAGAGAAGCTTATTGAAGATCTTGATGCCGCACTGAAGAAATATGATTATCTAGCAGCTCTCTGGAATGAGTTTGACGCTGGACTTATCACCATTACAGATGTAGATCTTGTAACTGTGAAAGTTGCCGGTGTAAAGACTCCAGACCTTAAAGAGATCCACTACCAGATCAATGACTTCAACGCATTTGCAAAACCAGCATGGTATGCAGACGGAGTCACTATTCTGAAGGAGCTCTCAAGACTAGGTATTGAATCCGAAGTCTATAAGGAGAAAGCTAGAATTCTTGATTTCAACAGAAAGAAGACCACTCAGAAGGTAAACCTTTACGAGAAGGTACAGATTCCTGGATATCAGGAGGCAATCAGAAAGATCAAACGATATATGGAAGACGAGGAGAACCTCTCTAAAGCAGCTTCCAAGATCGTTAAATGCAGACACGAAATCGAAGAGGAGGAGCAGAACAATGGTTGATAAAATGATGAAATACTCTTTCATTCTCCTTAGTGAGGAGACTGAAGGATTCCTGGCGAGGCTCCAGGAGTTAGGAGTCGTTGACGTGACCCGTTCTGCGAAACCTATTGACGAGCACTCAGCTGCTATAATGGATGCTGTCAGCTCAGCTAAGAAAGTGATTGGAAAGTTGGAAAGCTTGAACTTCACTAAGGATGCGGGAGAAGATGAAATCCAGAAAGCAAAAGAAGCAGCAATTCTTGATGCAGACCTTACAGCCGGAGCACAGCAGGCACTTGTCGAGCTTATGGAGCTCGAGCTTGCTAAAGCAGCGGCAGAAAAAGAGGTGGCATTGAGACAGCCTTGGGGTGAGTTCGACAAATCGCGTCTTGACCAGCTTAATACTCTCGGCTATGCTGTGAGGTACTATAAAGTCTCAGCCAAGAAGTTTGACCCAGCATGGGGAGAACTCTACCCGCTCGAGATCATTAACCAGGACAGTTCATACGTATGGTTTGTAACAGTAGCATCCTCATCAGAGGAATACAGCTTCCCGGTTGACACTACCCCAGCTCCAGAAGGATCTTGGAAGGAAGCTCAAGCAGTTGCAGATTCACTCAATGAGAACATCTACAAAGTTAAAGGTCTATTGCTCAAATATCAGGAGGCAATCCCTCAGATGAATGAGACCAACAGACAGGAACTCGTAGATCTCGACATGTACCTTGCAAAGGCTGCTACAGAATCTGCTGCAGACAATCTACTAAGCGTACTCGAAGGTTTTGCACCAATCGAGAACGACGAGGAGCTATGCAAGAAGTTCGACCAGATGGGTGTCCTCTATATCAGAGAAGAAGCTGTAGAAGATGACAATCCGCCAATCCGCCTTAAGAACGGATGGTTTGCAAGATTGTTCGAGGTACTTACAGGAATGTACGGTATGCCGGGCTACAAAGAATTTGACCCTACACCGATTCTTGCTCCATTCTACCTTTTGTTCTTTGCAATGTGTATGGGAGACGCCGGCTACGGCCTTGTACTCATACTCTTTGGACTTGGAGTTACCAAGAAGTGGATCAATATCGACATGTTCAAGAACATCGGTCCACTCATCTCAGTTCTCGGTGTCGGAACATTGGTAGTAGGTCTCGTACTTGGAACGGCATTCGGTATCAGCCTTGCTGACGCTGCATGGTATCCAGAGGCATTGAAGAAATTCATGGTTGTCGGAGACATCGCAGGCTTCCCTGCCCAGATGATTCTTGCACTTGGAATCGGAGTCTTCCATATCTGTCTTGCAATGATTGTCAAAGCAATCGGATACACCAAGAGATTCGGATTCAAGGAGAACATCAGTACATGGGGATGGCTCATCCTTATCTTGGGAGGACTTATCCTCGCAGCAGTTGGCATGACAGGTTTCCTCAGCCCACTTGCTATGAAGATTTCGATTATCGTCCTCGCAGTAGTTTCAGGACTTGGCATCTACATCTTCAACACACCTGGAAGAAATCCTCTCGCGAACATCGGATCTGGACTTTGGGATACCTATAATATGATTACAGGTCTCCTCGGCGACGTACTCAGTTATATTCGTCTCTACGCCCTTGGTCTTGCTGGAGGTATGCTCGGACAGGCATTCAACATCCTTGGCGGCATGATGGTGGAAGATGGATTTGGAGCTATCAACTGGCTTCCATTCCTTCTCATCGTCCTCTTCGGACACACGCTCAACCTCGCGATGTCATGCCTTGGAGCATTTGTACACCCTCTACGTCTTACATTCGTTGAGTACTTCAAGAATGCAGGTTATGAGGGAAAAGGAAAGGAGTATTCTCCACTTAAAAAGTAATTAGTAAAAATTAACAATAACAAAAAATTAAAATTATGAACGAAATTCTCGCTTATCTTGGTTGGGGTCTTATGCTTGGCCTCGCAGGAATTGGAAGTAGCTACGGTACTACTATCGCTGCAAACGCAGCTGAAGGCGCACTTAAGAAGAACCCAGAGAAGGGATCATCTTACATGATTCTTGCAGCCATGCCTGCAACACAGGGTCTCTACGGATTCGTAGCATTCCTTATGTGGCTTCTTCAGGGAACAGAGTGGATTGTTGCTAACGCTCCTATCTGCTTCGGTGTTGGTGTAGCAGTTGGTATCGGCTGTATGATTTCAGCTATCCGTCAGGGTCAGGTTTGTGCTAACGGTATCGTTGGTATCTCACAGGGACACGATGTTCAGACAAACACACTGATCTACGCAGCGTTCCCAGAGTTCTACGCAATCCTTGCACTCGTAGGCGCACTTATGCCAGTATTCCTCCTCTAAGAGAAAGACGCATAAATGAAAAGGAGATCGACAACCATGTGACATGAACCCCGAAAGTTAGACAAAAAACTTTCGGGGTTTTGTTATGAAATTTTGTTTTGAAATTAAGCTGGAAGCTGTTAAACGTTACTTGTCAGGTTATACTGAAAGACAGGTTACAGAACATTATGGTGTTAACA
>JAFYVM010000072.1 GCA_017549145.1 Bacteroidales bacterium
TCCTCCTCATACACGATCTCACCGCCCTTAGAAACGATGTAGTCAGTGTACTTCTTTACCGCTTCCTTCATCTGAGCCTCAGACAAAACGGGAGTTGCAATGAAAACGGTTTCGTACTGTTTGATCATTTTGTTTGTAATTAATTGTTTAATAATAATTTGCGCCCATTCGGGAATACAATTTTCCACAAATGGGCTGCAAATATAGTAATTTTATCCTAATCCGCAAAATTCTTTTCACACTAAACCCCTCAAAACCACACTTTTGTCAGTGAGTAGCAGAATGGAGCCACATCCCTCCGCAAAACCGCCACACTTGCGGACAACACAGTCAAGGCAAGCAGAGCAGGATTGCAAGTCATTACAGCACAGCATGCGTAAAATGCAACCCATTATCTATCAACCCATTACGCAAACTGCGTGCTCCCCAATGGCGGCACGCAGTTTACATATCTCATTATGAATCAATGCATTACATTTTACGCTTCAACAACAATCAGCGAAGAAGCCAAGCACACTTCCTATATGCATCCAACAGACCACACGTCGAATCCAAAACAAAAGCCGCCCCGAAGGACGGCCTAAGTTGTTATATTTTTCAATTCCGTCAGGAATTAGAATGCGAAGATTGGACGAGCGTTGTAGCAATAGCTATCATATGTCGGATAGTAATAATACTGCTCATAATTGAAAAATGGAGCACCACCTGAGATATAAACTATTGCAGCCCTTGTTGAATAGAAGTAAGGCAACCAGAAAGCCTCTGATTTCTGAGATGGATTAATTGCATCACCAACCCCCTCGAGCAACTTATTTATCTTACCCATATTGGCCAAGATATATTTCCACTCATTAGCAGCGCCAAGATACCATCCACTTGTGCCGCTCGGAGCTGTACCATTAGCAAATACAGTATAGTTATTAGTTCCGAAAGCCTGAGTTGCTGTATATCCTCCCATGCTGAAGTCAGCAATAACACTTGTTGCTCCTGAAAGCTTCACACTTGCAGGGATTGAGCTCAACTGAGTAGAATTCCAAGCACACTTTCTTGATGAAATGCTGATTGCCAAACCATTGCAGAACTGATCAGGAAGCTGAGAATCGTTGAACTTAGTCTTAGGGTTACCATGGAAGATGACAACACCTACGATATCATTTCTCACATCATTTCCCATTGAACCATCAGCA
This sequence comes from Bacteroidales bacterium, assembly GCA_017549145.1. Taxonomy (GTDB): domain Bacteria; phylum Bacteroidota; class Bacteroidia; order Bacteroidales; family UBA932; genus Cryptobacteroides. The sequence continues at coordinate 1,188 of JAFYVM010000072.1, forward strand.
TATATATAGTCATATTCCTTTGGTCCAGGGGTCTCAAAGTTCAAAGCAGATGAGAAAGTATAAGGCTTAACCTCAGATGCAGTCAAAATAACAGCCTTAGTAGACTTTGTTGCAACAGTACCATCAGCAGCATTGAATGAGATAGTAAGACCCTCATGAGCACCTGGCCATACTACAGCAAAATAAGTAGCACCAGCCTCAAGTGCTGATCCATCAGCCTTTGCAAGAGTAACAGTATGTGAAGTCACAGACACCTCAGGAGTTACGTGGAAAGGAGAAACGAACTCATCCTTATAGTAGTTCATGTCAACATTTCCCTTACCTGTAAGAGCGACCTCATTATTAGAAGAGATAGTAACAGATGTCACATCCTTCTCAAATGAAGTTGGCATTGTAAGACTGATAAGTGCACAAGCATTATTAAATTTAAGGTTCATGGCACTATTATTATCAATTGCCGACTTGAAACCATCACGATCCACAAATACATAAGAGAAGTTCAGACCCGACTCAATATTACCATTGATTGCTTTCTGCGCATCTGGAAGAGTGAAAGACAATTCTGTCTCATTTGCTGAGCCAGAGCCGCTTTGGGTTTTGTTTGACGTTGCCTCAGCTGTAGAAGGGTAAACCGCAATACCATTTGCCATGAGACGGTTTGAAACTACATCAGAGCCAAATCCCCATGACCAAGAATTCGTCTTAAAATATGCATTTTCTGAAGTTTCAGTTTCAAAATCAGACTGAAATTCACTACCTGGTCCGTTAAATGTATTTGTATTAGTATGATCCGGGAAGAACAACACCTTGATAGCATCGCCCTTTGACCAGTGAACTAACTTCATTGGTTTTCCTTCATCAGGATCAACTCCGTCAACGAGAGTTGTCTTGGTTTCTGCGTCCTCAGATGGTGCTGAAGCGAAGAGTTCAACTGAGAATGTCTCCTCTGCAGGAGTATCAATTATTGGAGTTTCCTTTGCGCAAGAAAACAATGCTGCGAGAGCAGCGAAGAAGAATATAGTCTTTTTCATTTTTTCAGTCCTCCAAACATTAAAGATCCTCTGAATCATCAAACTCAAATCCTTGGTGACCTGAGCCAAGAGATGCACACAAAACACCTTCGGACTGAAACAGCACTACTTTTACCTCGGGGCTCACGTATGCCCCAGACATAGACTCCCCATGAGTCTTACTTACAACGTTCATTTCTATATACACACTAATAATTAATCAAACCAAAATGAATCGGCGAAGGTATAACATATTTCGTAGACCACCAAGCATTTACGGGTAAATAAAATCTCCGAGCAACAATATGCTGCCCGGAGACTATCTGATTAATGTTTAAGCAATTGCTATTTTACAGGAATATTCTCAAGAACTGCCTTGAGGAACTCCCAGCACTTAGCCACAGAAGGAATGTTTGCACGCTCGTCTGGAGAGTGAGGGCTCATGAGGGTAGGACCGCATGAAACCATATCCCAGTGTGGATACGCTCCGCTAAGGATACCACACTCAAGACCTGCGTGGATAGCCATTACTGCAGGCTCCTTACCATAGAGGTCATTGTAAACCTTCTTCATTGTTGCAAGGATAGCTGAATCTGGGTTTGGTGCCCATCCTGAGTATCCACCTGCGAATGAAGTCTCTATGCCAGCAAGTGCAAATACAGACTCAAACTTCTTGGCAAGTGCATCCTTTGCTGTGTCAACTGAACTTCTCATGAGAGTATTCACGCTGAACTGACCTGCCTCGATCTTAACCATTGCGAGGTTGTTTGAAGTCTCAACAAGACCTGCCATCTCGCTGCTCATACGCTCTACTCCATCTGGACATGCAAGGATAGCGCGAACAAAGCGAAGTGCATCAGCCTCAGGAACATACTTGCACTCGTCACCACCACAGCACTCACCCTCTGCGCACTCGTACGGCTTGAAGATAAACTCTGAATCTGGATCTGTACCAGTATACTCAGCCTTGATCTCAGCAGCAACTCTTGCAAACACCTCCTGAGCCTTGGCAATGCCTGCCTCAGGAACATAAACTGTTGCGAAAGCCTCACGTGGGATAGCGTTTCTGAGAGTACCACCCTCAAGGTCAAGAAGCTTCACATCAGCCTCAGTCATGAGTGCATAAAGTACGCGAGCAGCAAGCTTGTTTGCATTACCTCTATAAAGAATGATGTCCATTCCTGAGTGACCACCCTTGAATCCCTTTACTGCAAGAGACCAGCACTCGTGTGCTGCAGGAGCCTCAGCTGGAACATAAGTAGCTGATGCAGATGCATCAAGACCACCAGCGCAACCAACATAAAGCTCTCCCTCAGTCTCAGAGTCAAGGTTGATAAGGATCTCACCCTGGAGTACGCCTGGCTTAAGAGCCATAGCTCCTGTCATACCAGTCTCCTCGTCAATTGTACAAAGAAGTTCAACCGGACCATGCTTGAGGTCAGATAACTCAAGAACAGCCATAGCCATTGCAAGACCAAGACCGTTGTCAGCACCAAGAGTTGTACCCTTAGCCTTTACCCACTCGCCATCAATCCATGTCTGGATAGGATACTTCTCAAAATCATGAACTGTGTCAGCATTCTTCTGAGGTACCATATCAATGTGGCCCTGAAGAATTACACCCTTCATATTTTCACATCCTGGAGTAGCAGGCTTGCGGATGATGATGTTGCCGACCTCATCCTTGATAGTCTCAAGGCCGTGCTCCTTACCCCAGTTATACATATATTCTACTGCGAGTTCCTCGTGCTTTGAAGGACGTGGAATCTGAGTTAGTGCATAAAAGTTTTTCCACACAATCTGTGGATCGAGATTCTGAATCATAATATTTAGTTTATAGTATTACATTTACTGGAAGTGACGACTCCTGACCGAGCTGATAAACCGGCACACGAGCCTGAAGAAGGAGCTCAACTCCATTCTTGATATTTACTGTGCATAATGCAGGAAGTCTGTAATAAACCTCTGCAGCACGCTTTTCTGCAGGAACCTTAGTCTTTGGAGCCTTACCAGTAGCCTCAAGCTGTGTCTGAGCCTCAGCTTCAGCAGCTTCCTCTGCCTTGGCTACATCAGTCTTAGCAAACTCCTGAGGGATAATCTCCAAAAGGATCGGTTTACCTGAAACATTTGTCGCAGGAACAAGGCCCTCGCTATCAGAAAGACGGAATGCAATATATTTCTGCACCTCACCTGCCTGAGGAATAACCTCGAAACAAGCCTTCTCAACCTGAGTTTCTGTGTAACCTACGAACAGGGTAAGATATTCCTTCTCGAGACGAGTCAGCTCATCAATCGCAGCCTGAAGAGCCTCACCACTATAAGTCGCGTCAGTATCTCCTACAACGATCTTATATCTTTCCTCTCTGGCATCGAGAATCTTCTGAGCAGTCTCAGCAGCCTTCTTCTCTAATGTCTTTGCTACCACAACATCCTGCTGTACAAGCAATTCATTGTACTTTGCATCCTTATCATTATTGCGATAAAGAGTCGCAGACTCTGATGTAAGATTCGAAGATACTCCCTTGTCAGAGAAATCCCCCTTACCTGCCACCGGGAATCTCCATGCCACTTCCCCACCATTTCGTGCGTCAGCAAAAGAAATCAACCCCATAGGAGAAAGCTTCAAGCAAGTTGCATCCATATTTCCCTTCGGAACATTCACCGAATATCTCTTAGAGTGATCGGGCTCCACATACGGAGTCATCTTGATTGACTTCAACTGATATGTCTGCTTATCTTCCTGTGGAACTCTGATACCAAGGTACTTCTCTGCATACGCAGCATAAGGACCGGCATAAAAGTTTTCCTGCACTGCCTCAACCTCAAGAACCAACACTGTCGAAGGCAAAGAATAAGTAACATATCCTTCAGGATCAGCATTTTTCTGAGCGAAAGATGCTACAGAGCTACAAACAACAGCTGCAAGAGCTGCCAATATAAATCTAGTCTTCATGATATTGAATTTTATTTCCATCTCTTATGTGTCCAAAGCCAGTTATGAGGAGTCTCACGGATTTCTGCCTCCAGAATATCGTAGTATTTTCTTGTAATTTCCTCAGGTGTCATCTTGGATGCATCCTCGCAAATCGGAATGAAACTCATTTCGTACTTACCGCGCTGCACACGTTTCATCTTAAGATAGAGCACTGCATGTCCAAGCTTGTTAGCCACACCTGCACTACCAAGCATAGCCAAAGTCGGCTGTGACAAGAACTCACCCACATTGTATGCGCTCATATAAGGATACTGGTCAGCGATGTAGATATATACAGCCTTTTCATTTCTACCCTTGATAGCAGTTCGCAAAATCTTAGAAGACTCGATCTCGCACTCAGTACCAACTGTCTCAAGAGCGTTTACTCGATTGAGTTTGAAGAATTCATCAGAGAATTTATCATGCAATTCCTTATATACCACTCTGATATGTTTTTCTTCAAATGCCATCTTCTCACCTGTTGCAGTACGATAACCCAGGAATCCGCCAAGAAGCTCCCAGTTTCCGCAGTGTGAGAAAAGAACTGTTGTATTAGGAGTTTTTTCAAACACCTCGTTGAAAACCTCTGGATTTGTGATTGTCACAAGACCACTTTTATACAATCGTTTGTAATCAGATGCGCCAAACCATATGGCTTCAACAAAAAGTTCTCCGAGATGCTTGTAATATTCATCAGAAATCTGCTTCAGTTCATCGTATTTCTTCTCAGGGAACGACCTTGCCAAATTAGTCATTACCACATGATTACGATATCTCATTACATCTCTTAGAATCCATGTAATGAAGCCTGCAAAAGCATAATGAACTTTCAAAGGAAAGCTGCCTATGACCTTTACTGCTCCACGTGCCAGTTTTACACTAAATTTTCCCATTTTCGATAGTTTAAATTATGCCCATTCGAATTAGCACATCCACAAATATAAGAATTTTTCTTATCTTTGCCAGCCGTCTATACTAGAATAAGTATAAATAACTATAATAAAACTACAGAAATCATGTTTAAAGGACAACCAAAAGGACTATTTGCGCTTGCACTAGCAAACACAGGTGAGCGTTTTGGCTACTACACCATGCTGGCAGTTTTCGCACTCTTCCTTCGCGAGAACTTCGGCCTTGAGGCTGGTACAGCAGGAGCCATCTACTCAACTTTCCTCGGACTCGTTTACTTCATGCCGCTTATCGGTGGTATCATGGCTGACAAGTTCGGATTCGGAAAGATGGTAACAATCGGTATCTCAATCATGTTCGTGGGATATCTCTTGCTTTCTATTCCACTTGGTGGAGACAGCATCGCTATGTTCGCTATGCTTGCAGCCCTTCTCCTCATCAGCTTGGGTACAGGTCTCTTCAAGGGTAACCTTCAGGTTATGGTAGGTAACCTCTACGACGACCCTAAGTATGCTGATAAGAGAGACGCAGCATTCAGCCTTTTCTACATGGCAATCAACATCGGAGCCCTCTTCGCTCCTACTGCTGCCGTTAAGATCAAGGAGTATGCTCAGACTGCACTCGGATTCTCATCTAACGATGCTTACCACTTCTCATTCGCAGTGGCATGTGCAGCTCTTATTCTTTCAATCGCAATCTACTACATCTTCCGTCCTACCTTCCGTCACGTTGAGGGTGGTGCACGCAAGAAGGGCGAGGCTGTTGTTGAGGACACACTTACACCTGCTGAGACCAAGTCACGCATGACTGCTCTCTTCCTCGTGTTCGCAGTGGTAATCTTCTTCTGGATGGCATTCCACCAGAACGGTCTTACACTTACTTACTTCGCTGACGAGTTCACTCAGAAGACTTCTACAGGCATCCAGAGTTTGACATTCAACGTTTGGAACCTCGTTCTTATCATCGTTGGTGTTTACGCTGGTTTCTCAATCTTCCAGAGCGAGAGCAAGAAGGCCAAGGTTATCTCTGGCGTTATCCTCGCAGGTGTTATCGGTTACCTTGTATACAAGGCAATCAACGTAACTGGCAGCGTTGCAGTAAGCGCACCTATCTTCCAGCAGTTCAACCCATTCTACGTTGTAGCTCTTACTCCAGTGTCAATGGCTATCTTCGGAGCTCTTGCAGCTAAGGGCAAGGAGCCATCAGCACCACGTAAGATCGCTTATGGTATGATCGTAGCTGCTGCAGGTTTCGCAGTAATGGCACTCGGTTCATTCGGTCTTCCTACACCTGATGCACAGGCTGCAGCACTTGAGGCTGGCGAGGCTGGTGTATTCTGCTCTGCTAACTGGCTTATCTCAACTTACCTCGTACTTACTTTCGCTGAGCTTCTCCTTTCACCAATGGGTATCTCATTCGTATCAAAGGTTGCTCCTCCTAAGTACAAGGGTATGATGATGGGTTGCTGGTTCGTTGCAACTGCTATCGGAAACATGCTCGTTTCTGTTGGTGGTTTCCTTTGGGGCAACATTCCATTGTGGATTGTATGGTCTGTATTCCTCGGACTCTGCCTCCTTTCAGCACTCTTCATGTTCGTTATGATGAAGAAACTCGAGGCTGCTACAAAATAGCACCTTCAACATAATCTTTTAAAGGCTGGCTAAGGTCGCAATCAGGTGACTTTAGCCAGCTTTTCTATGCACATATGGCATAACGTATCATAGACGCGCGGGTGACTAGAGATGACACCAACTATTCTTTGTCGCAAAACGTTGAGCATCGCAATATGGCACTCAACGCACGCATTGCACATTCCGATGCTCACCCCTATATTTGCAAAGAGGGGTTGAGCATCTAAAACCATCACTCAGAGCACATATTAACGAATTCGATGCTCAACGATTTTGTAGAGCACGGCATATTACAAATAAGCAAGCTGCTCAAAGCATGCTACACGAATCACATCCCAAAGGGGTCGCTCCGCACGCTTTGTGCTGAATTTGTCTATTTATCAAATAAACTCCGACAACGTCCCCACATCCAGGGAGAGCATTCTTGAAACCTGCTTAGGAGTAGATGCGTATTGATAACGCAGTTTTCTAGCAAGAAAGATCTTTGATTCAAAGTTGAGTGATTTCACATCTTCAGTCTCAAACATTTCCTTAGAAAGAGTCGCTGTTATAACTCTCATTTCTTTGTCGGAAATAAATGACTTAATTCCTTGTACCATTTCAATTTTCCCTTCCAACTTCTTAGACAAGAAATATAAATACCTGAGTGGACTTACAAACAACTTATTCAACACATCAAGGGACAAAAAGCAATACGGCATAATCATCCCATATTTATCTACTTCCCAATGCGCTGGGATCTGTTTACGACTTTTTATTAAGGCGCGACACTCAACAACTTTAAGTTCTGCAACTTCTTTGATTGAAGCTATTTCCTTAATTGAAACTACATCCTCAGCAGAAGCACATTTCTCTGCTGAAATATTTCCAAGTTCAGTCCTACTCAGCACAGTGTAGTCATCCTTCTTAACAAGACCTCCTTTCTTATATGAAGAACGCGCATAATCTTCTCGAAACATGTATTTCGCAGAACCCCAGGGATAATCACACGGGAGATACTTATATCCTGCCATAATTGAATTGCGATCAATGTAAGCGACTGTCTCCATCAATGCCTCTTCAGAATCGATTGAAATAATTTCCGTTGACAGATTTGACAAGTACCCGTTAATTCCATACTTATCTGCTATCCATCTACTGATTGCAGATTTGTAGCGATAAGTAAACTCTTTGCACTGAGCTAAAGTACCGTAGAAAATAAAGTGGACATGATTGTCCATCAGAACAAAACAGATGACAGAAAGTTTTAAGGCCAGCGAGCATATGGCTAACCTATTGATACCATTCCTAAAATCCTCATCATCTCGAAACATCCAAGGCAGTTGATTGCCATCCGTACAAACATGGTAATAAGAACAAATTTCTTGTTTTCGCATACAGCTCCTCATCCAAACTCCTGACCTACAACACCCCAAAATCCCCATCCCCACCAGGCCAGAATAGTGGACACCGAAGACTAAATGCAAATTTTATAAATGATTTTCACTTTTCATAGCAAAATAGACCATCCCAGGCAATGACTGATCAAATCAATGAACCCTTATCGCAAAAACGATGAGCATCACAGTGTGCCACACAATGCACATAATATCGATTCAAATGCTCACCCACAATCACAGAAGAGGGGTTGAGCATCACAATGTGCCTCTCAGAGCACAGACTAATGATTTCGATGCTCAACATTTTCACAAAAAATAAACTCATTGCACACACCTAAAATCAAGAGATTTTTCTTAAGTTTGTGAGATTATGGATTCTAGTTTAAAGGAAACTCTGATCGCGTGGGCGGAAGAGTACAATGACCCTAAATATTTTCAGGAAGATCCGATTGCTTTTCCACGTAAGTTCGTGGAGAAACATGCGGTGGGAGGAGCTTCATTGGCAGATGTGGAGATATCGGCTTTGTTGGCGGCACATCTGGCTTGGGGCAGACGTGCCATGATTGTCAGGGATTGTGAAAGGATGTTCGATGAGATGCAGTGGAGGCCGTACGACTATGTTATGGCTGGAGACTATCGCAATGAGAATGTGAGTCTGCATCGAACCATCAAATGGAGCGAGTTTGCTGCGATCTGCCAGAGAATGAAGGCGATATATTCAGAAACAGACAGTCTGGAGACTCTGACAGCAGCTCAGGTCAGATGCCAGATTTTCGGACAGAAGGAGGACCCGAAAGCAGCGAACAAGAAGATAAACATGATGCGAAGATGGATGGTCCGTGATGATGGAAAGGTGGACTTTGGACTATGGACCAACAGTGATAAAAGGGAGTTGATTTTACCTTTGGACGTTCATGTGTATACGCAGGCTACCGAGCTTGGACTTACATCACGTCGTCAGAAGGACATCATAACAGCAAGAGAAATTACGGATGCATTCCGTGAAATATGGCCAGATGACCCATGCCGCGGCGACTTCGCCCTTTTCGGCTACGGCGTCACCCGTTAAATTTCCAGAAATTTTTACTTATGCCACGTTTATATATAATATCCGGTTGCAACGGAGCAGGAAAAACCACTGCTTCATATTCTCTATTGCCAGAAATGTTGGATTGCACCCAGTTCGTGAATTCAGATGAATTTGCGAAGGGACTCTCCCCTTTCAACCCTGAAAAGGCTTCAATTCAGGCCAGCAGATATATGCTCATGAAGATCAGATATCTGCTTAAGAGAAACCAGGACTTTGCAGTTGAGACCACATTGGCTACAAGAACATTGCTCAAGACTGTAAAGATGGCACAGGAGGCTGGATATACAGTTACCCTGCTTTATTTCTGGCTGAATTCACCGGAACTGGCTGTGGAGAGAGTAAGGGCAAGAGTATCAACAGGTGGCCACGATATTCCTGAAGAGACCATCAGAAGAAGATATAAGGTGGGCATAGACTACTTCTTTTATTACTATGCTCCTGTGTGTGAGCGCTGGATTCTGGCAGACAACTCACAGATTCCGTTCAGGGTCATTGCAGAGGGTACAAAAGATGATTTCATAAACATTAAGGATCAGGAGACTTACTCTATGATACGTCAGATGGCGATCAACCATCACAATTACGCAGAGGAGAGCGGAGATATATTGTCGTTGTAGGAGATTATCATGAAGAATTACTATTTGAATATATTCAAGGTATGCGAAAACGAACTGGAGTCACTGATGCAGACCGCGTTGGGAGCCGGGGGTGATTACGCAGACCTTTATTTTGAAAACACCACTTATTTCAATCTGATGCTTAAGGATGGCACAGTGTCATCCGGCGGTTTTCACACCGACTTCGGAGTAGGAATCAGAGTTCTAAAGGGAGAGAAGACAGGATACGCTTATTCGGAAAGCACTGAAATGAGCGATATGCTGGCTGCTGCGAAGGCTGCTGCCATGATTGCAGCTGGTCAGAACACGACTAAGCAGTATCAGAAAGTTATTGATAAAGTCCAGGACTTCTACCCGATGCAGCTCAACTGGAGAGAGCAGGGTGCAGACAAGTTCGTACCATTCCTGAAAGAACTGGAGCAGGAAGTCTTTCAGAAGGACAACACTATTGTCAAGGTCATAGCCAGAATGTCAGACTCGGTGAGCGACGTGATGATGTACAACTCGCTTGGTGAGCTTACATACGAGACCAGACCTATGGGAAGTGTGACTGTGACAGCTGTATTCCAGAGAAACGGAGCCACAGAGAACAAGACGGCATCAAGAAGTTATCGTATCGGAGCAGAGTTGATTGGCAGGTCGCTTATCGAGGAACTGGCTGGTGAGGTAGTCAAAGGTATTGATGCCAGATTTGAGGCAAAGCGTCCGAAGGGAGGAAAGATGAGCGTGGTCATGGGAGCCGGCGCATCCGGAATTCTCCTACACGAGGCTATGGGACATGCATTTGAGGCAGATTTCAACCGCAAGGAGCAGTCTATTTTCTCTGAAAAAATGGGCCAGAGAATTTGTCCGGAGGGCATAAACATCGTGGACGACGGCACCGTAGCCAACAATCGCGGAGCTGGCAACTATGATGACGAGGGTGTTCCGGGAGAAAAGACGTATATGGTGGAGGACGGTATCCTCCGTTCATATCTTCACGACAGAATCAGCGCACAGTGGTATGGTGTCAAACCTACCGGCAACGGACGTAGGGAAAACTTCAGATATAACCCTATCCCTCGAATGCGTGCTACATACATGGAAAGCGGTTCAGCCGATCCAGAAGGCATCATAGCATCTGTAAAGGATGGTATCTATGTGGACGAATTCTCAAATGGACAGGTTAAGATCGGAGAGGGAGACTTTACATTTTTCGTAAAGAGCGGTTATCTGATTGAAAACGGCCGCCTGACTATGCCTGTCAAGGATATCAACATCATCGGAAACGGACCTCAGGCCCTGTCTGACATTGTTGCAGTGGGTAATGATATGAGGATTGACAACGGTACATGGACCTGCGGTAAGGAACAGAGCGTCCCTGTGTCATGCGGAATTCCGACAATTCTAGTTAGTAGTCTTACAGTGGGAGGAGAATAATGATAGTTGCAAATGAAATAGAACTCGCACGCTATTGTATTGAGTTTGCGATCAAAAGTGGCGCTTCAGCCGCACGTCTGTCACTTAACAAGAACGTGATGGACGCATATACCATATTGAACGGTGAGCTGGACAAGGTTTCACATTCCGCTGACAGATCAATTTACCTCTATCTGTATGTTGATGGCCGTTACGGAACATTCTCCACAAACAGATTGGAGAAAAAGGAAATTGAAGACTTTATCAGTCAAGCAGTGGTAATGGTCAGAATGTTGGGAGAGGATCAGCTCCGCAGACTTCCGGATGCAGACCGCACTGCCAAGGATGCCACCACTGGTCTTGAACTAGACCTATGCGATGCAACGTACGAATCATATAGCTCTGAGGAAAGATTAGAAAGAGCTAAGTCAATGAGCAGATTCAAGGCATACGCGCCAACGCCAGAATATACAGTTCTGTCGGAAGAGTGTGAGTACGCAGAGTCTAGCGACGACACTTTGTTGATTGACTCCCAGGGCTTTGAGGGAAGACATCGTGAAACATCCTTCAATTGTTTTTCTGAGATCACTATCCAGGACAAGGAAGGCACGAGATACAGCGGATACTGGTGGGAAGCTTCACCTTCACGAGCATCTTTGGAGATTGAAAATTGCAGCGCAAAAGCTTTAAGCAGAGCAGCTGGACAGATTGGACCACAGAACAGAAGAAGCGGAAGATATAAGATGGTGGTAGACAGCACAGTAGCATCACGTCTTGTCTCCCCGATCCTGAACGCCTTGAACGCATCTGCCATCCAGCAGAAAATGTCATTCCTTGAGGGTTCTTCAGGACAGAAGATGTTCTCAGAGGGACTCACAATCTGCGATCTTGCACGAACTCCAGGCAAGGCCGGTTCACGCATGTATGACACCGAAGGTGTCGCGACTGCAGACCGCACAATTATTGATAATGGAACTGTGCGTGAGTACTTTGTAAGCACCTACATGGCAGGAAAGACTGGTTTCGTACCGACTATTGAGGATGTGTCAAGACCATGCCTGATGCCGTTTATAAGGGGCTGCAAGTTGGCAGAAAGCAAAAAAGATGTATCTTTGAAAGATATTTTAGCCATTTGTGGCAACGGAATATATGTAACAGGATTTAATGGAGGCAACTGCAACCCTGTGACTGGCGACTTCTCATTCGGAATCGAGGGCTTTGCTTTCAGCAAAGGAAAGATTACTCATCCGGTGAAGGAGATGCTTATTACAGGTAATATTATGACACTTTGGAATAGTCTCGTTGCAGCAGGTAGCGATGCCAGAACAAGTTCGCGCTGGCAGATCCCGACCCTTGCCTTTGAGAATGTTTCATTCTCAGCATAGAAATTTAAAAGTAAAAAAATATGAAAATCACACAGAACGCAGTAGTAGAGTTCAGCTACGAACTCGAAGTAGAAGGACAGGTTGTAGACCGCACAACAAAGGAGAAACCACTTGATTACATCCACGGCACAGGAAGCCTTCTTCCTAAGCTCGAGGCACACATCGAGGGCATGCAGGCAGGTGACAAATTCGAGATTACACTCGCACCGGTTGACGCATATGGTGAGGTTGATCCTAACAGAATCATCGACCTTCCAAAGGCAGCATTTGAGGTAAACGGCGAGGTTCGTGAGGACCTTCTCGTTGCAGGTAACACAATCCCTATGATGAACAGCATGGGCGCAGTAATCCCTGGAGTTGTTCTTGAGGTAACTGCAGATAGTGTAAAGATGGACCTCAACCATCAGATGGCAGGCAAGACTCTTCACTTTGCTGGAGAGATCGTATCTGTTCGCGAGGCTACAGAGAAGGAGCTCACTGAGGGACTTCACGGAGAGTATGTTCACAGCTGCGGATGCGGCGGTGGTGGTTGCCATGGTGGCGGATGTCACGGTGGTGAGTGCGGCGGTCACGACGGAGAATGCGGTGGATGCGGCTCTGACCACGAAGGTGACTGTGGCTGCGGATGCCACTAAGATTATGAAGACAGCCGTCGTCATATTGAATTGGAACACGAAGGGATTCCTTGAGGAGTTCCTTCCTGCACTTATCAGCTCTGTCGAAAAAGTCGATGGAGCTGAAGTCGTTGTAGCGGATAACGCATCTACTGATGGTTCCCTCGAGATGATGGCGAAGAAATTCCCTCAGGTAAAGACCCTTTCATTCGAAAAGAATCTAGGCTTTACCGGAGGATATAACAGAGCTTTCAGCGAGATTAAGTCCGAGTATTTCCTGCTCATCAACTCTGACATTGAGGTTCCTCAGGATTGGTTGGGACCTTTGGTTGATTGGATGGACTCTCATCCTGAATGCGCTGCATGTGCACCTAAGCTGCATAGCTGGCAGGAAAAGGAGAAGTTTGAATATGCAGGAGCTGCAGGTGGTTACCTTGACAAGTTCGGCTACCCTCTTTGCAGAGGCCGCGTGCTTAAGGAACTTGAGACTGACTACGGGCAATACGATAGCCCTAAGAATGTATTCTGGGCTACTGGCGCATGCCTTCTTGTCAGAAGCAGCGTGTACAAGGAGCTAGGTGGATTGGACGATAGGTTCTTTGCCCACATGGAAGAAATAGACCTATGCTGGAGAATGCAGCTCTGCGGATGGAAAGTTACTGTGGTTCCAAATTCAGTGGTTTACCATGTCGGAGGAGGCACATTGCCAGCCACCTCCCCATTCAAGCTCTTCCTCAACTTCAGGAACAATCGCCTGATGCTGAGTAACAACCTTGCAAAGACCTTTGCCAGTCAGTTCCTCGCAAAGGGAATGGCACTTGAGAAAGCAGCACGTAAGGGTTATCATAAGGCACAGAGAAGACTTTTCTTGAGAGGGGCACTGGATATGCTTTCTGCAATGGTTTATCTTGCAACTGGCAAGATGGATTGCTTCAAGGCAGTGCTGAAGGCAAGAAAGGATGCAAAGGCGCTGGAAAGAAAAACTGATATATCTCACATTGAGGCTTATCTCCAAGAGTATGGAGCAAAGGCCAAAGTCGCAGGAATATATAACAGATGGATAATTCTCAGGTCCATAATCAAGGGCAAGGGAATATTTAAGGAAATTGAATCCGAGGTAATATGAAAATTGTCATTGCCGGAGCGGGTGAGGTAGGTTCTCACCTTGCAAAAATGCTTAGCGGAGAGGCTAACGAAATTACAGTCATCGATGAGCGTCAGGAAAGACTTGATGCGCTCAGCACGACTTGTGACGCCATCACTGTCGAGGGTAACCCTTCGGCAATTAAGGTCTTGCACGATGCTGGAGTGGAGAATGCCGATCTTTTCATTGCAGTAAACCCTTCTGAGTCGCAGGACGTCAACATTGTCAGCGCAATGCTCGCGAAGAAGATGGGTAGCAAAAAGGCAACTGCGCGTATCAACAATGAGGAGTACCTTTCTTATGAGAACAAATACATGTTCACAGAAATGGGTATCGACCTTATGTTCTACCCTGAGAAGATTGCAGCCAACGAGATTGTTGACCTTCTGAAGCGAACAGCAGCAACAGACTCTATGGATTTCGCCCGTGGTAAGCTCCAGGTTGCTGTGTTCAAGCTGGAAGATGAGTCATCACTGATCGGAATGAATATGGCAGAGTTCAGTGCAGTGGCAGCTGAAGAGGGACATAATTTCCGAGTTGTAGCCATAGCCCGTGGCAATGAGACCATCATCCCTAAGTTTGACACCAAGTTCAAATATCACGATCTCGTATTCATCGTGTCAAAGAGAGAAGGTATGCCACTTCTTATGAAGTATATCGGAAAGAGAGATATCGAGGTTAAGAATGTGATGATTCTCGGCGGTTCTCCTATCGGAGAGATGGTGGCACGTCAGATGAGCAAACAGCTTGATAATATCAAGATTATCGAGATGAATAAAGCGAAATGTGTCGAGCTCTCTGCGAAACTTCCGGACAATGTGACTGTGGTAAATGGTGATGGACGCAACTCCGATATGCTCATTGAGGAGTCAATCAAGGAGTTCGATGCTTTCGTAGCAGTGACCAATAGTTCTGAGACCAACATTCTTGCATGTGTGGCTGCCAAGAGGCTCGGAGTGGCCCGCACAATTGCAGAGGTGGAGAATTTGGAGTACATACGCTTAGCTGAGAGCATGGGAGTAGATGCAGTGATCAACAAGAAGCTTATTACAGCCGGTAGAATCTACAAGTTCACTTTAAGTAACAAGGTGAGATTCATCAAATATATGAGCGGCACCAACGCAGAGGTACTCGAGTATATCGTTGCGCCAGACAGTGCGATCACAAAATGCCAGCTTAAGGATATGAAGTTCCCTCAGAATGCGATCATCGGAGGACTCATCAGAGGTAACGACTCTATGATTGCAGTGGGTAATACACAGATTGAAGCATACGACCGCGTTGCAGTGTTTGCTCTGCCAGAGGCCGTGAAGGCAGTTGATAAGTTCTTCAAATAAGAATCTAAGAGATGATTGACAGCAAGGGCATAATTGAATTGGAGGGAATGGAGTTTCATTCCTTTCATGGTGTGTTGGAAAGAGAGAAACTCACTGGAAATCTTTTTGTTGTGGATTTCAAGGGTGAGTTGGATATGAGGGCGGCCGCAGAGAGCGACGCGCTGGAGGATGCTCTTAATTATGCTGAGATTTATGATGTCATAGCAGCAGAGATGGCTGTACCATCAGAGTTGTTGGAGCATGTGGCAGGACGCATTGTAAAGGCATTGGCTGCAAAGTTCCCTCAACTGGAATCGTTCTCGGTTCGCGTTTCCAAAAGGAGGCCGCCTGTTGCCGGCGTTGTGCAGTGGAGCAGGATCACACTCACTTGTCATCCTGAGCGAAGCGAAGGATCTGTTTAATTAATATGAAAAAAATAGCATTTATAACTCTCGGTTGTAAGCTCAATTACGCCGAGACATCTACATACGAAAGAGCACTCTTGAAAGAAGGTTTCGAGGCAGTGTCGTGGACAAAGGGAGCAGACGTCTTCCTTGTGAACACATGTACCGTCACAGAGCACTCTGACAAGAAAAGCCGCAATATCATCCGAAAACTGCACAGACAGAATCCGGAGTCACTGATCTTTGTGACTGGCTGCTATGCTCAGTTGAAGAAGGCAGAAATTGAGGCAATTGAAGGTGTAACAGCTGTGTTTGGAGCAACAGAGAAAAGCCAGATCGTGCCAAGCATCCTTGCAAAGGTGGGCGGTAAGGAGTATTGTCCAGAAGGTGCAGGAAGATTCTTCCCAGCATATTCAAGTGGAGAGAGAACGCGTTCATTCCTTAAGGTGCAGGACGGATGTGACTATAAATGTCATTACTGCACAGTACCTTATGCTCGTGGCGAGAGCAGAAACATCCCTATTGCAGAGATTATCCCTCAGGCAGAAGCCATTGCAGCAGAAGGCATCAAGGAAGTTGTGCTTACAGGAGTAAACACTGGAGACTTCGGACGTACAACTGGAGAGACATTCTTTGATCTTATTAAGGAACTAAATAAGGTAGAAGGCATTGAGCGCTATAGAATTTCATCTATCGAGCCGAACCTTCTGACAGAGGAAATGATTGACTGGATCACTTCAGGCACAAAGTTCCTCCCACACTATCACATTCCGCTTCAGTCAGGTTGCGACACCATCCTTCGTGAAATGGGACGCCGCTATGACACTGCAGCCTTTGCTCATAAGATTCAGTACATCAGAGAGCGCACAGAAGTTCCGGGAGGTCCTAAGGTATTCTTTGGAATTGACGTTATCGTAGGATTCCCAGGTGAGACAGACGAACTGTTCATGGAGACATACACATTCCTCAGAGATGTGGTACGTCCGGCATTCATCCATATCTTCCCATACTCACGTCGAGCAGGCACTCCAGCAGCAGAGCGAAAAGATCAGGTTCAGGATTGCAAGAAGACCCTGCGAGTGCAGATGCTGGAAGAACTTTCGGCTCAGCTGCATGCTGAGTTCCTTGAATCGAACAAAGGAGTGGCTGAACAGGTTCTCTTCGAGAGCACAGACCGCAAGGGCATGATGGAAGGCTACACTGGCAACTACATCCGCATCTCACGCCCATTCGACCCAACCCTCATCGGCAAGATAGTCGACATCACCATCTGATTGTCGTAGTATAATAATCTATTGATACCGTCACACAGTGTTTTGCCTGATTCTATGTGCGACGGTGCAAATTTCTTATCGAATTTTTGTAAGTAATTATTGTTTTTCAATAAAAAGGTCATATATTTGCATATCGAAAAACAATAAATACTTATTGATTATGAGAAAGAACTCTACAAAAAAAATTTACACTGTATTAGGAGTCATACTGTTTATCAGCACTGTCAATGCATTGCATGTTACTATTCAAGGCATAGGAGGATTGGTTAGTCCTGACAGTTTTGGCATCCAATGGCTCAATACCGACAAATGGATGCAAGTAACAGTTCTAGTTGGCAGAATGGTAGGCGGCCTCGTTTTCTCAGCGTTACTATATGCCTTCACTATAAATACGGTAAAGGGTTATAAAGCTGGCGTATTGTTCCCAAGAAAGAATTTCGGAATTCTTATGGCATGCTCTGTTGCACTTTTCGTTTATGTCTTCTGCTATGACAATATGCAGCTTGTAGGACTACCAAACGATGCAGTAAGGCAAATAGAACTTGACCTGAATACGGTTATATCATCTTTGACATTCGTGGTATTCGCACTAATGTACAAAGTGGCTGTTAAGGTCAGCGAAGAGAATAGTCTAACCATCTAAAAGAGAAAATCATGGCAATCATAGTAAATGTAGATGTGATGCTGGCCAAGAGGAAGATGGCTTCCGGAGAGCTGGCAGAAAGAATCGGAATCACGCCAGCAAACATGTCCATTCTCAAGACAGGCAAGGCAAAGGCTGTCCGATTCTCCACATTAAATGCAATATGCAAGGCTCTGGACTGCCAACCAGGCGATATCCTTGAGTATCGTCCGGGAGCAGATGACGAAGAACTCGAAGAAGATTAGCATTCATGTCCTCCAACATCAACATAATGTGGTTGATAGGCGGTATGATGCTCATCATGATGCCTATCGAAACGAGATCTCAAGAACAAAGTCAGGAGAATATACTGATCATGGACATCCAAAGGTTTGGGGAAATGGCTGTTCGTGATAATGTAATAACAGAAGAGCGTCGCAATGAGATTGAATCCTTTGTTCGCGATTCCCTACCAGAATCTTCCGAGCTAAAGGTGCTGACATTGAAAAGAATCCTCAATGAACTTGACGATCAATATGATGAAAAGATCAGGCAGGCTCAGAAACTTTGGGATGAATTAGGATACCTCGGCAGCAAGATGCTACCTGACCGCTTGTATGAGCCTGAAGGATATGAAAGCCCACAGGAAAAGCGGCAGGTTAGAGAATTGACAGCAATCGCTGCCGCTGGGATAAATAAAGAAGAACTGCTTAAATACGTCAAGCCACTCCCTATGAAACCATGGCTGATGACTACGCTGAGGCTGCTGTTCGGCGCAGGGGTAAGTCAAAGACCCCAAAGATGGGATTACACCATAGTACCACAAATGGGTCATGTATATGATATCATCATGCCGGGTGGAAGACCTGACGACAGCTGGCGCGATGCTCCGAAGATGTATTATGATCCACATCCGGATAAACATTTCAGAAGGTAAAGAATAGGTCTCAATATTAGCGGTTCATATCTGAATTAAAACAAATATTTTGAGTATATTTGTGAGCACCGACAAAAGGCTAATGATTATGAAAGAGCTTCTCATCAGATTCATTAAAAGTGTACTTCCGCTTATGGGAGTTGCTATGTTTCACTCATGCTTGGAGATGTATGGTTGCCCTCATGCAGACTTTGAAGCAAAGGGTGTTGTAACTGACGAAACCGGTAAAGGCATCAAGGGAATCCGTGTCATGCTCACTGAGGAAACTCCAAATGGTAATTACTCTGGTAAGCCATACACTGATACCTTATGGACCAATGAGAATGGTGTATACCAGACCACACCTAGTTACAAAACTGAAGAATTTGCATACTCTAGCAGCGTTAAGCTAAAGTTCGAGGATGTCGATGGAGAGGAGAACGGAGGAGAATTCCAGAAAGTAGAGATTGAGGTCCCTGTATTCAAAGTGAAGGAAGGAGACGGAGACTGGTACCATGGAGCATACGAAGCCGGCGCAAATGTCACAATGAACAAGGAGTAAAGTCATGTCAGGATTATCCATCAAACAGAGAATTGCACTAGAGTTACAGCGTCAGCTGATTAAGGATAGTGTTGAAAAGCACCCATTGAGACAGCTTTTCTGGGAAAGCACTCTTAGATGCAACATGAAATGCAGACATTGCGGAAGTGACTGCAAAGTGTCAGCATTGCATCCGGATATGCCATTTGAGGATTTTGCCAAAGTTCTACGCAGAATCAAAGAGAAATATGATTCTCACAAAATCATGGTCATCGTCACTGGAGGTGAACCTTTAATGCGAAAGGATATCGAGCAGTGCGGACGAGCGATCTATGATATGGAGTTCCCATGGGGCATCGTTTCCAATGGCCTGCTGATGACTCCGAAAAAGATAGCCGGTCTTCTCAGAGCTGGACTTCACTCAGCTACCATCAGCCTTGATGGCTTTCAGGAAGAGCACGAATGGATGCGTGGCATTCAAGGCAGTTTCAAGAATGCATCTGAAGCGATCAGAATTCTTGCAAACGAGCCATCAATCAAGTTCGATGTAGTCACATGCGTCAATAATCGTAATTACGAATACCTCCCTCAGTTTAAGGAGTATCTTATTTCTCTCGGGCTTAAATCGTGGCGTCTGTTTACAGTATTCCCAGTAGGACGTGCAGCTCAGGATCCTGAACTGCAGCTCAGCAACGAAAGATTCCGCGGCTTGATGGAGTTCATAAAGCAGACAAGAAAAGAGGGACGCATAGCAGCAAGTTATGGATGCGAAGGCTTCCTCGGCGAGTATGAGGGACAAGTACGAGACCATCTGTTTACCTGTCAGGCAGGTGCGAGCATAAGCTCAGTTATGATTGATGGTTCAATCTCTGCATGCGCCAGCATTCGCAGTGATTTAGCTCAGGGAAACATCTACAAGGATGATTTCATCGATGTATGGGAGAATCGTTATCAGCCATACCGTGACCGTTCATGGATGAAGACAGGCGAATGCGCTGATTGTAAATACTTCCGTTACTGTCAGGGCAATGGAATGCACCTTCGTGATGAACAAGGAAATCTGATATTGTGTCACCTGAAAAGACTTCAATAATATGAAAGGGCTGTTTTTACGTCTTTGCCGTTGGGGGCTTACTATCCTGGGGGTTAATGCTGCCATTTCTTGCAATGGCAGTATAGACGTCGCTCCTATGTATGGAGTTATAGTTGCTGAATATGGATCACCATTCATGGAGTTCAAGCTCAAGGGTAAGGTAGTCAGCTCCAATGATGGGACTCCCGTTAAAGATATTGCCGTGACATATACAAATGAGTTGGTAAATATAGAGTCCCCAGACACTGTGTGGACTGCTGCTGATGGAGGGTTTGAGTACAACGGATTAGACTTCCCTTCAGAATCAGTAATCCTGAAGTTCACGGATGTGGACGGAAGCTCAAATGTAGGTGAATTTCAAACAAAAGAAGTTCAAGTAAAGTTAAGAAAGGAGCAAGACGGTGAAAGTAATTGGGATATGGGCTTCTATACTGCTGATGACCTTATGATCAAACTTGAACCAAAAGCAGACACCGCAGAAGGTCAAAAGTAAAGATATTGAATAATGGCAGTCAAACTAACATTTCTAGGAACTGGAACCTCGCAAGGCGTACCTATGATCGGGTGCGAGTGCGAGGTGTGCCGCAGCTGCGACTCTAAGGACAAGAGACTGAGAGCAAGCGTTTTAGTTGAAGTCAACGGAGTTAAAATAGTCGTAGATGCAGGTCCCGATTTCAGACAGCAGATGCTCAGAGAAAGGATTGCCAGCGTTGATGCCATACTACTCACTCACAATCATAAAGACCACACAGGTGGACTTGATGACATACGCGCCTTCAACTATCTTGAGAAGCGTGCAACTCAGATTTACTGCGAGAAATACGTAGAGGATTCCCTCCGTCAGGAGTACTCTTATGCTTTCGCTGAAATCAAATATCCAGGAGCACCGGAGTGGAATGTTCACATCATCGATGAACAACCTTTTGAAGTCCCTTCAAAGGATGGTTCAGAAGCAATCAAGGTCACTCCTATACGTGGACGTCATTTCAAGCTCCCAGTACTTGGATATCGTTTCGGCAATATTGCGTACTGCACTGATATGAATCATATTGCAGATGAAGAATTCGAGAAACTGCAGGGATTGGAGCATTTTATAATCAACTGTGTCCGTCGTGGCAGACATATATCACACTACTCTCTGGAACAGGCAATTGCAGTTGCAGAAAAGGTCGGTGCAAAACACACTTGGCTCACTCACCTGTCTCACCAGCTCCCTTGCTACGAAGAGCTCAGTGCAGAGCTACCACCTCATATCCGTCCAGCTTACGACGGTCTCACTATTGAAGCATAGTTAAGATTCGCGACAGATGTCGCAAGTGCCGCAAGGAGCGGACTCACTCTGGCCAAAATACTCCAGGAGATACGAGCTGCGGCATGTATCTTCTTCCTGAACATAATCCACCATTTTCTGAATCTTCTCCAGAGATGCGTTCTTCAGGAGTTCGTATCTCTCAGGATCGAGATTGATATTCTTTGGTCTCAGACGATCGTGGTGAAGATAAAGCACTGTCGCCTTATCACATGGTACATACCTGATGACATGATGGATAGAAAGCTGATAAAGAAGCTGTCTAAGCATAGGAACCGCAACTCCGATGTAGCTTGCTACATATTCTTCATCAATTGCCACAGGGTATGAGAACAGGCCTGTATAACGCCTCATCAGAAGATCAAGCAACGGCACCATACGTGGGTCCGGAAGTTCTATATCATACAAGTCATTTCTATCCACGACAACCTGAACTTTTGTGGAGATATCCACATCCTCAGAAAGCGTCCAGTGTCCTGTGCGTTCGATATACACCATCGCATAATGAGCAGATGCGCGCTGAAGGGTAAAATGTCTGCAGAACTCATCCAGATCGAACTTAAGCTGCCTTCCCTCTCCCACATCGTAAGGAATCTGATAGAAGGCGTGTACCTTATGATATATATCTTCGATATATTCCAAAGAAGGGAAAGACACTGTTGCAATCTGACGCAATCTCTTCAGATCGGTTGCATTCCATAGCATAACTGCAAAGCTGCGAAGTCCGTCTCGACCACCGCGTCCTGCCTCCTGAAAATACGCCTCCGGGCTATCTGGAACATCGAAATGCACGACAAAACGCACATCAGGTTTATCAATACCCATACCGAAAGCATTGGTACATACCATCACTCTGATTTGTCCTGATTTCCACTTAGCCTGGCGATCCGACCTGGAATCGGAACCAAGGCCTGCGTGGTAGAAAGAAGCTGATATTCCGTTAGCAGTCAAGAATGCAGCAATCTCCTCTGTCTTCTTACGGCTACGGACATAGACAACACCTGTACCCAGCACACTTTCGCAAACAGAAAGGAGCTTGCCCAGTTTGTCTTCACACTTACGGACGATGTAAGACAGATTCGGCCTTTCAAAGCCACTTTTGATCAGATTCTTCTCCTCAAAACCAAGTCTTGCCATGATGTCTTCAGAAACCTTCGGAGTTGCCGTCGCAGTAAGGGCTATAACCGGTGCATCTACCATCTGTCTAAGCTTTCCGATCTGCAGATAATCCGGACGGAAATCATATCCCCACTGTGAAATACAATGCGCTTCATCCACGACGATGAAGCTGACATTCATTTCCGAAAGATAGCTCTGAAAAAGACGGGTACCGAGACGCTCCGGAGAGACATACAAGAACTTAAAATCTCCGTAAGCAGCATTATTCAAAGTCACATCAACCTCACGTCTACCCATACCGGCATTAACACATAAAGCCTTGATACCACGATCGTTAAGGTTCTGAACCTGATCTTTCATCAAGGCAATAAGAGGGGTTACAACAATAGCTATCCCCTCACGCATCAAGGCAGGAACCTGGAAGCAGACTGACTTTCCTCCACCGGTTGGAAGAATAGCCAGAACATCCTTTCCATCCAAGGCAGAATTAACAATTTCTTCCTGCTTTGGACGAAAGGCATCATAGCCCCAATATTCCTTTAATGTCTCGAGCGCTGTCATAGCGCAAAAGTACAAAAAATGTTGGGCACGGACGTTGCCATATTGCAAAAATTTTATATTTTTGCGTGGATAAATAAGATAGAGTTAAACCTTAAATATTTTATTAAAAAATTATGAGCACAATTGATTTGACCAAGTACGGTATTACCGACGTTAAGGAAATCGTACACAACCCGTCTTACGAGGTTCTCTTCGCTGAGGAGACTAAGGCTGAGCTCGAGGGCTACGAGAGAGGCCAGGTTACTGAGCTTGACACAGTTAACGTAATGACAGGTATCTACACTGGCCGTTCTCCTAAGGACAAGTTCTTCGTAAAGAACGAGGCTAGCGAGGATACAGTATGGTGGACTTCTGAGGAGTACAAGAACGACAACAAACCAATCACAGAAGAGGCTTGGAATGACCTTAAGGCTAAGGCAGTAGCTCAGCTTTCAGGCAAGAAGCTTTATGTAGTTGACACATTCTGCGGTACTAACGAGGCTACACGTCTTAAAGTACGTTTCATCATGGAGGTTGCATGGCAGGCACACTTCGTGAAGAACATGTTCATCCGTCCTACAGCTGAGGAGCTTGCAAACTATGGTGAGCCAGATTTCGTATGCTACAACGCATCTAAGGCTAAGGTTGACAACTACCAGGAGCTCGGACTCAACTCTGAGACTGCAACTGTATTCAACCTTAAGAGCAAGGAGCAGGTTATCCTTAACACA
>JAFYVM010000073.1 GCA_017549145.1 Bacteroidales bacterium
ACCTGAACATCCGATAGTCTCAACAAGAGCCTCCCGGATGATACCTTCCTTCACGTTAAGAGTAAGCTTACATGCACCCTGCTGAGGAGCACACCAGCCGATACCGTGAGTAAGGCCTGAGATGTCAGTAATCTGCTTTGATTTTACCCACTTTCCTTCCTCAGGAATTGGAGCTGGACCGTGGTTAGGGCCCTTCTTTACGCAGCACATCTGCTGCACTTCGTGTGAATAAACCATAATAGTACTATAATTGTTTTATAAAACGTGTTTTCAAAACCACGCAAAGATAATAAAATTTATGAAAGAGGAATGAATTACATTCATTATATTTGTAGTATGAAATTCAAGATAGACAGCGAATATAAACCATCGGGAGATCAGCCTAGTGCAATCAAGGGAATATGCAGCGCTCTGAATCAGGGAGTTGACGCTGTGACCTTGCTTGGAGTGACTGGATCTGGAAAGACTTTCACAATGGCAAACGTCATCGAAAAACTTCAGCGCCCCGCCCTTATCTTGAGTCACAACAAGACGCTTGCAGCCCAGCTATATGGTGAATTCAAGTCATTCTTCCCTAACAACGCTGTCGAATATTTCGTTTCATACTACGACTACTATCAGCCGGAGGCATACCTGCCGATCACTGACACATACATTGAGAAGGATCTCAGCATCAACGACGAAATTGAGAAACTGCGTCTGAGTGCAGCCTCTGCCCTACTGTCAGGTCGTCGCGATGTCATTGTCATCTCCAGTGTATCCTGCCTGTATGGTATTGGAAACCCAGAGGATTTTCATTCACAGACAGTCAAGATCAGACAGGGAGAACAACGCAGTCTGACACGTCTTCTATACCAGCTGGTAGATGCTCTCTATAGCCGCACAGAGACAGATTTCAAGCGCGGTACATTCAGGGTCCGTGGAGACACTGTGGACATCTGCATAGGATATGGCGAAAACGCCGTACGAATTGAATTCTTCGGAGATGAGGTGGACAGAATTTCTGTCATCGACCCTGTCAGTGGAGCCTTCCTTGAGGAGCTTCAAGAAATATCTATCTATCCAGCCGGAAATTTCGTTACGACAAAGGAGCGCAGCGCCAAGGCAATCAGTCAGATTCAGGACGACATGATGGCTCAGTGCGAATACTTCCATGAAATTGGTAAGCATCTGGAGGCCAAGCGTTTGAAACAGAGAGTAGAATATGATTTGGAGTTCATCAAGGAAATGGGTTACTGCCCTGGAATTGAGAACTATTCAAGATATTTTGATGGTCGAAGCGAAGGCATGAGGCCGTTCTGCCTTATCGACTATTTCCCTAAGGATTTCATCACTTTCATTGATGAGAGCCATGTGACATTGCCACAGATCAGAGCAATGTACGGTGGAGACCACTCGCGTAAGAATGTGCTCGTCGAATACGGATTCCGTCTGCCTGCAGCAGCAGATAACAGACCTTTAAAATTTGATGAGTTTGAGGAAATAACAGGGCAGAAGGTATTTGTAAGTGCAACTCCTGCTGATTATGAACTTCAGAAATCTGAGGGTCTGGTTGTAGAACAGGTCGTTCGTCCTACTGGTCTATTGGATCCACCAATTGAGGTTCGTCCGACAGAGAATCAGGTCGATGACCTCTTGGAAGAAATACGCAAAAGAGCAGAGCTTGACGAACGAGTTCTTGTCACAACACTTACAAAGAGAATGGCGGAGGAGCTGGACAAGTATTTCGAAAAGATGGGAGTCCGCTGCAGATATATTCACTCCGATGTTGACACACTTGAAAGAGTAGAGATTATCGAGGACTTTAAGAACGGACTCTTCGATGTGCTTATCGGAGTCAACCTTTTGAGAGAAGGTCTTGATATTCCAAGCGTTTCACTGGTAGCAATTCTG
Source organism: Bacteroidales bacterium (assembly GCA_017549145.1). Taxonomy (GTDB): domain Bacteria; phylum Bacteroidota; class Bacteroidia; order Bacteroidales; family UBA932; genus Cryptobacteroides. Next base: position 1,894 of record JAFYVM010000073.1, read on the forward strand.
GATGCTGACAAGGAGGGTTTCCTACGAAGCGACAGAGCCTTGACTCAGACAGCCGGCCGTGCTGCACGAAATGTGAACGGACTCGTGATTATGTATGCTGACAACATCACAGATTCGATGCAGCGCACCATTTATGAAACCGACCGCAGACGCCATAAACAGATGGAATACAATAAGTTGCATGGCATTACGCCACGCCAGGTGGCAGTCAAGCGCAACGTATTGCTGGAAGAGGCCGGAGCTACAGAGGAGAAGCAGCGCAATCCTCGACTTGCAAACAGCGTGACGGGTAAGGTCAGTGCAGCGAACTCATACGATCATCCGACCTACATTCCTGACCCAACGGATCTTGGACGAGGCAGCGTAAGCGTAGGACTTGGCCATGACTCTAAACGAGAGAGCAATTCAGCATACGTGGACGGATATGTTCAGGCAGACCTTGCAGCGGTTCTTCAGGACCCTGTCATCAGATCAATGTCACGCCAGCAGGTTGAAAAAGCTGTAGAGCAGGCAAAGCACAATATGCAGAAAGCGGCAACAGAACTTGATTTCCAGGCTGCAGCTAAATATCGAGACGAGATGTGGGCGCTTCAGCAGTATCTCAAAGTCTGGAAGTCATCATGAGCACCACTGTCATCATGAGCACCACTGTCATCATGAGCACCACTGTCATCCTGAGCGCCACTGTCATCCTGAGCGCCACTGTCATCCTGAGCAAAGCGAAGGATCTAAAAAACAAAGAACTATGAACAGAGAATATATAGCAGAAAAATTCCCAAGGTATGACGAGGCCGGCCAGGAGCTGGTCTTGAAGGCATACAATATAGCAGCAGAGGCTCTCAAGGAGCAGACTCGTAGCAACGGACATCCGTTCATCGAGCATCCGATGGCTGTCGCTCAGATTGCGTGCGATGAAATCGGTCTATCTGCGGAGTGCGCTGCAGCAGTATTTCTTCATGAAGCAACCCGTTTCTACCCAGAGACAGAAATACCTAAAGGTGCATTCGGACAGGATGTGCTCACAATGGTTGATGGTCTTAACAAGATTTCTACAATCAACCCTAAGGATACACGCCTCGAGGCTGAAAACTACAAAAGACTGATTGTCTCATACTCTAAGGATCCACGCGTAACCGTCTTGAAAATCGCTGACAGACTTGAGGTTATGCGCTCACTTGATATGTTCCCGAAACTTTCTCGCGAAAGAAAGGTTCTGGAGACAATGATGCTCTATATTCCACTCGCCCATCAGCTCGGTCTTTACAACATCAAGAGCGAGATGGAGAACATCTACTTCCGTCATGCAGAGCCTGAGCAGTATAGAACCATTACCAATAAGCTGAAGAGTACTGAGGGAGACAGACAGAAACTTATGACTCAGTTCATTGAGCCATTGAAGCAGAAACTCTCAGATGAGGGCATCTCGTATAAACTGAAGGTTCGTACAAAGACAGCCCTCTCAATATATAAGAAGATGCAGAAGCAGAAGGTGTCATTCGAAGGCGTCTTCGATGTATTTGCGATCAGATTCATCATTGACTGTGAAGAGGATAAGGAAACAGAACACGCACTCTGCTGGAAAGTATTCTCATATGTGACTGAGGAGTATGAGTCCGACACAAAACGTCTGCGTGACTGGATCTCGAATCCTAAGCCAAACGGATACGAATCACTGCACATAACCGTCAAGAACCGCGAAGGAAGCTACCTTGAGGTACAGATCCGTACCAAGAGAATGGATGATATGGCAGAAAGCGGTCTCGCATCACATTGGTCTTACAAGGGCATACGCCATGAGGCTACTTTGGATAAATGGCTTGGAGCAGTGAGAAAGGCTCTCGAGAGCCCACTTGGCTCTGAAGGTGACCCTATGGCATCATACTACGAGGATGATCTGCTCGAACTTCCTAGCAAGGATATCTTCGTATTCACTCCAACAGGTGAGCTTCGCAAGCTTCCAGCTGGTGCTACAGTTCTGGACTTTGCATTTGACATCCACTCGAATCTCGGAGTGAAGTGTACAGGAGGAAAAATAAACGGAAAGCCTGTTAAGATTACAGAGAAACTCCATACTGGAGATGTCGTTGACATCATGTCCGGCAAGAATCAGAAACCGTCTGCAGACTGGCTGAACTTCGTCATAACCAACAAGGCAAAGAATAAGATTCGTCAGAAGCTTAGCGAGGTTGAGTTCCAGAAAGCATCGGATGGCAAGGAATTGCTTGGCAGACGCCTCAAGAACTGGAAGATGGAGCTTGAGGATGAGGTAATGGCAGCTCTTATCAAGAAACTTCAGTATAGGACTATCAACGCCTTCTACGCAGCTATCGGTGAGGGTGTCATCGATGTGGCTGATGTCAAGGAAATGATTCTTGAGCTTACTCAAGGAAGCAGTGAGCAGACTACCCCATCCACAGAAAAGAAGACAGTTAAGGGAGTTGTGCAGGAAAAAGGCTCAGATGATATTCTTGTGATTGACGCAAAGAATGTCAAGGGCATTGACTATAGAATGGCGCGTTGCTGTAACCCGGTATTCGGCGATGATGTATTCGGATTCGTAACCCGTACTGAGGGTATCAAGATTCACAGAATATCATGTCCTAACGCCGGACGACTTATAGAAATGTATCCATATCGTATTCAGAAGGTGAAGTGGAGCGAGACTCCTAGCAGCGGTAACTTCCAGACCGGATTACGAGTTGTAGCTGCTTTGGAACCTTCTGTAATCAACGAGATTATGGACATCGTGAACTCATACAGAGCATCGATCAGAATGTTCAACGTATCTGAGAATGACAGACAGGGCACATACGACATTGCTATGAAGATTGCCGTGCCTAGCAACCTGGAGCTTGACAAAGTCACATCTCAGATCCGCAACCTGAAGAATGTCATAAAAATAACTCGAATGTAGAGACTTCTGTCATCCTGAACGAAGTGAAGGATCTGTAAAAAAGTGATATGAAAATATTTAACATAGAAGAAAGAGTAGAAAAGGCAAAGAGACTTTTCAAAGAAGGTGGCTACAATTGCTGCCAGGCAGTGGTGTTGGCATATAACGACCTCTTTGGCCTCGATGACGAAACAGCTGCAGCTATTTCATCAGGTTTTGGTGGAGGAATGGGACGTATGCGCGAAGTCTGTGGAAGCGTAAGCGGAATGACAATACTTGCTGGCCTTATGCGTCCTGCAAGCGACCCTACAGTTAAAGACTGGCGCACAGCCAACTATGCCCTGGTTCAAGAAATGGCAGGTGAATTCAAAGCAATCAACGGGTCTATCGTATGTAAAGAGCTCCTTGGGCTTGTACCGATGGGCAGTTGCTCCCCTGCTCCAAAAGAATCTCCAGAGCCATCTGATCGTACTCCAGAATACTACAAAAAACGTCCTTGCGAGGAATTAGTTGGAATTTCCGCTCGAATCGTTGGAGAGAAGATTCTTTTTATGTAAGTTTGTATGATTAAAACTATTCACAATGGATTATAGCAAAGCACACAAGGCCCATCCTTGGCACGGAATAAGCCTTGGAGACAATGTTCCGAATGAAGTTAGGGCATTTATCGAAATCGTGCCTACAGACACAGTAAAATACGAAGTGGACAAGGTATCTGGCTATTTGACGATTGACAGACCTCAGAAATTCTCTAATATCGTTCCTTCACTTTATGGATTCCTTCCAAGAACGTATTGTGGTCCTAAGATGGCAGAGCTTACCAATAAAGCCCTTGTGAGAAACGATGTAGAAGGTGACGGCGACCCACTAGATATCTGTATCCTTACAGAAAAGGATGTTACTCACGGAGACATTATAGCTAGAGCCAGACCGATTGGAGGACTTAGACTATTGGATCACAATCAGGCAGACGATAAGATTATCGCTGTACTTATGAGTGACGCTGTCTATGGTATGATGACTGACATCGAGCAGGTACCACCAGCAATCATCAGACGTCTCATCCACTACTTCAGCACATATAAGGATATCCCTGGAGAGAACACCGAGCGTATGAAGTTCATCAGCATCTATGGTCCAGATGTAGCAAAAGATGTAATCGTAAGATCAATGGAAGATTACAACGACTATATCGCTAAAAAGAAATAATTCCGATACATATTATATAATAAAGGCTCGAACGATTGTTCGAGCCTTTATTGTGCATTAGAATGCGAATATGTATCTAACTTTCTTGATTCCTGATCCCTTGAGGACGCCACCATGCAGCTGTCCAGAGAAAGGATTCAATGCCGCAGCATTTCCGCTTGATGATTCATTTTCGGAAGTAGTCCAGTACAAATCCTTCTGATTATCATATGGATCTCTCACGAATGTAGTTCCACCTGCAGCCTCAAGAGCAGCGTTAATAACCTCGAAATTATTATGGATCAGTTGCATCTCAGCAATTGAAGGAATATACATCTCAGAAGCAGATGCAGGAAGAGTTACAGTTGCAGCATAAGCATCCAAAGCAGCCACAATTCCTGATGTATATCCATACTTGGCAATATATCCACGCAAAGCGGAAGTATTGTTATAACCAAGCAGACGCTTTCCATAATCATTTGTCACATACGATCCTGCAGAATAATAAACTCCTGTGGTATTCTGATAACCATTAGCCAATGCCCAAGTATTTACCTTGCCTGCATCATAGCTAGAGCTCCAGTTACCCTCACCCTGGCCCAATGCAAGCACAAGACCATGTGTACAATCATTAGGAAGCTTAACGTCTGTTGATTTTGCATTATCACGAGATATGACAATACCTACAATAGTCTTTCCTGCAACGATTGACGATGAAGTAGTACCATCACTATAGTAATAATCACCCACTTTGATTACATTCTCTGCACCCTTTACAGTTACCATACAAGAAGCTGTCTTAGGCTGCTGGTCGCTAGGAACACTCCATGAACCATTTGTTGTAACCTTCACCTCGGCAGTACCTGGAGCCACAGCTGTAATCTTACCATTGCCATCAACCTTTACAACAGACTCATCCATTGATGTCCACTTGACAGTCTTGTCATAAGGTTCCTTTCCTGCAACATCTGATGTAAACTCAGCAACAAGAATAGCACTTCCGCCCTCCTCAAGTTCATAAGTTGAAGGGATTGATATGCTCTGTACCCAATATGGAAGAACACTGATTGAAACACTTCTCTGACGCTGGTAAACCAAGTTTGTATTCGATTCAGTATAGAATGTAAGCTCGTATGATCCTGGCTCCTCAGGAGCAAATGCACCATAAGCATTAGTCATAGCTCCATATGGAGAAGAATAAACTCCAATAGAGAATCCGCTAAGATCTGACGGAAGCACTCTTGGATTGAAGTTCCATGCCTGCTCAACCTTCAGCTGATTATTCTGCGGTACATCCAGCTCAATTCCAGACGGCTGTCGAGGAATAATAGCAACCTGACCGGTAGCAGATACTCCATCCACAGTTACCTTCACTGTAACTGCTCTCCATGATGAAACTCCAGTAACGGCGTCTGTGACACGCTCTGACTTGATACCTGTGATAACACCTGAGCTGGTAATAGACGCAAGGTCAGAACCATCCTCCATTGTCCACATTACATTCTTTGGTTCTGCCTCTGAAGGAATAACCTGATATGTCAACTGGAATGACTCTCCCTCTTCAACCATTGACTTGGTAGCAGCAACCATCACCTCACTGATCTCTGGAGCTATAAAATTCAAGGTAATTGAAGCTGTAACATTGCTAAGTTCCTTAGTTCCATCAGCACTTAAGGCCTTAGCTGTTATAGTAACTGTTCCTGCCTTATGGATTGACACCTGTCCCTCAGAGTTAACTGTAGCAACAGACTCATTTGAAGTATACCAGTTTACACCTCCGAAATCGCCATTGTCCGGTGCAGTAACAGAAGCTGTAAGAAGAAGCTGCTTCTCTGATACAGATATTTCTCCTGCAAACTCCTGATCAATCTTGATTGCAGTAGGATCAATACCCAATACATTTACAGTAAGTTCTGCAACGGCTCCGCCGGCAACAGCAACCACCTTACCGGTACCACGTGCAAGAGCAGTAAGAAGACCTGTCTTAGCATCAACGGAGAGGATATTTGAAGTTGTAGTGCTCCATGTAAGAGAACCAGAATAGCTAGCCGGTGTTACATTAGCCTTAAGCTGGACCTGATTACCCTTCTTAATGGTCAATACGCCATCATTCACTCCCTCGCCGCCAATCTCTACAGATGGCTTAGTAGATTCATCGCTAACTACAAGCACGAGATTCACAGTAGCAGGCTCAACCACAGTAGCTCCACTCTGATTTACGTATGGTCTCATCATTCCGTCAGTTGTAACAGTAATCTGTGCATCACCTGGCTTATGAACTGTCACCACACCTGTCTTAGCATCAACTGAAGCAACCTCAGGGGCATTAGATGAGAAGGTCGCTGTCTTCACCGAAGCATTCTCCGGATAAACGGCATATTGGATTGTAAAGCTCTCCACATCATTACCAATCACATACGGATTAGCCTCTGGAGAGATAATCTGAACAGATTCGACACACTGGATTACATTAAGAGTAAACGATGCTGTCTTACCTGCACAGTTCACTGTAATATCTGTCGTTCCTGCTTTCTTGACAGAAATGATTCCATTCTCAATAGTTGCCACCTCCGTATTAGAAGAAGTATATCCCACAGTAACAGCGAGGTTCTTAACCATATCGGTGACATCCTCTCCATTCTTCTGGAACTTCACAGCCAAATCATACGGATTGTCACCCACAAGCATCTGATATGTTCCATCAGCAGCCTTCAAACCATCAAGGGCAGAAAGTACAACAGCATCAATAGTGTACTCTGTAACCGAAATCTTGCACTCAGCAGTCAAATCACCACACTGAGCAGCAACAATAACAGGCTCGGTTGTAGGTTTCAGAGCAGTAGCAACGCCTTTATTATTTACCTTGACGAAATCAGTTGAATATGAAACCCACTCTACAAGTTTCTGTGATTCTGGAAGATCTTCCGGATAGATTGTAGCAACAAGGAAGTTCGACTGGTTCACAAACATTGTCATCTCTGTAGAAGCCAACTCCATTGACTTCACTGTAAGAGCTACAAATGCCTCAAGACCAGCTCCACTGATTCTAACTGTAGCATATCCTGGATTAATTGCCTCAACAACTCCATCCTCATTTACTGAAACAACTGTTTCCCCCTGCTTAGACGGATTCGAAATAGTCACAGCATATTTCGGATATGCCATTTCATTCACCTTCTCTCCATCGCCGTTATAGAACTTAGGCTCAAGCTTAAGCGTTTCACCCTTGAGAATCAGATGTGAATAATTGCTGCCATTCTCCTTTGTAAAATCGCTGTTCAGTTCAAGCTTTGCTGCAGTAAAGTCGATTACCTCAACCGCACAAGTCTTAGAAACACCACCAGCAGTAACAATAACATTAGCCTTACCAGCAGCGAGTGCAACTACCAATCCTTCTGCATCAACTGAAGCAACCTCTGGTGTATCAGACTCCCAAACAAAATCTCCTTCAGCGCCCTTGAGACTAGCATTCAACTTCTGACTCTGACCCACGGTCATCTTCATGTTGGTTCTATCAATCTCAAGCAATACAGGCTCAGCAACCTCTTCCTCACAGCCTGCAAATACAGACAGCGCAAGAATCGCTGAGAAAATATATCTTCCGAATGATTTCATAGTCTATGTATAAACAGATAATTAGTTCTTAGCCTTAACTGTGATTGTAATCTCGTCGCTTACCATTCCGGCATTGACTCTTACCTTTACAGTTCCTGGCTTTAAGGCTGTAAGGAGACCTGACTCTGAAACAGTGGCATATTCTCCGCCTTCCACAACAGCCCAAATCTTCTCAACTGTAGCATTTGCTGGAACCACAGAAGCATCAAGCTTAAGTGTGTGACCCTCAGTAACAGTGTTCTGAGATTTGTTTGAAATAGATACTGATGTCGCTGCAATAGGGTTTACAATAACGTCAGTTGAAGACTCAAGGTTAGAGTATCTCACTGTAATCTTTGCACTACCTGCCCAATTTGCAGTTATAACTGCAGAAGCTGTTCCTGCTGTCTTCTTGACTGAAACATAGTTGAAGTCAGATGTGCTCCACTCGAGTTTCTCGAAGTCAATATCTGCATCCTCTGGAGTATATTCAACGTAGAACTCCTTTATATCACCAGGATTAAGTTTCAAAGCCTGTGATGCATCATGCTCCTTAACCTTAACCGCAATACTCTTTACATCAAGCGGAGTAACGGTAACCTTGCACTCAGCAGCGCCTCCATTGTACTTGCAATAGATGCTTACTGGAGTAACATCAGTATCGGTCGGATTCTTATAATAAAGCTTCTCGGCCTTAACCAAACCTGTCTCTGAAACAGAAACATACTCTGGCATGCTTGAGAACCACTCATACGCTGCCCCTGGATCTGCAGGAATGATAGTAGCGGTCAACTGCTTTGTAGAACCCTTAACCATCTCAAGCTGGGTTTCATCAAGTCTGATTACAACAACATCGTTATTGTTACATGCTGTAAAAACCATTGCGGCCAAAACAGCCATTGCGATTGAAAACTTTTTCATCATATATCCGTGTAAATACTATTATTCAAAATCACGCAAATATAAGATTTTTTATTAATAAATAAAAAGGGACCCCATATGGAGTCCCTTAATATTGTCAGATAGAGTAAAATTACTCAGCCTTTCCGTCTGAACCAAGAACGTTAACGATCTTGTGGATGTACTGCTTCTTCATGTTGTCACGAGCAGGACCGAGGTACTTACGTGGGTCGAACTCAGCTGGCTTAGTAGCGAATACCTCGCGGATAGCTGCTGTCATAGCAAGACGTGAGTCAGAGTCGATGTTGATCTTGCAAACTGCAGACTCAGCAGCCTTACGAAGCCAAGGCTCAGGAATACCGATAGCTGCCTTAAGAGCACCACCGTACTTGTTGATAGTTGCAACCTCCTCCTGTGGAACTGATGAAGAACCGTGAAGAACGATTGGGAATCCAGGAAGCTCCTTCTCTACGCCCTCGAGTACGTCGAATGCAAGCATAGGTGGAACGAGAAGACCAGTCTCAGGATCAACTGTACACTGCTCTGGAGTGAACTTGTATGCACCGTGTGAAGTTCCGATTGAGATAGCGAGTGAGTCGCAACCTGTGCGTGATACGAAGTCAACAACCTCCTCAGGCTTAGTGTAAGTGTGGTGGTCTGAGCTAACCTCATCCTCAACACCTGCGAGTACTCCAAGCTCACCCTCAACTGTTACGTCGAACTGATGTGCGTACTCAACAACCTTCTTAGTAAGAGCTACGTTCTCCTCGTATGGAAGGTGTGAACCATCGATCATAACTGAAGAGAATCCCATATCGATACAGCTCTTGCAAGTCTCGAAAGAGTCACCATGGTCAAGGTGAAGAACGATCTGTGGGTTTTCCCAACCAAGCTCCTTAGCGTACTCTACAGCACCCTCTGCCATGTAACGGAGAAGAGTCTGGTTAGCGTACTGACGAGCACCCTTAGACACCTGAAGAATAACTGGAGACTTAGTCTCAGCTGCAGCTGAAACGATAGCCTGAAGCTGCTCCATGTTGTTGAAGTTGAATGCAGGGATAGCGTAGCCACCCTCAATTGCCTTAGCGAACATCTCTCTAGTGTTCACGAGGCCGAGTTCCTTGTAAGAAATCATAATTCTATAAATTGTTTAAAAAATGATTCGTTGTCTATAAATCTTGGCAAAAATAACTAATTTTGCGTAAAATTGAAAGATTTATGAGCAATAAAGTCGTAATTTTCTCTGCTCCTTCAGGAGCTGGCAAGAGCACAATTGTCAACCACCTTCTTGGCATCCATCCCGAGCTAGAATTCTCAATTTCAGCCACTTCCAGAGCTCCTCGCGGCCAGGAACAGCATGGGAAAGAGTACTATTTCTTCAGTTCAGACGAGTTCCGTCAGATGATCTCAGAAGACAAGTTTGTGGAGTATGAAGAAGTGTACGCAGGTTCATTCTACGGCACACTCCGTTCAGAGGTAGAGCGCATTTGGGCGAAGGGACATGCAATCGTATTTGACATTGATGTTCAAGGTGGCGTAAACCTCAAGAGAATTTTCGGCGAGCAGGCTCTTTCAGTCTTTATTCAGGCTCCATCAGTAGAGGTCCTTCGCGAGAGACTTGTTGGAAGAGGAACAGACACAGAAGAGGCTATCGAACGCAGAGTTGCAAAGGCTGCTTCCGAGATGGAATTTGCAGCCGGAAAATTCGACTATGTGCTTGTAAATGACGACCTTGCAACTGCAAAAGCTGAGGCTGAAAAGGTTATTGCAGGATTCCTTGCAGAGTAAGAAGCTTCACTTCGTTCAGCATGACAAAAGTTGCAGTATATAGCGGTTCATTCAACCCATTACATATCGGTCACCTGGCTATCATCAAACATATGCTGGAGGTGGCCGATTTTGATATGGTATACCTTATCGTATCACCTAAAAATCCTCTAAAGGACTCCATCAGCAGCGATTCAGCTCGCGACCGTTTCAACGCTGCAGTTGAAGCAGTTAACCGCCACTTCTCACCTGATTCAGGCGTAAAGGTCGATGACATAGAACTGACTATGCCTGAGCCTCATTACACAATCAGAACCCTTGATGCACTACGCGAGCGCGAGCCCGAAAACAATTTCACCTTTGTGATGGGCGCTGACAGCCTTGGAGATATCCGCCGTTGGAAAGACTACACCCGCATCCTCAAAGAGTTCGGAGTAGCAGTATTTCCTCGCAAAGGCTATGATCACGAAACAATCAAGGCCGACCTGTTGAAGGAGGATCCAGCATATAAGATCACCCTCCTGAAAGCAGAAATGGTCGACATTTCGTCGACCACTATCCGTGAAGCCATTGCGTCAGGAGATGACCCTTCAGCTTGGCTAGCCTAAAATCTTAATTACTCAGCGAGCTCTTTAGCCTTAGCGAGAGCAGGAACGATGTGTGGGAAGATATTTTCCACACCGATTTCCTTATCTACACCAAACTTCTCGAGAGTAGCCTGTACCTTATCTGTTACGCCTGAAAGGATTACGGTCACTCCCCTCTTACGAGTACGCTCACAGAGGCTGCGAAGGTTGTTCACACCTGTTGAGTCAATAAACGGAACCTTACGCATACGGATGATACGAACCTTTGTCTCACCAGACTTTCTGTTCTCGAACTCCTCGAAACGACTGGCAAGTCCAAAGAAGAAAGGTCCATCAATCTCATAAACCTCAACTCCAGCTGGAATATCAAGTCTATCTGTATTCTCCATAGCTGCCTTCTCAGGATCCTCTGTAGCAGCAAGCTGATTACCATCAAGCACTGAGATAGTAGAAGTCTGCATAACACGACGAACGAAAAGTACGATTGCAAGCACAACACCGACCTCGATTGCAACAGTAAGGTCAACGATTACAGTCAGGAAGAATGTAAGAAGCAACACAGCTACATCAGACTTATCACCACGAAGAAGATACTTGAATGTCTTCCACTCACTCATGTTATATGCAACCATCACAAGAATTGCAGCAAGGCAACCAAGTGGGATATATACAGCATAAGGCATAAGGAAGAGGTAGATAAGCAAGAGAACAACAGCATGGATAAGACCAGTTACAGGCGACTTTCCACCATTGTTGATACTTGCCATGGTACGAGCGAGCGCACCTGTTGCAGGGATACCTCCGAACATAGGAGTTATGATATTGGCTATACCCTGGCCGATAAGCTCTGTATTGGAATTGTGCTGCTTACCTGTTGCACCGTCAGCCACCATAGCAGCCAAAAGCGACTCGATAGCACAAAGGATTGCAATTGTAAATGCTGGTGAAACAAGTCCCTTGATTGTCTCGAAATCAAACTCTGGAGCTACAGGCTTAGGCATCGGAAGACCATTGGCAAGCTCTGGGAACTTAGATCCGATAGTTGCGAACTCGATACCTGCGAATTTGCTCAAGAGGACAGAAACTGCTGTACCAAGGATCAAAGCGATGAGCGATCCAGGAACCTTCTTTGTCACTCTTCCCCAGAAGATACAGATGAAGAGACAGCCCATGCTCATTGCAAACTCAAGCCAGTTGATCGATCCGATATTCTGGAAATAGCATCCCCACTGTGGGATAAATCCAGCAGGAACTGCAAGGTCTAGAGGAAGACCGAAGAAGTCCTTCATCTGTGTTGAGAAGATGGTCAATGCAATACCACTGGTAAATCCGACTACAATAGGATATGGAATAAACTTGAAGATTGCTCCCATCTTACAAAGACCCATTGCAACAAGGAAGACTCCTGCCATAATGGTTGCGATGATGAGTCCCTGCATTCCGTACTGACTGACTATACCTGCAACGATAACGATGAATGCACCGGTAGGACCACCGATAAGGAAGTTCGAACCTCCGAAGAATGAGATAAGGAATCCTGCAACAATTGCAGTGATAAGACCCTGCTGAGGGGTTACACCGCTGGCGATACCGAATGCGATTGCGAGTGGCAATGCAATGATACCTACAATGATACCAGCTATAAGGTCAGAGGTAAACATACTCTTGTTGTACTGACCTTTCTTAAACAGCCCGAATAATTTTGGCTGGAATACTTCTTTTAGATTAATGTTCATTTCTAACTACTTTTATTAAAAGATCCTTCGCTCCGCTCAGGATGACACACTACATAGGTTGTTCAAAGAAGGAGAAGTGGACGTTTCCATATTTTTTCTCCTTTATAAAATATGGGTGAGACTCAAAATTATAATCACCCGGATGTTCTAGAATAAAGTAAGCTCCAGGATGAAGGACATCCTTTGCAAACACCTTGTCTGGAATTGTCGCCAAATCCTCAAGTGCATAAGGAGGATCAGCAAAAATAATATCAAACTTCTCTCTGCATATCTCCAGAAACTCAAAGACATTGTGTCGAACTACAGTAAGATTACGAAGTCCGAATTTAGCAACCTGCGATTTGATGAAGTTGGCATGTAGCGGCAGCATCTCTACGCAATATACCATTGATACTCCTCTCGAGGCAAACTCAAATGAAATCGAACCGGTTCCTCCAAACAGGTCCAAGACCTGCAATCCCTCAAACTCATACTCATTATTAAGTATATTAAAGAGGCCTTCCTTTGCAAAATCTGTTGTCGGACGGGCCTTATAACCCTGTGGAGGTTCAATTGCCTTACCTTTTAGTCTACCACCTATAATTCTCATCTTAAATCTGCTCTACATTCTTAAAATAACGATACAACGTAATCTCATCTTCCTCATCAAGCGGAGTTCTGAAATAGACTGTTGACATCTCCGGATTCAACTGCAATTTCTTGAGTGCAAGAAAGAGAAAATACTCTGCTGTTGTAAAATCCTGAGCTGGGAATGCATTACATAATAATAATGTCTTGCCTTGCGCTATAACAAGATATAGGTAACCATCAATATATGATGCCACAATCTTGTTATACTCACCGATTGCATCCAATGCTGAGAGCATATAATAGATTTCCGGAAGTGGGCTGACCTTGTTGCCGTCTGTCTTCATGACCATTTCGGCAATGACCCTTGGCAAAGATCCACCAGTATTATCAGAATATAGGAGTACAGATGCAAACTGAGGTACAGAAACAGATTCAACTGTATCTACTGGAGACAAGTCTGCCACCTCCCCTAACATCTCACGAGCTGACGCTGAATTATAGAACTGTCTAGGAACCAAGGCAAATTTAGGAGTAAAAACAGATATCTCCACCTCATCATACCTACGCTGCATCTGAGAAGAAGAGAAAAGACGCTCAGAAGCCATCCAACCGGAAGGTCTTACCCCTTCATTGTCATATATCTTAAAAGAATATCCACTCAAGCCAACTTGAATGGATATTCCTATCTTATTATTTTGCAAATCTGTCATCTTCCGATGCTTTGACTGAAAGATTACTCCCAGTTACCTGCATTGTTGTTAGGAGCATCGATGCTACCTACCATAAGACCGTTGTAACGTCCGAGATCCTCGCGCTCAGCGAAAAGGTTGATCTGAAGCTGTTTATCAAGACCCTTAAGAAGTGATCTGTAAGGCATCTTAGCCTCGAAGAGAGGAACCTTAACACCCTGTACTGTTCTTGTGATAGCAGACATCTCAACTGAGTCTCCTGAGAATGGAATCCAAGCAAGTGAATCGATATTGAAATCTGTACGTCCGTGGAAGAGAGTATCCTTTACAAATACAGTACTGTTCACAGAGAATACGAGATTCTTCTCACCTGCGTTGTAGAGTTCCTGAAGTTTCTGGTTAAGCTTCTCACCCTTAAGACCACGAAGTTTAGCAGTAACCTTCTTTGTTGTTGCCATTGCAAGAGAGTCATCCTTTGAACCTACCTGCATAACCACCTGAATCTTACCCTCGTTGTAGAACTTCTTCAATGAGTCGATAGTAGAAACATATCTGCCATTTACATTCTTGTAAGCTACCTGAAGATCACGGATGTCTTTAAGACGCTGTACAGCAATGCTCTCACGATAAGCCTTGTGTTTGTTAAACTTAACTGGCTGCTGAATGCTGTCTACAAGAAGATACACCAAACCTGCAATACAAAGTGGCAGGATAAGGAAAGTGAAAATCTTTTTAATAATTGATCCCATATGATTGTGTTTTTTATTTTTCAAAATGCCGGACAAAGTTAGGAAATTGATTTATGATATGCAATATAATTTATAAATTTGCACCGAAAAAGTAAATCCAAGAAGAATGATTGATGCAAGTAAGATAAAACAGCTGGCAAATCTAATTGAAAATGCGTCGGAAATATCTGTCGTTACCCACATGAAACCAGACGGCGATGCAATGGGAAGTTCGCTGGCAATGTACCATTTCCTCACCTCTTTTACGAAGTGTGATGTAAGAATTGTACTAAATGACAGATACCCGGCAAACCTTGCATTTCTGGTACATGAGACTGCGCTTCCAGACATAATCGTTTACAACGAAAATCCGGATGCAGCAGTTCAGCGCCTCAACAACTCAGACTTAATTATCTGTCTGGATTTCAATGCATTCCACAGAACTGACAAGCTTGAGGAATCTTTAACATACTCATCTGCAAAAAAGGTCTTGATTGACCATCATCTCTTCCCTGATTCAGAGCATTTTGTTCTAGCTTTTTCGACTCAGGAAATATCATCCGCATCTGAGCTTCTCTTCCACATCCTTAAAGCAATGCCACAATGCGATGGCAAAGCTTCTAACCTTCCGATGAAAGCAGCCGAAGCATTGATGACAGGAATGACAACGGATACGAATAACTTCAACAACTCCGTATATCCATCCACATTCAGCATGGCATCCGAACTGATTGCCATCGGAGTTGATAGAGACCGCATTCTTTTTAATCTCTTCAATAGATTTGGGGAGAACCGCCTAAGACTGCTAGGTACAATGCTGAAAGACCTGCTTACAATCACTGAGGACGGAGTAGCATATATGGTCCTTGACAAGGAGATTCAGGAAAGATATCAGATTAACGAAGGAGACACAGAGGGGTTTGTAAATATGCCTCTATCAATTGATAAGGTAAGAATGAGCCTCCTACTTAAAGAAGATGGAGACCGGGTCAGAGTTTCAATCCGATCAAAGAAAGGAACATCAGCCAACAGGTGCTCTCGCCTTCACTTTAACGGCGGCGGACACGAGAATGCAGCAGGAGGCAGACTTAATATTCCAGCCGACATTCAGAGCATCAGCGAAGCTGGAGAATACATAGAAAAACACACTCACATATATCTTACACAAGAACATGAAGCATAAGACATTAGTATTGGCTACCCTTGCGTTCATCAGTTTGACTTCGTGCGTAAAGGAAAAGCTCGAAAATACATATAACAGCCAAGAAGATAGAATCGATCAGTACATCGAGAAAAACAGATATGTCAAAACAACAGTAGACGGCGTTTCTGTAAATGACACGCTTAGGGTTGTGTACAACGGAGGTTCTACAAGACTAGTAACCAAAGAGGGCGAAGGTGAAGAACTCAAGAGCAACGGAATGATTGCATTCTATTATGCCGGCTATACTTTCAACGGAAGCATCAGCAATTCCAATCTCTTTACTACCAACCATTTAGAGACAGCGACAAGCGCCAATTGGGAGCTCACAGACAAGAGCTATGACATCTTGACCATAGACCTTGCTGAATACGAACTCATCAAAGGACTCCTGAACGGATTGACAGGTGTAAAAGCTGGAGAGGAATGCCAGATTTTATTCTCAGGCAAATATGCATTCGGCAAAAGAGCGTTAGGCATAGTTCCTGCCAATTCGGCATTGGTGTATAAGATTTGGGTGGAAAGCATATCTAACGAGTAGCCATTACAGATATTTTATTATATTTGCGAGTTATTTTAAAGAAGGAAGATGAAAGGTATATACAAAATATCAATGATTGTAGCTGCACTTGCAGCACTCGGAAGTTGTGCCAAGGTTGTATCTGAGGGAGCAAACGAAGCAAATAGAAGAGTATTTGATGCTTGGCTTTCGATTAATGCTCCAGAGGCACAGCGCAGCGGAAGAGGTATTTACGAACTCCCTGAATACACTGTAGCAGGTACAGGTGCAGCAGTTGAAAAGGACGGATTCGCAATCCTCAGATACGTGACACGTACTCTCACAGGAACAATATCTTCATACACTGACGAGTCATACGCAAAGCAGTTGGGAGAGTATGATCCTGCAGGTTATTACGGAGTCCAGGTACAGACTACAACATCAGAAACCATTCAAGCAGGTCTTTACGATGCACTTTCAGGAATGAGAGCTGGTGGAGAAAAGAAATTCATCGTACCGAGCTGGTTGATGTCATACTCAGATTACACTACAGAGGAAGAGTATCTTAATGTCAGCACAGAATTCGCTAACACCATCTATGAAGTCAAGTTGATTGACTTTGCTAAAAACATCAATGACTGGCAGCTCAAGAAGATGGAGGAATGCTTCGACAGGCCTGACTTCTTCGATGGAGCATTTAACGGTTGCCACATTCAGGACTCAACTTCACTCGGCTTCTACTTCAAGATGATCAACAAGGTAGAAAGCGAGAAGGAGTTCTCTCAAGACACAACTATCTACATCAATTATACAGGTAGCCTTCTCAAGCTTCCTGAAATCTATGGTGACGGTATTGTGTTTGACACTACCATTGAGGACGTAGCAAAAGACAACTACATCTATTCTGCAAGCAAAACTTATAGTCCGGTATCAGTCACTTGGGGTGAGAAACATACAGACATCACTATGGGTGAAAGCAGTGTTGTTCCCGGTTTCTCTCAGACAATCTGGAATATGGCTAACTGCGGTCCTGGAACCAAGGCAATCGGTGTATTCTACTCAGATCTTGGATACGGATACTCTGGAAGCGGAAGCATTCCAGCTTATGCACCACTTGTATTTGAAATCGAGATTGTAGAAAAGCCGTAATACAGAATGGCAGAGATTCCATCAGCAGCACCTACCGATCTTGGAACAGAAAACGTCGGTAAACTCCTAAAGAAATACGCATTACCAGCAATTATAGCGATGACGGCGTCATCGCTATATAATATGATAGACAGTATCTACATCGGTCAGGGTGTGGGTCCGATGGCCATTTCCGGCCTTGCTGTAACATTCCCTCTCATGAACCTTTCCACTGCTTTTGGAACTTTAGTGGGAGCTGGTGCAGCGACAATTCTTTCAGTATTCCTTGGCAGGAAAAAATATAGCGCTTGTAACAAAGTGCTGAGTAACGTTGTCAGCCTGAACATCATCATCGGTGTTCTTTTCATGGTTGCATCATTGATCTTTATCGATCCTATCCTTTATTTCTTCGGAGCAAGTGAGAACACACTCCCCTATGCCAAAGAATATATCACGATTATCCTTTACGGAAACATCATCACCCACCTATACTTTGGTCTGAATGCAGCAATGAGATCCACTGGTGATCCAAAGAAAGCAATGGGACTCACCATCTTTACGGTGATCATCAATGCCATTCTTGACCCGATCTTCATCTTTACCTTTGATATGGGTATTGCCGGAGCAGCGTGGGCTACAGTTCTGTCTCAGCTGATATCACTTGTAATCGTGATGTTACATTTCAGCAATCACGAAAGAGCTGTACACTTCAAGAAAGGTATCCTCAGACTCAATCTTAAGATTGCAAAAGAGTCACTTACAATCGGTGCTGGTCCATTCCTCATGAATGCTGCAGCATGTTTGGTTACACTGTTCATCAACCAGCAGTTCAGACAATACAGCGGAGACCTCGGTATCGGTGCCTACGGTATCTGTAACCGCATCATATTCATGTTTATCATGATATGCATGGGTCTGAACATGGGCATGCAGCCTATAGCTGGATACAACTACGGCGCAAGACAATACTCACGCGTGAAGGCTGTTTTCTGGATGACCGCAAAGATGGCATCAGTCGTCACTTTCATCTGCTTTGCCATCGCACTCTTTATTCCAAAGGTTGCAACCGGAATCTTTACACACGACGAGGAACTTCTAGGTATGGCATCACATGGTCTCAGACTTCTTGGCCTTGGACTCCCTACTGTAGGTTTCCAGATGATTACCACAAACTTCTTCCAGTCACTTGGAATGGTGAGGAAGTCAGTAATCCTTTCTCTTTCAAGACAGATTCTCTTCCTTCTCCCAGCGCTATATCTCATGCCGCTATGGCTTGGTGATACGGGAATCTGGCTCAGCTACCCTATTTCAGATGTACTTTCATTCCTTCTGAGTGCAATAATGCTTAGAAGCCTGTTCAGAAAGTTTACTAAACTAAAAGACGGAGGAGATCCATCTGTACTTGGAAGCAGTCTCTAATCATGAAACGAATCCATATTCTCATAGCCGTGATTCTCGGAGTCACGTCACTTGGCGTTTATAGTTCTCTCAAGAGTCAGAATACTCAGAAGAGTACTATTCACCTAAACTCTACCTTGAAAAACTCCATGTCACAGATTGAAGGGCTTACAGGAATGGATCAAGAGATGAAGGCCTACCTTAATAAATGGAATATCAAGGGTGCATCACTTGCCATTATGCGCAATGACTCTCTTGTATATGCAAAAGGTTATGGTTGGGCAGATAAGGATGCTGGAGAAAGAATGGACGTCGGGCATATTATGAGAGTTGCGTCTGTCTCAAAACTCATCACTGCAATCGGTATAATGGTACTGCAGGATCAGGGCAAGATTACTATAAAGGATAAGGTATTCGGTCCTAAAGGTGTGCTATATACCACCTACATGAACTCTCTGGCAAAGGATCCTCTATACAAAGAATTGACTATTGAACATCTGCTAAGACACGAAGGAGGATATAAAAGAGACGCAATGTTCTCATCACTGACAGTCAAGTCACAAATGAATCTCACCGAAGCACCTACAGCTGACGATTTCATCAAATACACTCTTCCAAGAAAACTCGATTTCGTTCCTGGTACCAGTCAGAAGTACTCAAATTTCAGTTACCTTCTGCTTTCGCGCATTATTGAAGTCGTATCAGGAATGCCTTATGAGAAATTCATAAAAGAATATGTCCTCAAGCCCGCAGGATGCTTCGATATGCATATTGCCGGCAACTACTTGGAAGACAGAAGAAAAAACGAGGTCCACTATTACGCACACGGAAATCTCGAAGACCGTATGGTTGATGAATTTAACGGCAGCGGAAACAAGGTTGACAAATGTTATGGCGGTAACAATATCACCGTACTCTCAGGAGCTGGTGCATGGTGCGCATCACCTGTCGAGCTAGCCAGACTTGTAGCATCAGTTGACGGTAGAGATGAAGTACCTGATATAATTTCAAAGGAAGCATTCGAGCAGATGACAGAGTATTTCACTAAGGAAAAATTCTCTTTAGGCTGGAATGACACTAACCCGGAAAAGGGCTGGAATAGAACAGGTACATTCACAGGTACAAGCGCCTTGGTAAAATATTATCCGAACAATGAGTGCTGGATCATGATTACCAATACTTCAACATGGAAGGGCTCAAGACTAACAAAGGTAACTGATTCTCTTTTCAGAAAATGCAGTTACCTCTATGGTCATGAACTTCCTAAACGTAATCTTTTCGATTAAAGTTTACGATATTCTTTAATTTCAAACTCTTCAGAGAGCACTCCGTAGCCATTCTCAGCAAGGGACTCCAATTCATTCTCACCAGGATAAACCTCAACAGGAGCGATAAAGCTAACTCGCTCAGCGATATCAGCTGTAATATCCTTGCTATGAGCAATACCGCCTGTAAGAACGATTGCATCTACCTTTCCGCCAACAACGGTCGCCAAAGAGCCTATATACTTAGCTACAGACACGCTGAATCCCTTAAGGAAAGTAGCACAAGCCTCGTCTCCACTCTGGGCACGGGCTATCACTTCGCGAATGTCATTTGTACCGAAATATGCTACAGCACCTCCCTTTCCAACTAGCTTCTTCTTGATTTCTGCCTTAGTGTATTCTCCACTGAAACACATCTCAACAAGTGGGAAACCAGGAACTGTACCTGCGCGCTCAGGGCTGATAGGGCCATCGCCTCCAAGAGCATCGGTTGTATCGATTACAAGGCCATTTCTATGCAATGAAACAGACGAACCACCACCCATATGAGCGACGATAACTGTCACATCCTTATTGGTCTTTCCCACACTCTTAGCATATTTACGAACCATAGCGCGTGAGTTGAGCGCATGGAAGAGAGTCTTACGCGGGAACTCAGGGAGTCCTCCTACCTTTACCTCCGGCAACATTTCATCTGCCATAGGAGGGTCAGCGATAAATGCACGACATGCTGCACCACCCTTTGCCTCGTTGACCATCTTTGCGATGTCATCAGCAAGGAGGGCACTTAGATTACATGCATGAACTCCATTCTTGCCTTCGATCAAGGCATCTCTCATATCTTGATTAACCTCATAAACTCCAGTTTGAATCGGAGTGATGAGGCCACCTCTAGCCATCACCAGATCAATGGATTCCAGTGCTATACCACTCTCAGAAAGAAACTCCGTAATGGCATCACGACGCATAGGAGTCTGATCCATCACGGAATTATACTTTGCAATTTCTTCTGCTGAATGTGTAAGATTCTTCTCGAAGAGCATCTCTCCAGAGTCATAGAATCCGATTTTTGATGATGTCGAACCAGTGTTGATTACTAGTATACGGCCTTTCATTTTATACTTTGTTTTAAGATCCTTCGCTTCGTTCAGGATGACACGCTAGAGTGCTGCCATTGCAATTGAGTTGAGTTTGGTGTCGATGCTGTCTGCGCGGCTGGAGAGCACACATGGAACCTTCGCACCCACAAGGATTCCAGCCTGCTTTACACCTGCAACAAGCTTGGAGTTAGCCTTATAGAAAACATTACCAGACTCAATATTAGGGAAGAGCAAGCAATCAGCATCGCCAGCCACAGGGCTTACAAGGCCCTTGATCTCAACTGACTCCTGATCAATTGCAACATCCAATGCCAAAGGTCCGTCAGCCACACAACCACGGATCTGTCCACGATCAACCATCTTAGAAAGCATTGCGGCCTCCATTGTAGCTGGCTGGCTAGGAAGAACCTGCTCTGTTGCAGCAATGATTGCAACCTTTGGAAGTGAAATACCTGCTGACTTTGCCACCTTCACCAACTCTCCCATAATCAACTGCTTCTGCTTGAAGTCAGGAGCTGGAATAACGGCTACATCACCAACAAAAAGAAGCTTATGATAAGCAGGAGTTTCCAACACGGTGCAATGGGTAAGGGTTCCCTTTGGAGGGAGAAGACCTGTTTCCTTGTTAAGGATAGCGCGAAGGAACTTGTCTGTAGAGCAAAGACCCTTCATAAGGAAATCACCCTGACCTTCACGAATCATCTGCACAGCCTGAGCAATAGAAGCAAGCTCGTTTGCATTATGTACAATTGTAAATGATGCGACATTAACTCCCTCCTCAGCACAAGCGGCTGCAATCATCTCCTGATCACCAACAAGGGTAACATCAGCCAATCCCATTTCAACAGCCTTGGAAGCTGCTGCAATAGTGTGGGTGTCAACTCCCCAGGCAGCGACCATTCTTTTTTTCTGACCTCTGCCCTGGAGTTCTGCAAATATTTCTGAAAAATTCTTCATTCGGATTATTCTTCGTTCTGAACGATTTCCATTGTGTCGCGAGCGATCATCAACTCCTCGTTAGTAGTGATGAGGGCAACCTTAACCTTAGAATCTGGAAGAGAAATCATTGTATCAACTCCTCTTACAACATTTGCCTCATAGTCAAATGTAACTCCGAGGTATGCAAGATTTTCACATACTCTACGACGGATACGGCTGTTGTTCTCACCGATACCACCTGTGAACACCACCATATCAAGACCATTCATAGCTGCAGCGTAAGCACCGATGTACTTGATGATCTCATATGTAAGTTTCTTAAGAACAAGCTTAGCCTTAGGATCACCTGCGTTGGCAGCATCATCAAGGTCACGAGCATCTGAAGAAAGCTGTGAAAGACCGATGAATCCACTCTTCTTGTTCATCACCTGGCTAACCTGTGACGGTGTAAGTCCCTCCTTCTCCTGAAGGTATGTGACTACATCCGGGTCGATGCTACCGCAACGTGTTCCCATTGTAAGTCCCTCAAGTGGAGTGAATCCCATTGTTGTATCAATTGACTTACCGTTCAATACAGCAGCGATAGAGCTACCATTACCGAGGTGGCAAGTTACGATCTTAGAGTTGTTGATATCAAGACCTGCGAACTTAGCTCCCTTTGCAGATACATACTTGTGGCTTGTACCATGGAAACCATATCTACGGATACGATACTTTTCGTAGTACTCGTATGGAAGAGAGTACATGTATGCGTATTGAGGCATGCTCTGGTGGAAAGCCGTATCGAATACAGCAACCTGAGGAACATTAGGAAGTACAGCTGAAACAGCCTTGATTCCAAGAAGGTTTGCAGGGTTGTGAAGAGGTGCAAGATCAACACACTTCTCAATCTGCGCTACAACCTTATCAGTGATGAGCTGGCTGCACACAAAATCCTCTGCTCCGTGAACAACTCGGTGTCCTACTGCCTCAATGTCTTCCAAAGTCGAGAGTACTCCATACTCCTTGTCAAGAAGAGCTTCCATCACTGCCTGAATACCTACTGTATGGTCTGCGATCGGCATTTCCTTTACGAATTTCTCTTTACCTGGAGCCTCATGCTTAACGCATCCGACTTCCATTCCGATTCTTTCTACGAGACCCTTGGCAAGAAGGTCATAAACCTCCTCGTTCTTCATATCAAGAAGCTGATATTTAAGTGAAGAACTACCACAATTCAATACTAAGATTACCATTGCTATTATAATTTTACGATAATTCGGTCATAAAGACGCAAAGTTATAAAAATAATCGCTACTTTAGCAAAAATTCGAAGGAAATGGAAGGGGCGCGAGATAGTGTGAAGTTGGCATTGCCATTTGCTGCAGGAATATTATCTTTTTCCTGCCTTTCTCTCAGTATTTTTCATACTCATTTAGCAGCGGGACTGACATTGGTTCTAGTCTGTTCGTTTGCTATTCACCTACTTTTATCACACAAGACAGGGATACTGGAAATCACCATTCTAGGATGCTTGACGGGCATTTTTGTAAGGGCGAACCATAATCTTATCATGCTTACATATCCAGAAATTTCTTCTCTTACAGCCTCAGCGGAAAGCATCGGTCAGACACTTCAGAACTGGATAGACAAAATCGAATTCAAAAACCCAGACACTAACGCATTGATCAAGGCCCTCCTGACTGGAAATCGTGGTCAGATTCCCGATCACATAACGCAGGCGTTCCGCACCAGTGGAGCCTCTCACATTCTGGCCCTATCAGGCCTGCATTTGGGGATTATCTACTTGATTATTTCCAAACTTCTGTCACTTGCCGGAGGTAACCCAAAAGCAAGATTCGTCCGGAGAGTATTATGTATACTGACATGCACGATCTACTCCCTTGCTACAGGAGCCGGAGCATCAATCATAAGAGCCTTGATATTCGTGATAATCAGAGAAATCTCCAGACTTTTACATCGTCAGCCTGATTTGAAAGACATCCTTGCCTCCAGCCTGATAATTCAATTGACATTCTTCCCTTCAGACATCTCAAACATTGGCTTTCAGCTTTCATATGCAGCAATTGCCGGCATCGCCTGGATTCACCCATATCTTAAAGAAATCTGGCCGGAAGACTCTGATCCAATACTGAAACGCATCTGGGATTCAGCCTCCATATCAATCTCTTGTCAGCTCACAACCGGACCTTTGGCATGGTTCTATTTCGGAACCTTTCCGCAATATTTCATATTGACCAATCTGATAGCACTTCCACTTACAGGCCTGATTATTCCTGCAGCATTGCTTACCACTGCTCTGTCTGCAATGGGAATATGCCCGAATCTATTGATTCAGGGCACGGAAATGCTTGTCATCGCACTATGTAGTTCACTTGAAATCATAGCCTCTATGTAAGACTATTGCTCTATTACAAAACCGTCGGAGGTCCATACCTTAAACACCCCTCCCTCGTCATAAATAAGACAGCCCTCCACATCAGGCTGAGAAGCCAAAAAGTTCTGAGACTGCTCCAAACCTATTACCATACAATGAGTTGCATATGCATCAGCAAGAGTAGCATCTGGAGCAAGAATTGTGGCACTGAGAAGGGTATGAGAGACAGGATATCCGGTACGCGGATCTACAGTATGGGCGTATTTCTTTCCGTCCTTAACATAGAACTTTCTATAATTTCCGGAAGTGACCACTCCATGAGGGCCTTCAGGTACACGGAAAACAGCCTGAAGATTCTGACCAGGGGTATCATTCCCATCCACAGGGCTATCAATTCCAATAGTCCAGCTATTACCTGATGGATTGACTCCGTCGCAATAAATTTCGCCGAT
Source organism: Bacteroidales bacterium (assembly GCA_017549145.1). Lineage (GTDB taxonomy): Bacteria > Bacteroidota > Bacteroidia > Bacteroidales > UBA932 > Cryptobacteroides. The sequence continues at coordinate 26,905 of JAFYVM010000073.1, forward strand.
ATCCACCATCATATCCTTCACCCCGATAGAATATAGATATGCTGCCACGACATCACAGCTATATCCCTGAGCTATTGCATTATAGTTCAGCTGAGGCATAATCTCATCAGCAGAATTCAACAGGAGTGACTTAGGACTGAGCTTACCGTTATCCGAAAGAACAGAAGTCATATCCCTCTGGAGTCTTCTCATTCCACATCCTGCAAGAATCTGGGCAACTCTTTCATCAGACGGCATTTCACCCGACTTGAATCCGAACCCCCAGACGTCAAACAATGGAGCTGACGCCACATCCACGCAACCTTCTGTAGCATCGTAAACAGCTACAGCTCTGCCATATATATCCAGAAAAAGGCTATCAGGAATAATGTCTCCACCAGCATTAAAAGTACTCAAGAGAGAACCCTTGTTATAACCTGAAAGAGAGTTATCAATTTGGGCGAGGATAGAATCCAACGAATCTTTAATCTCCTTCTCGCTTACACTGACACCGGTTAAATTAGCCTTGACAGACCAGGTTCCACCTTGTGCATAACCAGTGAACTGAACATATTTATCAGCCTGCTGACACGATACAGCCAACAAAATGGCAGATAACAGAATATATAGCGGGGATAACAGAGTCTTCATACGCATAGGTAAAGTATTTGCACAAATATAGCGGTTTTTCAAATTAAAATGTGCATCTTTGCAGGTTGTATATATAAACATATTATAATAGATGATTACCAGATATATTCGAAACATCATATTCGCATCTCTTGCTGTTTTGGCAGCCGTATCGTGTAAGGACGACGAAGATGAGGTTAAACCGCCAATGGACGGCACCCTTGTAGTCGATGGTGTTGAAACGTACGTCAACGCCAGAACTGATTCAAGAGAAATCACATTGAAGCCAAGCGGTGTCACTCATCCTGACGGAAAGGGTATCGGTTATTGCTGGAAAGTAACTCCTGGCATGACGACTTATGACACAACCCGCTTCGAAAATGGTCTGAATATCAAGGGAGAGCCTTCGGACGGTACATTCAAGTATACATTGAAGGACTCTGTAGCTACATATTCTATCTATTGCTACGCATTTGCAGACGGCTACTCATCAAAATCTTCTACATCATACACAACTGTAGTCAGAGGAGGCGTACAGCTTACTCCTGATGATCCACAGGTATCAATCACAAACAGAAATATTATTGAGAACGGTAAGCCGCTTGCAGGCACTGACTACTACTATATTTCTGCCGGATCACATGACTGGATTGCGTACAACATGTATGAAGAAGGTGGTATTCCATATCTCCATTATGAAGCATTGTCAGACGTTTTAGGACGTTTTTACTCATACGATGAAGCTAAGGCAATCTGCCAGAACCTTCCTGCAAACGGAGGAAATGCCTGGAGACTCCCAACCGATGAAGATTGGGTAAATGTAGTCAAGAGCGTTACAGCAGATGCCACAGGAGACTTCAGCGCAAAGGTTCACGAAGACATCTACTGGGACATCAAAAAGAACGGCAAGCCAAGTCTTTCGTCAAGACTTATCGCTAACGCAGAGTTCAACAGCACAGTGATGTGGGAATATTGGCCAGCAGTTGGAGCAATTGCAAACACTTCTGGACTTGCAATTATCCCAGTAGGATATGCAAACCTCGGTATTACCCCAGAGATCAAATCAAAGTCTGCTTATCCAAACGCATTGTTTGAGGGAGAATTCAAGCTTGCAGCATTCTGGACTGCTGATGAAGTTGAGGGTAACTCAGAGATGGCTTATTACAGATACATCAACACAATGGATCCTTTCTTCATGATCGGAAAGGGTTACAAGAAAACATTCGGAGCATCAGTAAGATGCGTAAGAGACTCAAACTAACGCAGATCGGTAATCATCCAGGAAGAATCAAATCCTGAAAGATCAAGAACATAGTAAGTCAATGGCTTCTTTTCAGAAAAAGTCATTGACTTTATTTTTACATCTAACTCTCCGCCATCCGTTGTCTTAAATGAGCCAGAGGTAAAGACCGGATTAGAGTCGGCTACATTTATCACAACAGTACCGGACGCGATACCACAAGCCTGCTTTGGAGAAAGCTTATATGTCTGAGTATTCCCGTTCTTTGTTGGAGCACCGATAGAAAAAATCTTGTTAAGATTTGCCAACAGGAGGACTGGATTAGAAAGATAAGCATCAGCACCTTGAGCTACTGAATCAATAAGAATCTCCTTTCCTGTCTGATCTACGACCCATAGGGTTGAACCATTACAGTAAATACTGATTCCACTGGCTTTCATCAAGTAAGAAGTATCCTGTGTAGTTAGGGTTCCCTCTCCCACTGTCTTTACCCCAGACATACCTAGAGTATAGCTATAACTTAGGTTCGAAGCCTTGCTTGACATTTTAGCACAAAGCTGCTCAAGGGAAGAAGTCCCCTGAGCAGCTGCTGCGGTACAAAGTCCACACAAAACGAGTGCGGATATGATTATTCTTCTCATTTTATCACTTTACAAAAGCGCTTAAGATTTCCTCAAGCTCATTAAATGTGCTAACCAGCACCTGACGTGGCTTTGATCCTTCCTGAGGGCCCACAATTCCAGCAGCCTCAAGCTGATCCATTACACGTCCTGCTCTTGCATAACCCATACCAAGTCGTCTCTGCAAGTCAGATGTAGAGCCTCTCTGTGAGGTGACGATCATGCGGGCAGCTTCCTCAAACATAGAGTCAAGGTTCTGCATATCGATAGTTCCGCCACCTGGCTCTCCCTCCTGTGATTCTGGAACAGGAAGATAGTATGGAGTAGTATAACACTGCTTGTAGCCGGTCTGTTCACCGATGAATGAGGTAATCTTATTGATTTCAGTCATACTTACTAGCGAGCACTGAACACGTTCAGTATCTACACCTGCATAGTAAAGCATATCTCCCTTACCTGTCAAACTTTCCGCTCCCTTGGCATCAAGAATTGTCTGCGAGTCAACTCGGCTGACAACACGGAAGGCAATACGTGTCGGGAAGTTAGTCTTGATAAGACCGGTAATTACGTTTACCGAAGGACGCTGAGTTGCGATGATGACATGAATACCAGCAGCTCTACCCTTCTGAGCAAGACGTACAATCGCATTACTGATGTTATTCGCCACCTTTCTGGCATCACCTGATGAACCACCTGTCATTGTAAGGTCAGCATACTCATCGATTACGACCACAAGGTATGGAAGGTGTTTATGTCCCTCTGTCGGAAGGAGATGACGCTCCTTGTACTTGTTATTGTATGACTTGACCTCATTTACTCCAGCTGCAGCCAACAGTTTGTAACGCTCATCCATCTCGATACAGAGAGATGAAAGTACCTGTTCTGCCTTCTCTGGAGTCTTGATGATTGCATTAGCGCGCTCATCTTCCTCGCTTATCGCCATTGGAAGCACTGCAAGATAATGCTTCAAGAGAGCATTATAAGCTGTAAACTCCACCATCTTAGGATCAATGAAAACGAACTTAAGTTCAGATGGATGCTTAGCATAGAGCAATGACGAGATGATTACATTCAAAGCCACTGACTTACCCTGTTTTGTCGAACCAGCAACAAGAAGGTGCGGCGCATCAGCAAGGTCAAATGTCTTCACCTTCTGAGTAATTGTATATCCCAAAGCAATCGGAAGATCAGCCTTACTATTTCGGAATGCAGCATCGTTCAGTGTAGCCTTCAAAGGTACAATCGACCTCTTGATGTTTGGCACCTCGATACCTACTGAATCCGCCAAGGTAACAACGCGCACATCCTTAGAACCGAGAGCCATACCGATCTCCTTGTAAAGTCCCTCAATTGCAGAAATCTTCACTCCAGGAGCAGGTACCACCTTGTACAATGTCACAGTCGGACCAACAATAGCAGACACCTTGTCAATCTTGATCTTATAGTTAAAGAGAGTCGTACGGATACGGTTGTTATTCATCTCAAGCTCTTCCTTGCTGACCTCATGCTTTCCATCAGCATAGTCCTCCAACAGGTCAAGAGAAGGGAATTCATATCTTTCCAGCTCGCCTCTTACATCTATCCAAGGCAATTCTTCAGTAACTTCTGTAGACAACTCCTCACCCACAATCACCTCCATATTCTCAGGATTCTGCTGCTCTTTCTCCTGAATCAGCACTGGTTCTGGTTCAAGCTCTGGTTCAAGTTCCGGTTCGTTCTCTGAATCAAGCTCCAACTCATCAACTTCTTCTGAGTCAACATCCTCAGGCTCAACCTCACCCACGATTGCATCATCATCGTCGTCTTCTACTTCCTCTGTTCCCTCTTCTTCCACTGTTGTTTCTTCCTCAACTGCAGACTCCTCTACAGTTTCCTTGATAGCGGCAAACCATTTTTCAAATCGCGAGCTAGCGATAATCAACCAGGCAACTACAAGCAACAGAAGAATGAAAAGCACGGGGATATTACCGATAAGATTTTTCATCCAGGCTATTACAGCTGCCCCTGCATCACCACCGAGGCCACCACCAAATACTACGTCATCAGAGAACAGAGACGAAGCATACGATAGGATCATGGACAGAATGAATGTTACTGAAACAGACAAGCATACGATTCTGAAAGTACCTAAACTCTTCTTCCAGAATATCATTCTATATGATAGAAATCCCAATAGGAACACCAATACGACCGAAGCCAGTCCAAAGCACTCAGAAACAAGGAAATGACTAAGATCATAACCCAACTTACCTCCCCAATTCTGCACCTCTGCTGCCTGATCCAACATGTCTGGAGAGGTCAACAGACTCTGGTCTGCCTTCCAAGTAAACAGATAAGAACCTACAGACACCAATGTGTACAGGGTAAACGCAGTAAGTGCCCATCCAGCATACTTGATCAGTGTAGACTTACGCTCTTCTGAGATGCCAGCAAAGAGTCTGAATCTCTTACGAGCCTTTGATTTTGTCTTTTTATCTTTTGCCATGGTGTCTTATTTTCTCTGTTTCCAATTTTTGCCATTTCTATGGCGCTGATTTGACTTACCTTTATTCTGATTATTTCCCTGCTTTGGATGATTCTGCTCAGATCCCCCTCTTGACAGCTGAAGTCCCTCTGGAATACTGATTCTATAATCAGACATTCTCTCTATATCCTGAAGGATTGTCTCGTCTGCAACAGTATCCTTATTCCAGATCAGATACTGCTGGCGCATGTACATTGCCAAAGTTCTGATCATTGCTGTCTTCTCATCACCATCTTCCTTTTCCGCAATAAGGTCAATCATATTCTCGATATTTCTACCGTAATGAGTCGCCTTCAACGGTTTCTTGTTGAGTGGAACAGGAAGCGGCTGCTGGTGAAGACTCTCCGGAGCGGGAGCCGGATATGGAGAATCCACATCGAGAGTAAATCCAGAAATGATATGTAGGTGATCCCACAACTTATGCTCATAATCATCCTGATGATGAACAGCAGGATTTATGATTTCCATGACCTTGATGATAGCACGAGCCTGCTCATTGCGCTTCTGTCTATCCTCAATAGTCTTCAGATAATCCACCATCTTCTGCACATTTCTTCCATACTCCGGAATGTACAGAGTCACCCTTTCTGTATTATAAAGTAATTTACAAGTATCTACCTCATTATTCTCCATATATCTACATTTTTATGTAACTGACAAAGATAAGAAATTTTATCGAAGCTCCACGATATTTCCGCTGTCCAAATACCATAGAAATCCTGAAACATCCGTATATCCCATCCTGCGCCACATATCCATATATCTCTTCACCTGCCTTTCGTATTTGCGATAATGCTCACCGAACTTATAATCAATCACTTTCACCTCGCCATCAGTCACCACTACCCTATCCGGTCTATATACCGATCCATCAACATCAATTATCGATGCTTCATTATACAATGCATCAGGATTCTGAGGGAACCATTGGCGGTCAGCCACCCCTGCAACTGCAGCTGTAAGATGAATCTGTGCCATCTCCGCTTCTTCCGGTGTCAACAGACCATTATGTCTGGCATGAGCAACAGCAGAAGGTATATCTTCCGGTGACTTGACCTGAGCGAGAATATCATGAAGTACTATACCTCTGATTCGATTAGACGATGACACTCCTGCCTTATCCTCACTGAAGAAATCAAGAGAGTCAGCAGAGAACTTAAGCCTTCCCCTCTCTCGTACATCCACTTCCTCATCATCAAGTGATATTGTCGGATTCAAAGGAATAGACGGAAATTCCTCGCCACTGACTATAGGGAAATCTGATATCTGTGACTTGTCTGCCTTTCTAAGCGAATTAAAATCCACCATCTTACCTTTCTCAAACCACACATTATCTTCCTCCACCCCACTCGTAATATCACTAAACAATGTATTTGTAGATACGAACCAATATAGAATCTGAGAAAAATCCTTAAACTCAGGAAGCAGTCCATTAGAAACAGCTTCAATACATTTTGCAGGAGGAGTCTTGGCTATAATATGCATACCAAGAGCAGCACGGGTCATCGCCACATAGATAGTATTGATATTATCCACATGCTGGAGGAAGTTCTCCTTCTCATAATACTCCGCAAATAAAGTATCCTGCGAAGACTTAGATAGGCTCACATCATATACTCCCTCTGCTACTCCCTCAAGCTCAGTCTCTTCAAGATCTGGAGAACACCAATAGCTATCTGCCTTATAGAGAGTTATATTCTCTGCGAAAGGAATGATGACGTATGGAAAATCCAGACCTTTAGATTTATGAATAGTCATAATCCTCACGCTGTCTCTCGATGACGGAGAGCAGATTGACGGATCCTTTTCCTGCCAGTACTTAAGGAAGCCTCTCAGGCTGTTTCCATTAACAGAGACATACTCCTGAATGCAATCCATAAACGATTGTATATGGAGAAGTTCACCTTTCCATATTTCATCCTTGTCTCCCTTGCGAATGCCACGGTACAACTCCTCAGCTATATCCATCAGAGAAGCACATCCGTTTGGAAGACTTACTTCCAACATACCCGCAAGGTATCCGGCAACTGTATCATCCGGATTATCCATGTATGACATAAGCGAAACCAATCGCCTCACTGTCAAGGCATTCTTAACCTTCAGCGAATCATCCGTCACTACTGATATTCCATTCTCTATCAAATGATTAGCGACACGTTCTCCCGAGATATTGCTACGGACCAATACGGCTATTTCCGAGAGTAGAGCACCTGCCTCACGCGCGGCCGCAATAGACTTGAGCACTTCATCCAACTCTGCATCCTTATCACAGAATGTCAGACGCACATTTCCGCCCGGCTTATCCTTCTTTGCTACAGCCTGCTCTACATCCGCATAAATATCCTTAAGTTCCAATATCTCTGCTGCAGCCTTGAAGAACTCATTATTGAAGTTCACGACATTGGACAGGCTTCGATAATTCGTATCCAAGACCTTCTCCTCATGCCCTGGAAATTCAGCCGGTATAATCTCATCAAGAAGTTTCCAATCAGAGCCTCTCCATCTATAGATACTCTGCTTAACATCACCCACGATGAGGTTCTCACCACCTTGAGACTCACTATTCTGCAATAGCGGACTGAAATTCTGCCATTGTACACTCGAAGTATCCTGGAACTCATCCAAAAGGAAGTGTTCGTATCTTACACCTATCTTTTCATATACAAACGGAGCATCAGATCCATCAATGATATTCTTTAGAAGGACATTTGAGTCATCAATACACAGGACATTCTTTTCCTTCATGAGTTCATCGTAGGTCCTGGTAAGTTCAGACGCAACTCCCAATCCATATAGCTGTTCATCAAGGATACATGCGGTATTATATACAGCATACTCCTTTGTCCATAATGAACAGAAATCCTCTAACGGAGCCTCCAGGAAAGGATATACCAATGGAAGCAGTTTGGGCGCCTTAGATTTTGCAAACCACTTCTCAGAATCAAGAGCCTTTTCTATAAAACTCTCCTTTGGAGCTACCAGTTTATCATTCTGAGTCAGTTCATCATACGTATATAGCGTACTGAGGAACTTCCTGTTACTATCCTTAGGATCAACTCCAGCACCTTCCAGGATATTCAACGCTGCCCTTGCAGTATTCTTTACCTGAGCCCTGAAACTCTCCTGAATAGCACGACATTTCTGGCGGATCTCAAGCAATCGCTCCTTAGAGCACAGATCATCCGGATCAATTCCAGCTTTCTCTATAGCTTCCTGACGCTGAGGAGATTTCAGCCTTTTTGCCATCTCCATAAGGTTTGCATCCAAGCTATAGCGACCTCCCTGCTCAATCTGCTCCAGGACATTCTTAGTCAACCATGATAGTAATCCGCCATCATCTTCTGTCAAGGAATCCAGGATTCGGTCCACACTCTCAGCCACCAGAGAATCCTTATCAAGTTCCACCTGATATGAAGCAAAATGACCTATTTCACGTGAAAATGCCTTTAGAGTATGCTGAAAGAACCTGTCAATCGTACTCACGGCAAAGGCACTATAATCATGAAGGATATCCTGAAGTACACTCTTTGCCTTCTCCTGAAGCTTTTCATCAGATGGAAAAAGAGATGGAATGAAGTCATCATGATAATCTGACTCTGAAGGATTGGACGCCATAATATGCAATTCCTTCAAAATACGGCTCTTCATCTCATCTGTTGCCTTATTGGTAAAGGTAACTGCAAGAATATGCCTGTAGGCATACCTGTCATCACTCTTCAAAAGCAGTGAAATATATTGTCTTGCAAGGCTGTAGGTCTTACCTGAGCCTGCAGAAGCTTTCATCAATTGTAACATAGCCCACTAATTATCAACGTCCACAAATCATCTTAAAGTCACAGTATTCACAAACATCCTCATTCGAGGTTCTTCGGAATGGAACATTCACATCATACATTTCCTCAAGCAAGGCCTCCAAGCGCTGAGAAACAGCATTAAAGAAACACTCATTCTTCGGATAAGTCTGAGGTGCCTCGTTAAAGAGACTCGATGTCGAATATACGCAATTGAACATCTGCTTTCCGGCACACTCCGGTCTGTTCTGAAGCAGAAGATCATACATATAAAACTGCAGGGCGATCTTTGGTCTTTCCTTCTCATCCTTTGTGAATATCTTGTCTGCTATCATTTCCGCATTGCCGTCATTGATATTCTGATCATCCTCAAGCACTCGTCCTGTCTTGTAATCAACAACCCTTACCTGCCCAGGATGAAAACTATCAAGCCTGTCGACAAAACCTTTGAAACGCTGACCACAGAACCTGTCAGCCACCCTTACCTCGCTTCCGAGGATTTCAAACTTATCCACACCCTCAGCAGCCATAAGCTCCAAGTCCCTGTTCAAGGTCTTGATGACATACTTAAGAATAACATCTGTCACAACAAGGTTTCGTCCGCTTACCTCCATCAAGTGGAGCTCACGTATAATGAGAGACTTGATCTTCCTGCGGATAATATCATCCTTGGCAAGCCACTCGTCAATGTATTCCTTAGTAATGTACTTGTGCTTATATGTTAATTTCGAAGCGTTCTCTCCTTTCCAGTCAAAATAGAAGTCCTCAGCCATAGCCTCTGGAGAAGTATACAGAGAGCGCATGGTCTCATGGAAAACAGTACCGAACACGCCATAATCCACAGATTCAGTAACCTCCTCTTCCGCCTCAAGTTCCTTGATGCTTGAATAATAGAACTTGGCAGGACATTCCAGATAACTCTGAAGACTCGTTGCCGAGAGAGACATCTGCTTTATCTTCTCCACATCTTCAGGAGTCTTTTCTATATCCGCGACTGTAGCAGTCTTCATCTTTCCGTACTTCACGACATATCGTTTCACCGGCAAATTGAAATGATACTCCAGCTGCTTGATATATCGGCTTTCCTCTCCTGACTTCAAGCCTTCCGTACGCGAATCAGTCAACAGCCACACATTTTCTGCGCGCGATATCATTCTGTAGAAATAATATGCCCACACAGCATCCTGATACTCATACGTAGGTAGGCCAAAGCCCTTTCTGAGTTCAGGTGGCACAAATGAAGTTCCCACATTTCTACGAGGGAAGACGCCCTCGTTGGCAGACATTATTATCAAATTCTTGAAATCCAATGCACGGGTCTCAAGCGGTCCCATAATCTGAAGGCCCTTCAACGGCTCACCTCTGAATGGCACAGAAACTCCTCCAAGCAACTGGTCCAAGAGTCTGACATAAGTTACAGGAAGAACTGACAATCCCTCAACATCCTCAAGCACATTGATACATCTGTAATATTCCTTGGCATACTCGAGTTCCAACGCTAGAGATGGGTCCTCAGTCACCGCCGGGGCCAAGGTTGTGATTACAGACTTCTGATACTCTGCAAATTCACGAATCTGCTCTACAGAAGCCTCCTTATGGTCCTTTATAACCGCCTGGAAGATAGCGTCCATGACCTTTGTGCCAAGTAGTTCACTCTGCGGAATATAGTATTTGGCATCAGCCTTAACCTTACTGATTATCTCCAAGGTCTGCTGATCAGCAGACTTTCTGAAAAGGTCATTTGAGAAAAGATCCCAGACCTGCTTATGATAGAAATACCACTGTCCCCCTCTCTGCACAGTATGCAGCTGGATGGTAGCAATCTGTGACATCAGAGAATAAAGCAGACTGCCCCTCATTGGGAGTCCCATGGTAACATTGATGTCCTGGATTTCTTCCGGAATTGAATTCAGAACAGGAATCAGGAGATTTTCATCCGGCAATACGATTGCACAGTCCACCAGTTCCTCAGGCTTAAAGTGTGTACCATCAGCATTTGAGAGTACAGTACGAAGAATATCCGGAAGCCTCTTGGCCTGTCCGACTGACGAAGGCACACTTACGACATTGATATTTGGAGTTTTCAGTCCATCTGCATCCCATTCCTCTGCCTGCTTGAATTCCTTCACATTTTCAGCAAGGAAAACTGAAGAACGATTCTGCGGGTCGCTAATCATCTTACCGGAATAATCCCAGCAGAACTCAGCCATTTCAGCAGCCTTGAGCTTTCTAAGCAAGGCCTTCTCACACTCATTCAGAGCATTGAGTCCAACAAAGACAAACTTGACACTACTATCAAAATTACCGGAAAGAACATCAGCAACCGGGATGGAATTGAGTTTGTCCGCTAGAGACCTATACACCATTCCCTCATAAGCCAACCCCTTCTCAGAAAGCCTCTCATTGAATTTATGATAGAGGTCGTACAATAGATTCCAGAGCATCAGGAAACGCTCCTTGACATCACCGTTCTTATCTTTGAAATGGCTTACAAAACCCTCGATAGCCTTTCTCTGAGTCTCTGTAAGATAACTGAATGTATCCTGCAACTGCTTGAAATCCGAAACATTGGCAAAAAGCTGCTTCGGATCCACGAGATACTTATCTACATCATTGAAATCTGCAAGTATTACCTCACCCCAGAAGATAAACTCATCGAGGCTTTCAGGCTTAAGTCCCTCAATACAGTTATGTGCACTGAAAACCTCAACATAAGCCTGATATAACTCCAGAAGCTGAGTTACTCGGTCAATAGACCTCTTCCCACTGATCTTATAGAAGAAATCATTGACAGTAAACATAGCGGGCGCGATGATAGGTTTATCTGCGCCCTTTACTGCCTCGCTCAAATATTTAGAATAGAAGGCCATAGACCTTCTATTCGGAAAGATGAAGCAGCATCTCTCTACCTCACCTTTATTATAATAATGCTCCGCTACCTGCTTAAGAAACTGTTTTGGCATAACCTGACTAACTTTTCTACAAAGATAGCATTAGATTTTGCCAAACCACAGCACAAGAGAGAAAAACACTAATATTTCCATGGCATGAGCGTAGCACTCTCAGCATAGAAGATCTTAGTTTCCGGTGATTCCGGATCTGGATCCGGATTATCTGTTATATCTATGAATCTGAAGTTTTCGCGATATTGAATGTCAGGGAACTCAATATATCCACGAGTCTGGACAGGTAAATAATCAAGATTCATCATATATATTCCATCTACGCGTTCATATCCTTCATAAGCCATATACTCCACCAAGAACCTTCTGATTACCTCAGAGCCATTAACATCCGGAACGCCATTCTGATCTGCAAGATATGTCAGTTCAAATTCAAGGGCCTTATCATCCTGCAGGAATCGGAAATGCGCATCATATAAATACTCAAAATCATCCGTCTGGTCACCTTGTCTGCAGATTTTTACCACATCACTCTTAATACCATACTCAAATGCGAAACATGTACCTACAGGAAGACTGTTCTGGGTATCAATAATCTCAATCTTGCTGAAAGTCTTGACTACATGCACAAACAGCTGGATTGACTCACCAGTATCCTCATCAGAAATGGTCATTGAGGTTTCACCAAGCTGGTGAGGGGTAATTGTAATTGTTGCAGGAACAACTCCATCTCCCATCAAGCCTCCTTCCACTGCCGCTTCCTCGTAGGTGTAACTGAAAAGCTCCTGGTTATCTACAGCCACATTATGATTCTTTCCTTTTCCACCATAAATGGATATCTCAAATTCACGTCTGCTCACTATAGGCACGTTGACATGAACACCATCCGCTTCAATTACACCATATTCGTAATTATATATTCTTAGCGGCTGACCATCATAATAAGGATGATACTCACACCCGCAAAGCATCAGCATAGCAGTTATTGTACTATATATGAACCTTTTCATCATTATCTGTTATTTTCAATAAATTCCTTTGTTATCCAATCTGTCTCAACAACAGAAGCACCGGCAAAAGCGCCATATCCGTTATCTATGTTCGTATAGCAGTAGTTGGACGGTGCTATAAAACTTACAAAACCAGAATAATCAGATTCAAATTCATTAGCCACCTTATACTTATAGAATTCTTCTGTCATTGTAAACAGTCGAATCTTATTATGTTCAAAATAGGACACAGTTCCGATTACATTTCCATCCTGATCATAATGATTACGCTCACCTCTACGTTCAAAAAACGACTCGTATATATCGTCTACCGAATATCCGTATAATGTTGGTTCTACAGCAAGGACAGATAAATTGCTATCAAGCAATCTGCCATCCCATGCAAGCAAACTGTTTCCATTCAATCTTATATCAGTTGCCTCCAATGACACGGGTACTATTTCCGCCGAATCATCTATTGGTGAATACACATCTCCTGAATATAGATACCATCTGGTTCCCAAGGTTTCATCATCATAAATAACCTCATTTAAAAATTGGACACCATAACTATATTTCGGATCAGCACCACTGAAAGTTACATATAGTACATTATCATAATCATCCGATCCGATATACTCCTTTCTATAATCAATTTTCCTCTCTGGAAAAATCGGTGGAATCGTTGTTTCTGCATAAATACTCTGAAAACCTTCACTTGCGACTGATACAGTCATCTTATCACCGGCTACAGACTTATAATCCGCTTTATAGTATCCCTCTTCAGCATCAACACACTCAACTGGAACAGTATTTCCATTGACTTCGAATATGATTTCCGGCTTGAAGGGGATTACAACAGGATTATTAGACTTTGAATAAGCAGGCAAAATCCTGAACATAACATAATCTGCATCAGTACCAGGGAATGCCTCCAGGAATATAAGAGGGGTCTTATCAAATCCCGGATCAAATGGAATCATGCACGAAGAAACAGCACAAGACACCATCACAAGTAATATGTATATGAACTTCTTCATGTCGACTTAAAATTTAAGAGTGTAACTGAATGTCGGGATTATCGGAATGATTCCCATAGCTGTTCCATAAGAGGCAAGGGTAATTCCATCGAGAGAGAGATAATCCTCCATTGCACTTATGGCATTCGTGCGACAATACGCATTATAAATGCTGAGGTTCCATATACTTGTATTACCTCTCTTTGTGGTCTTGACAAAGTTCATTCCCACATCAAGTCTGTGATAATCTGGCAATTTCACGTTATTAGGTTCATCATAAACCAATGTTCCGTCCGGAGTCTCGTGGGTCGCCATAGTGATTCGGTTTCCTGTATGGTAATTCCAGGCTCCATAAATTTCAAAGCGCTTTCCGAACTTATGCTTTGCCATGAGTGTAATCTTGTGACGATTATCATTCCTGTCTGCATACCAATCCCTATAGAAATCATCAAACTTTCTCTGGGACCACGATAGCGTATAGTAAACATTAGCTTCAGTCCTACCGTTACTGTAGCCAAAATCTAATTCTGTTCCCCATGAACGTCCCTGACCTGCCTTGTAGCCCGATTCCCAATCATGCAGAGGTGGGAAAATTGTATATGGTCCGCCATATTCAAGCATATTATACATATGCTTATACCATCCCTCTACATTCAGATGAACTGTCGGCGAAATATTAGAGTACAAACCGGCAGCGACCTCTCTTGATCGAGATGGACGAATCTTAGTCGTTGATGGCATCCACATATTTGTAGGAAGGTCAAGATAAAGGGAAGACACACGGTGCGACGGCTGACTCATCTCAGTATATGAAGCCTTTGCTGTCAAAGAATTATTGAAAGTGTATTTCATTGCAAGACGTGGCTCCACCGAATGCCAAGCTCTTTCCTTGTAACAATTGAGACTGTATCTTAAACCTACATTTACTGAAAAGGCATCAGTCACAGCAATCTCATCTTCAGCATAAACTGCTGCTTCTACAGTATTATATACCAGAGAGTCAGCGTAAAGCTGAGCTTTAAAATGACGATACGGCATTTTTTGTTCTTCCTCAACTTCAGCAGTATAGTTAGGCCTATATAAATGAAGTTGAGCGGTAGCTCCATATCTTAATTTATGCTTAGTTCCTAAAGAGTGATAGAAGTCTGACCTCCAACCGACTGTATGAACATTTGAATTATAAGTCAGGCTCATCATATCATATGTCTGATCCTTTTTCTTATAATTTTCATAATACTCTTCCTTGTACATAAATCCGGATAAGGAACCACTATAATAGAATTTATTGGACATTGCCAGTTTATCCGTAACATCGTAATTCCAATTAAGGGAACCGACTGTATTTCCCCAAAGCAGGCGAAAATTGAAAAGATCCTTATCAATTGTATTATTACCTGAATCGCTATATATCCTAGTTGTTTCCTGATCATCCTTGATTCTAAGCAAATCCCTACCAGTATAGAAATTGGCAACAAGCACACTCCTGTCACTGAACTTATGGGTAATTTTTGCATTCAAATCAGTAAAGGCATATCTTCCGAAGATCTTATCTGGCGCGTTTTCCTTATTGACATATGCAAAAATCGGCATAGTCACAGTCTCAGTCCAGGTGCGCCTAAGTCCAAAATTGAAAGATGTCTTATCTTTTTTTAGCGGTCCTTCCAATTGAAAGCGACCATCCAACAGACCGACTGCAAAAAGGCCATGATACTCGTTGAAATCGCCATCCTTTGTTGTAATATCGACAACTGATGACATCTTGGAACCATATCTCGCAGGGAATCCGCTCTTATAAAAATCCAGACTTGAAATCACATCACTATTGAATGCGGAGAACAAGCCCAGAAGATGGCTGGACTGATAGATCGGCACTCCATCCAGAAGAAAAAGATTATCACTTCCATCACCTCCATGAACATAGAATCCAGAAAGCAGCTCAGTACCGGACGACACTCCAGGCAACATCTGTAGCGTCTTGATTACATCTGGCGTACTGAATAGGGCAAATCCGGAATTGATGGTCTTTGCATCTATACGCTTAAGGCCTGTCTGAGTGGAATTTCGCTTAGGGTCTACCATGGCAGTGACTATGGCCACATCAATGGTATCCCGTTGTTCCTCTATGAAGATAGTATAGTCCTTGGGCTTCTTCCTCTTATCAGATTGAGTCAGAACCACATACTTCTTCATAACTTCGCACTCGATATTGGTTCTCGCGAAAAGGTTCTTGAGACACTCAGTAAGAAGAGCAGATTTCTCCTTATTATTGCCTTTGATGATATCTGCTATAGGCCTGCCAAGATATGGCACGGACAGATCCATAGAAGAATCATATACGAAGTTCACACCCAACATCTCATGAATCACCTTCATCTCCGATTCAATAGTCCTGTACTGCTGGGCATAGGATGGGGCAATGGATGAAAACGCCATTGCGATAATGGTTGTAATAAGTAATTGTACTTTCCTCATTGTCAAGTTGTTTAGGATCTTATCTCTTGATGATGTGTACATCGAGGGCAGACTCTATGAGACTGATGATAAGGTCAAGGTCTTCGGCGTAGAACTCACCGCTGAGCTGTTTGTCAAGGTCTGTCGCCGCGAACGACACCTTGTAATGCTCAGATAGAGTCTTAAGGACCTCCTTGAGAGGAGTCATGTCGAAGATGAATGATCCACGCTGCCATGCTATGGTATTGACGTCAGCTTCCACAGCTATGACAGGTAATTGATCCGACTGAGAAAGAGTCGCCTGCATATCCTTTGTCAGAATCACACCTTCAACATCTGAAGACTTTGCAAAAAGCACCTTACCTTCTGTCACATAGACCTCCTTGACTGATGAACCGGCATCCACCATGAACTTAGTTCCAAGTACCCTTACGAATGCGCCATCTGCAGTGATTTCAAACGGCACAGCCTCATCACGAGCGACTTCAAAGAATGCCTTACCCTCAAGATGTGTATTTCGAGGAGACTTTTCATTGTAAGTCAATCGTGAGCCAGGAGTCAAGGTCACTTCAGAACCGTCAGGAAGAACAAACTCCTGAACTTCTGCACTTGCCATGAGCTGAATCTGCTGGTCATTGTCACGGAAGAGAAGAACACAAAGTACAACTGCAGCGGCTGCAGCTACAATGCCTGACACCCAAGGCAGGACGCGTCTGCGAGGCTTCTGCACGATGCCGTGGGCCTCATTGAAGCGCTTAATGGCCTTCTGAGTGTCGAACTTGCCTTCCTGATAATGCTTCAGGACGAAGTCCATGTGTTTATCCTCAAAGTCTGACATAATTAAGATCTAAGATTCCGTTAATCCGACATTAAGACGGAAGTGTTTTGAAAAAGTACTATATGATTTTGAAAAATTATGCAAAAAAGAATGTGTATAGTTTATGAACCCCCTCCTTCAGGACTTTCAGTGCCTTACTGATCTGGTTCCTGACGGTATTTACTGATAGTCCCAGTTCCTCGGCAATCTCCTCGTACTTGAGACCGTCACGTTTGCTCAGGATGAACACCTCACGGCATTTTTCAGGAAGACTGTCAATTGCGGTCCAAAGACGTGCCTCAGTCTGCGAGCGCTCCTGTGCATCATCATCGTCAATGATTCCATAGGTATCGTATGGTTTGAGGGATTCGGTCGGGATACCTTTCTTTCGCAGATGGTCAAGACAGCGGTTGCGCACCATCATATATAAATAGGACTTGCGATTAAGAACATGTGTTCCTTCCTGCAGCTTCTCCCATAGAGCCGCATAGCTTTCCTGAACTACATCCTCAGCCAAATCCACATCCTGAAGGTAATGCAGAGCATATAGGCAGAGCGGCCTGTAATTATATCTGAACAGGTCGTCGAAACTAGAATTATCTTGCGCTGCAAAAACCATAAAAAAACGTGTAAAAAGTTTGGAGATGTCAAAAATATCTGTACCTTTGCAGTAGATTATTTAGAATTATTCAAAATTAAAAATAGGAGATAATATTATGGCAAAGAAATTTAAATGCTTAGTTTGCGGATATGTACATGAGGGAGAAACTGCACCTGCTGAGTGCCCACTTTGCTTTGTAGGACCAGAGGATTTCAAGGAAATCACTGAAGAGGAAGCAGAATAATTCAATCAGTACGCGTAATTAATCATCCAGCCCGAAGTCAGCGGCAAAGCGGTCAGCAATGTCGTCTGGAACATCGAAGCTGAGATCATCCCAAAGGGCCTCCATTTGTCGGCGGTCCTTTTTTGTTGGGCGACCAGCACCGCGGTCTCTCTTAAGGAAGAATGTTTCAATTGGAGCACGCAACTTCGCCAATTCCTCTGGTGGAGTCAAGTTCTCTGCATAATTAGGTACCAACTTAGGTCCCTGACGCTTATCTATCAGATCCAGAACCTTATACGTATAGGTAACGGCACCCTTTCGTGCTACAATGGTATCCCCCACCTTCACCATCTTAGACGGCTTGGTGTCCGCGCCATTCACGCGAATCTTACCTCCTTTACAAGCATCTGTGGCCTCACTGCGTGTCTTGAACACGCGAATGGACCACAGATATTTATCTATTCTTACTTCAGTCATATTGTTAGTTGAAGAAATTCAATGGACTTGCTCCTGATGGAGTATCGTCGATATCGTCATCATCTCCCTCATCCTCAACGCCTTCATAATCCTCATTCTCAAGGAAGGCTTCTGTTGTAGGGTCGATGTACTCATCAAGAGCCTCTACCGGACGTGTAACTGCCTCAAGAAGCACTGTCTCGCGATCGCGTGGTACAAGGTAGAAGTCAGGGAGCTCAGCAGGGATAAGAATTGTCTCACCCTTAGAGATCTCGTATGAATCCATGCATGCCTCCCCCTTCTCATTAACTGAAGGAACCTGCACTGATGCAGCACCCTCTGTACAAATGTAGATAATAAAGCTTTCGAACTTCTCTGTATAGATATGGAGAGGATCTGTCAAGTTCAACTTAGCCACATTGAACTCAGGGCTCTCAACGAGAGTCTCTACAGTGTGCTGGTGATCTGACTCTCCCCAAAGCGGACCCTTCTTATAAAGCTCCGGATTGAATGCATTGTAATCAATGATATCAATTGCCTCCTCAAGGTGAAGTTTACGGGCAGTTGCCGGGTTGAACTCACGGCCCCAGTCATAGAGACGGAAAGTCATGTCTGAAGACTCCTGAATCTCAGCGATTAGAAGACCGCCATCTGCAGCGTGAACTGTACCTGGAGTTACATAGATTGAATCTCCTGGCTTAGGATAAATCTCATTCATGATCTCGCCTACAGTACCGTTCTTACATCTGTCATAGAACTCCTGAGCTGACACCTCACGATTGAAACCGGCATATACGACCGCACCTGGCTGCGCATCCATCACATACCAGATCTCAGCCTTACCAAGCTGATCGTATCTTTCTGCTGCTACAGCATCGTCTGGATGCACCTGTACAGAAAGCTTATCATTGATATCAAGGAACTTGATCAAAAGAGGAAACTGACGTCCATAAAAATTATACACCTTCTCTCCTACAATTCTCTCAAGGTAAGTTTCCATAATCTCACCGATGGTGTTACCTGCAAGCCAACCATTCTCAACTACAGAATCTTCTATTCCCATATCTGCCAACTCCCAGCTCTCACCGATAAGAACATCCTCACCAAGAACTGTCTCATTTCCTTCTTCATCGCACTCTACGAAATGCTTACCGAGTTTCTTAACAAGTGCGCTTCCGCCCCAAGGTCTTCTTGATGCGATCGAAATGAATTTCAAAGGGTATAATTTTTTCTCCATAATCTAAAAATTTATCATGCAAAGATAATTATTTTCGAGAAAGGTCGTATGGTATAGGTATTGATATTTTGTGGGCGAAATAAGTATTAACCAAAATATAGGAGAACATAATATGTTACCAGCAAGAAAATTTTTCGGACAGAACTTTATGCCCGATTTCTTCAATGACCTTTTCGACAATGTAAGCCTTGAAAACAAAGGTTTCAAGTCACCAGCAATAAATGTAATCGAAGACGACAACAAATACTGCATCGAGCTAGCAGCTCCCGGCATGGCCAAAGATGACTTCAAGGTTCATGTGAACAAGGACGGCAACCTTGTAATCGAAATGGAAAAGAAGGAAAAGGAAGAAAAGAAGGAATGCGAAGAGGGTAAATGTTGCGAGGCAAAGAACGTACGCTACATCCGCCGCGAATTCAGTTGCTCAAAATTCCGTCAGACTCTACTCCTCCCGGAGAACGCAGAACGAGACGAAATCAAGGCAAGAGTTGAAAACGGAATCCTTCACATCTGTATTCCAAAGATGGTCAAGCCAAAGACCGAAGAAGAAAAACGAGAAATCGAAATCCATTAAAACATAAGGTGGTGTGCCGTCCGGCACACCACCTTTTTCTTTATATAGCTTTTAGATTAGAGTCTAGCCTGGAGCTCCTTAGCCTGCTCCTCGTAACCTGGCTTGCCAAGAAGGGCGAACATATTCTTCTTGTATGCCTCAACACCTGGCTGGTTGAATGGATTAACCTCAAGCATGTATCCGCTGATACCACAAGCCTTCTCGAAGAAGTAGAAGAGACCTCCGATATTGAACTCGTTGATACGCTCGATTGAAAGACCGATCTGTGGAACGCCACCGTCAATGTGAGCGAGCTTAGTTCCGAGCTCTGCCATTGCGTTGCACTCCTCAACATGCTTACCAGTAAGGAAGTTAAGACCATCAAGGTTCTGAGGATCGTTCTCGATAAGCATTGAACGGTTGCTCTTCTCAACACTTACAACAGTCTCCATAAGAGTTCTCTCGCCATCCTGGATGTACTGTCCCATTGAGTGAAGGTCAGTTGTAAAGTTTACTGATGCAGGGAAAATTCCGAGACCATCCTTACCCTCTGACTCACCATAGAGCTGCTTCCACCACTCACCAAGGAATGTAAGCTTAGGGTTGTATGCTACGAGAATCTCGATCTTCCTGCCCTGTGCATAAAGTGCATTACGCATAGCAGCGTACTGAATTGCTGGATTGCACTCGCATCTCTTTGCGCATGCCTCCTCCATCTCAAGAGCACCCTTAAGCATCTCTCTTACATCGAAACCTGCAAGAACGATAGGAAGGATACCTACTGGAGTAAGAACAGAGAAACGTCCACCTACGTTATCCTCGATAACGAATGTCTTGTAACCCTCCTGAGTAGAGAGTGACTTGAGAGCACCACGAGCCTTATCTGTAACAGCTACGATACGCTCTGCAGCCTCTTCCTTACCATATGTATCCTCAAGATACTTCTTAACAAGACGGAAAGCCACAGCTGGCTCAGTTGTAGTACCAGACTTAGAGATAACTACGCAAGCAGCATTTCTCTCCTGAACGAGATCCATAAGCTCGCACATATACTCCTCTGAAAGGTTCTGACCTGCGAACACAATCTCAGGAGCCTCAGTCTTAGTCTTGAGCTGCTTAGCAAACTGGTGTGAAAGAGCCTCAAGAGCACACTTTGCTCCAAGGTATGAACCACCGATACCGATAACGATTACAAGATCGATATTCTTAGCTGCCCATGCATTCTTAACTGCCTCGCACTCTTCTACAAGTGAGCTTGCAAGAGTCTCAGATGGAAGGTGTTTCCAACCAAGGAAGTCATTACCTGCGCCTGTCTCATTCTCGAGAACATCAAAAGCTGTAAAGGCCTTCTCAACATAAGCCTTATACTCTGCATCATTTACAAAGGAGTTGCAGCCTCCCAAATTTACTTTGATCATATTATTATAGTATTTTGATTTCTAATCGATTCATTTGTGCATCTTGGCAAATATAGACATTTTTTGTTAAAATTGATATCTTTGCATCGATGGAAAACTATATAAGAGAAATATATGATTTATTATGTTCTCGCAGCCTTTCTATGTACAAGATAGGCAGCGGATACGGATATGAATCAATATCTGTTAAATTACCATCTGGAGAGGGTTTTCGTCAGTTACTGCTTCTAGGTGCGGTAGCCGACACAATTGAACTGGCAAAAACACAGCAGAGCGCAGCCCGGAGCGAGATTATACGCATCCATCAAGAATATCAATCTTACCCTCTCATCATTACTGAAGACAGGTGGCGCAGCCAAAACAGCATGATGCAATACCGCATCCTTTCTCACCTGGAAATCTTCACACAGATCTACGCCCGTAACTGCGAGATAAAACGCATAGACAAAGCTACAGCCCAAGCATTCTTGGAAGAAAACCATAGTTATGGCGATGCCACATGCAAGTACCGCTATGGGCTATATCTGAAGCGTCATACCGGCCACTGTCATGCTGAACGCAGTGAAGCATCTCTCTCCCCCGGCACCCTGGTAGCAGTAGCTACATTTTCCAACGCCCGCAAATGGATCAAAGGTGATAAAACCATACGTTCATACGAATGGACCCGCTACGCTTCCCTACCAGGAGTCAGGCTTAGTGGCGGAATGGGCAGAGCGCTGAAAGCATTCATCAAAGATGTACAGCCAGACGACATCATGACCTATGCCGACCTTGAGTGGTCTGAGGGTAAGGTGTATGAGCAATTGGGATTCTCACTAGAGGGTGTAAAGGAATATGTAACCTTTAAGATAGTCAGAGATTTCAGAAGATTTCCACATAGGTCAGACCTCGTTGAAGCACCAGATGAGGAGAATCTTTGGTTATGTAATTTCGGAAGTAATAAATATAGACTTAAGTTAACTGATTATCAGTAGAAATTACTATCTTCGCGACCGATTTTTGAGAACAAACTAAACTTATTTATATAATGGAAGCAATTGTAAAGACCGATTTTAACTTTCCAGGACAGACAGCTCACTATGTAGGAAAGGTTCGTGACGTTTATAGCATCAACGACGAGTACCTTGTAATGGTAGTATCTGACCGTATTTCAGCATTTGACGTAGTTCTCCCTAAGGGAATTCCTTTCAAGGGTCAGGTTCTTAATCAGATCGCCGCTAAATTCCTTGATGCAACTACAGACATCCTTCCTAACTGGAAGATAGCTGTTCCAGATCCAATGGTAACAATCGGACACAAGTGCGAGCCATTCAAGGTAGAAATGGTAATCCGCGGCTACCTCTCAGGACACGCTTGGAGAGAGTACAAAGCAGGAAAGCGCACAATCTGTGGCGTAGAGATGCCAGAGGGTATGGTTGAGAACCAGAAGTTCCCAACTCCAATCATCACTCCTACAACAAAGGCAGCCGAGGGTCATGACGAGGATATCTCTAAGGAGGAAATCATCGCTCAGGGCATCGTAAGCAAAGAGGACTACGAGAAGCTCGAGGCTTACACTCAGGCTATTTTCCAGAGAGGAACTGAGATTGCAGCCAAGATGGGACTTATCCTTGTTGATACAAAGTATGAGTTCGGTAAGAAGGACGGACAGATCTACCTTATGGACGAGATCCACACTCCAGATTCATCACGCTACTTCTATGCAGAGGGCTACGCAGAGCGTCTCGCTGCAGGTGAGAAGCAGAAGCAGCTTTCAAAGGAGTTCGTTCGCGAGTGGCTTATGGCAAACGGCTTCCAGGGTCAGGATGGCCAGCAGGTACCTGAGATGACTGAGGATATCGTAAACGGCATCACTGAGCGTTATATTGAACTTTACGAAAACATCGTTGGGGAGAAGTTTGAGAAGGCAGAGGGAACAGACATTCTTTCACGTATTGAAAAGAATGTAACTGATTGTCTTGCATCTCTCTAAACTTTTTTCTACCTTTGCCGCCCCTTAAAATAAAACGGGGAACTAAAAAGCGGTCGCTTTTTGGTGCAATGGGTTTTTTGGAAGAAAAACCAACAGATTCAAGGCGTTCAAATTGAGCAAACCGGAGCAACCTAATGGTTGTGAGGAATTGCGAAAAGAAGAACAACGAAGAAGATTAGGATTTTTCTCCAAAAAATGAGTAACACATTTTAATTTTTTATCAAACAATGAAGCACATTGAACTTAAGGGTCAGCTCCGTGAGGCTGGCAACAAGGCTGCTGTAAAGGCAGTTCGTAGAGCAGGACAGGTTCCTTGCAACATCTATGGTAACGGTATCGAGAACGTTCTTTTCACTGTAGACGCACAGGATCTTAAGACTATCACTCACACACCTAACTCATACATCATCAACCTCGAGCTTAGCAACGGTACTACAATGTATGCAGTACTTCACGAAGTACAGTATCACCCAGTATCAGACGAGGCTCTTCACGTAGACTTCATCGCTGTAGGCGAGGAGAAGCCAATCACTATCGAGGTTCCTGTTAAGGTTGTAGGACACTCAGAGGGTGTTAAGATGGGAGGTAAGCTCCTTGTTTCTAGCCGCAAGCTTCGCGTTAGCGCTATGATGAACAATCTTCCTGACATTCTTGAGGTTGACTCAACTCACCTCATGATCGGTAAGCAGATTGTTGCTGGTGACCTTAACTATGAGGGTGTAACTATCGTTTCTCCTAAGGCTACTATCATTTGCTCAGTACGTCCTACTCGTGCTACTCAGCAGGCTAAGATGGAGCAGCAGGCAACTGGTAAGAAGAAGAAGTAATCTGATAGTGTATGAATTATTTGGTAGTCGGTTTGGGAAACATCGGCGCCGAATATGCCAACACCAGACACAACATGGGATTTATGGTATTGGATGCTTGGGCTCAGGCATCCAATATTATTTTTGAGTCTGGCAGATATGGCAGCACGGCAGTTGTTTCATTCAAGGGCAGAAAGTTCTATCTTTTGAAGCCATCTACATACATGAACCTCAGCGGCAAGGCTGTGCGTTACTGGATGAATGAACTCAAGATTCAGCCTGAGAACCTTATGGTTATCTCGGATGATCTGAACATTCCATTCGGCACGCTTCGTCTTCGCAAGAACGGAAGTGCAGGCGGACACAATGGATTGACCAATATCAATGAGCTTATCGGCACTCAGGAGTACGCGCGCATACGCGTTGGCATAGGTAATGAATTCGGCAGAGGTCAGCAGGTGGACTATGTGCTCGGAGCATTGAGCAAAGAGGAGATGGAAGAGATGCCATCTGTGTGCAAAAGAGTGATTGACGGCGTAAAAGCCTGGGCTACAATAGGTCCGGACAGAGCGATGAATACCGTCAACACAAAGCCACAAAAACAGTAAAATTTAGTGATTTTTAGGAAAAATCGCGGCCTCACGCGCTTAATTGGGCGTTTTTTCCACTTAAAATTTGGATATTTAATACTTAATCCATAACTTGGCAAAAGTTTTAACACTTAACAATAACAACCTATTTAAATTTTAAGACAATGAAAGAGCTTGTAAATCAGATTAAGGCAGAGTACGAAGTTTTCGCAAAGAACGCTGACGCTCAGGTTGAAAAAGGAAATAAGGCAGCAGGTGCACGTGCTCGTAAGGCAGCTTTGAACCTTATGAAGGCTATGAAGGAGTTCAGAAAGGAGTCTGTTGAGGCTACAAAATAATTTCCTTTATAAAGCAATAAAATAAACGGCGATCCTCTCGGGTTGCCGTTTATTTTTATACCTTACCGTTTTTAGCATTAAACATTTGATAACGGCACAGGATCATGCCATGCACATTTCATCAAAATCGATACTTTGCACAATATGCCACAGAATGCGTATATATAGGCTCACGACGAGTAACCATGTCGTTATTTACATGGTTACTTTGTCAAATATGCCATAGAAAGCATAGAATAACGATTGCGATAAGTATCGATTTTACTAGAATCTACAAGGACGCACCACTGGACAAACCAGACAAAAAAACGCGCGAACCTAAGCCCGCGCGTCGTAATGTATTTAATTCAAATACTATTTTGTAGCAACAATATTTTGAATTGCATTGTGCTCCCAATCCTGGAAAGTACCAGTAAATGTAAGAGTACCATTAGCAGAATCGTAAACGAGTCTTAATGTTGCACCATTCTTTTCTGCAACTAGTACATTATCACCTTCGAGTGTTGCAGAGAGGCCATATGCTACTCCTGCAATCGACTCAATAGTATACTGGGTACCACTGCCAGAAATTACCATTGTTCCGGTCTTTGCAGCAAAGTTTGAGCCCCAAGTATCACCCATCTCACACGTTACATTCCAAGTTCCAGCGAATGACAGCGCTTCTGAGCTATCACCTTCGCCACCTTCTGCAGCATCTTTTGTTGCAACAAGATTACGAACTCTAAATGACATCCAGTCAGTGATTGATGCTTCTGTTGCAGATTTAAGCTGACCAGTTGTCTCATCAAATGTAAATGTAAGCTCGAGACCATCTTTAGAATATGAGAATGTGTTACCACTTTCTGTCAATGCCCATGAAACTGAACTACCCAAGAACTCAGTAATCATATAATTACCAGCTGTTCCTTCAATCTTTATTGTGCCAGTCTTTGGTGTCCAAGTGCCATTATCCGAATAAAGATTATCTGTTGATTCATATGTTACATTCCAAGTACCTGCAAGAGCGCCAGCCTCTTCTTCTGCGCCACCCTGCTCAACATACTTTGTTGCGACATAATTTGTAAGATTATTCCAGTTACCGTCCTGCCAAGAATCCATTGTAAGAGTACCGTCAGAATTAACTGTCAACTCAACCACCTGGTCAGGGTTCCAAATAGTACCAAACTTAGGGTGGCTCTGTCCACCAATTGGAACAATAAGTTTATTACCATCAAGTGTAGCATAACCTGCATAAGCAGATCCATCAGTTGATACCAAGAATTTAACATACAATTTACCGTACGCAGCTTCCTCACTCGCCTTAATTTCCATTCCATTCTCAGTTGGCTGCACCTTAGAATGTGACCATGTCTCGTTATAAACTCCTACGAGTGCCTGCTCTGCCTCTGTAAGTTCAGGAGCACCAAGTGGACGGATAGCACGATAATCTGAATATGTTGAATATCCAAGGCTAAGATTTGCGATTGTGAAAGTTGAGTAATCCGCTGCTACTGTCAATGTTCTTGTATACTTACCATCGTAGCAGTTAAGTTTTCCTGATTCATAATCAGCATAAAGTGTTGTACCGCAGATTGTAACCTTGTAACTTCCCTTAGAGAAATCGTCACTTAGCTCAATCTTAAGTTTTCCAGTAAATCCCTGTCCATACTGTGTATATGACTCAAGATACTCGCCAATAAGTTCTGGATTGTAGTTCTTCTGAGAAATAGCAATCTTGAAAAGTTCTGCTTTTGTCTCCTTTTCCTTAATTACTACATAGCCCTGATAAGCATTCTCAGTTACATTCTCACCTGCAGGCTTAATAGTGATAACCTCATCACGAACAGACTTAACAGCAGGAGCTACCTCGTATGTTGCCCATGTAGGAACCTCAACAACATAGTCAATAACTGTGCTTACAGGAATCTCCACTGAACCTGTTCCATTTGGAGCAAGTACAAGCTCAGTCTCTTTAACATTAACCTGGATAGTCTCACCTGCAGCGATATCAACTGTCTGAGCCTTAATATCTCCTGTTGCGTTGTTGATAGCATAAAGGTCTACATAACCAGCAGTTGTTGATAGAGTAACAACAACCTTATTGTTCTCACGATCAACTACAGCCTCAAGACCCTTTGAAGGATATGCACGTACAACTGTTGTAGCTGCAGCAGCCTCTGATACTGTATAATTGAGCTCGATAGTTGTTCCAGCAAAAGCAGATGTAGTCTCAGGAACTGTAACCTTGAACTCGAAACCATCCTCACTAGCTGCTACAAATGGAAGTACGAGGTCGTTGTCTGTACCTGCAACGTCAATTGTCACTGTACCAGCCTCTTCATCAACTGTAACGTTCTCGAACCATGAGTCACCCTGCTCACCAGCTGGACCCTGAGGACCTGTTGCACCTGCTGCACCATTCTCACCAGCTGGACCCTGTGGACCCTGAGCACCAGTTGAACCAGTTTCTCCCTTTTCTCCCTGAACCTGACCAAGATCGATTGCTGTTGAACCATCAATCTTTACATAAAGGTGACCATTTGCAATTTCAAACTCCAAAGACTTGTAAACAGGAATCTTATTTCCATTGCTGTCAGTGATCCAGTCACCACCAAGATATCTCCAATACCAGTTACCGTCCTCTGCCATGTCAATACCAGGAGTCTTTCCAGAAAGACCTGTCTGACCGACAGCACCTGTGTTACCATGCTTGATTTCGATAGGGTTACCCTGGTTGAATGTAATCTTGTAACCGATTTCAGCACCACTGTCATTCTTGATAGGCTCAACACCTGTCACATAAACATTCTTCTGAAGGTTAGCCACGATTGCCTGAATACCCTGAACCTCAGCATTGAGGTTAGTTACAAAAGCCTCGAGCTCCGAAACCCTGTTCTCAAGGTTCGTAAGACGCTCGTCTAGACCTTTAGTACAGCCAGCAAAAACCATTGCTACGGCTGCAAGTGTTAATAGGATTTTTTTCATAATAATATAGGTTTATAGAATTTTATTTAAGACGAAATCAGTGCAATTTAGGAATTTTCTTTTAATTTTGCACCCACTAATACACAAAAAGGAAAAAAACTATATAAAACATTATAAAATTATGAGAAAACACATCGTAGCAGGCAACTGGAAAATGAATACAACAGTTGCAGAGGGCGTAGAGCTCGCAAAGGCAGTAGTAGAGGCTTCAGCTGAGGTTCCAGCTGACGTAAAGCTCATCATTGCTCCGCCATTCACACACCTTTATCCAGTAGCTGAGGTTGTCAAGGGTTCAGCTGTTGGTCTTTCAGCTCAGAACTGTGCAAACCACGTTAAGGGTGCTTACACTGGCGAGGTTGCAGTTAACATGCTTGCAGGCGTAGGTTGCCAGTATGTTATCCTCGGTCACTCTGAGAGAAGAGAGTATTATGGTGAGACTGACGCTCTCCTCGTTGAGAAGGTTAAGCTTGCTCTTGCTGAGGGTCTTTCTCCAATCTTCTGCATCGGTGAGAAGAAGGAGGAGCGTGAGGCTGGTCGTCACTTTGAGGTTGTAACTGAGCAGGTTAAGAACGTTCTTTTCGAACTTACAGCTGAGGAGATGGCACAGGTTGTTGTAGCATACGAGCCAGTATGGGCTATCGGAACAGGTCTTACTGCAACTGCTGAGCAGGCACAGGAAATCCACGCTGAGATCCGCAAGGTTCTTGCTGAGAAGTTCGGTGAGCTCGCTGAGGAGATCTCTATCCTTTACGGTGGTTCATGCAACCCTACAAACGCTAAGGAGCTTTTCGCATGTCCTGATATCGACGGTGGTCTTATCGGTGGTGCAGCTCTTAAGGCTGACAGCTTCAAGGCAATTGCAGTTAGCTTCTAATTAGAAACTATACGTTACACTGTCATCCTGAGCGCCTGCGAAGGATCTTTATCTAAAGATTCTTCACTTCGTTCAGAATGACAGTGTCGCATATTATAATAGTACATATGAAAAAGGTAATATTTCTAGCAATGGCAGCTTTAGCAATGGGCGCATGCGCCAATAAGGCTGATGAGGCTCTGAAAGAAAAGGTAGAAAGCTACGCAGTAGTTGAGGTTAAGTCCCCACTCTACGATGCACTTTCTGAGAACGACAAGCAGATCGTAGGTCTTTTCCGTCAGGCAGCAGAGATTATGGATAGCCTCTTCTGGAAGCAGACTTTCGGCGATAAATCTGAGATGGATGC
This sequence comes from Bacteroidales bacterium, assembly GCA_017549145.1. Taxonomy (GTDB): domain Bacteria; phylum Bacteroidota; class Bacteroidia; order Bacteroidales; family UBA932; genus Cryptobacteroides. Next base: position 56,246 of record JAFYVM010000073.1, read on the forward strand.
TCTTACAGATCAGTATGAGAAGGCTTATGCAATGATCAACTACGGTCCTTGGGATCACCTCGATGACAACAAGTCTTTCATTGAGGGATACGGTGAGAAGCCACTCGGATGCCAGTACTATCCACAGGATATGACAATGGAAGAGTGGAACGCATTTGAGGATCCAAACAAGCTTAGCCTCTACACAGTAATCCGTCGTGACGAGAATGGTGCACTTAAGACAGTTTGGTATCGCGACGAGTACAAGGAGGAGCTTGAGAGAGTATGTGCACTTCTTGAGAAGGCCGCAGAACTTACTACTAACGAGGGTATGCGTACATACCTTACTGAGCGCGTAAAGGCTTTCCGTACAGACGACTATCTTGCCAGCGACCTCGCTTGGATGGATATGAAGGACTGCAACATGGACCTTGTTATCGGACCTATCGAGAACTACGATGACCACCTCTTTGAGGCTAAGGCAGCATACGAGGCATTCATCCTTCTCAAGGACGAGACCCGCAGTGCAAACCTTGCTAAGTACGTTGCTCTCCTCCCTGAGCTCCAGAAGGCACTTCCATGTGCTCCTGAGTACAAGACATTCGTACCAGGTACATCTTCTGACCTCAACGTATATGATGCAATCTACTATGCAGGTGACTGCAATGCCGGCAGCAAAACTATCGCTATCAACCTCCCTAACGACGAGAGAGTTCACGAGGCTAAGGGCGCACGCCGTCTTCAGCTTTATAACAGTATGATGGCTAAGTTCGATAAGATCATGGCTCCTATCGGAGATGTTCTTATGACTCCAGAGCAGCTTGATTACCTCAGCGCAGACGCATTCTTCTGGAATGTTACTTTCCATGAGGTTGCTCACGGTCTTGGTGTTAAGCAGACTATCAACGGCAAGGGTACAGTTGACGCAGCGATGGGTTCTGAGAAGACTACTTGGGAAGAGGCTAAAGCTGACATCCTCGGTTTGTTCATGGTAAGCAAACTCATTGATATGGGTGAGATCACAGACATCACCAAGGAGCAGTCAATCGCTACTTTCATCGCAGGTATCGTTCGCTCAGTACGCTTCGGTTTCGCTTCATCACATGGTAAGGCAAACATGATGTGCTACAACTATATGGAAGACCACGGCGCATTTACACGCAATGCAGAAGGCAAGTGGGTAATTGACTTCGAGAAGGCTTCTGAGGCAGTTGAATCATGGGCTAACCTCATCCTTGAGACTCAGGCTACTGGTAACTTTGAGTTCGCTCAGGAGTACTCTTCTAAGAATGCCAGCATTCGTGAGGCTCTTGCAGCAGACATCGCTAAGGTTAACGAAGCAGGCATCCCACGCGACATCGTTTTCGATTTCGCTTGGTAAACCAGTTTGATATATCAAGATTTATAAAGCAACCCTGGCAGATGATTCTACCAGGGTTGCTTTATTATTCCCATCAAATGATGCGCACGCTGTTACCGCACATCTTTCCATGTATGCGGAACCACAATCGGCGGGTGGAGAGGGACAAAAGTATCCCTTTTCTCCGTAGAGTCCGCCAATTCTGTCTCCTGTTTATCGGATTGCGCACCCTTGCCGGCTGTACCGCAGGAAACCAGCAGTACAGCAGCAAGAAACACCGAAAATATTCTAAATATCGTCTTCATTACGTCACTTTGCATCTCGCCATGACCTATTCATAATTACAGGAGAAGCGGTTGATTCGAAAGTTCGCTCGACGTAATTAGAGCGCTTTCTGCGAGCAGTTGCACCATCCTCCGAAGATGACGCACGATTGATTGCATCCCAGTTGACAAACTCCTCATAATCATACTCCCAGCTATCGCCGAACGCAAGCTTGTGGATCCTGTAGTAGATCGCCTCACGGCTCGGAGCATTGAATTCCCCTCTATTGCTATTCATAATACTATCCTCTGTAGGACGCCATACATTCCTCCAATATGTCATACCGCCCTCAAAGCATCCAAGTCCTTCATACTGATATCTTTCGTCCTCAAGGAAATATGACCAGCGCACCTGAGCAGAATCACCCGTAAAATCCACATTCTTCCACCAACCCCATTCATTCTGATGCTCCATATACATACTCATTTCACTATCAGGAATAGCCCCGTTAGATGCATAAGCATATTCATCACCCAACTTCGCAAAACCATGGCCGCATGCCTCATGATGCAGAAGTTGCGCAAAGATAGCTTCGTCATAACCCTTAGGGAAATATGCAACAGATAGTCCGCTGCCATAAGTACCTGTCACTGTCTCAGGAGAATACATATAACATGTACCGGCATAGATATCGGAGTTCATCGCAACGATCAGCAACGCTTCATCCATTTCTTCCTCAGAAATTGCATTAAGGGCATAATTGAATACCGCACTATCGTTTCCACCTACTAATGTGCTGCCAGTAGTGAAATAAGTGTCAAGGGCTGTGTCATCATATTCATACCCCTCAGTAGCCGATACAACATTTACATAACAAACATTAAAGTGGTCTTTAAACGACTTGTAAGGTTCCTCCGTAAACAGATTGTTGTACAGCCTCTCCATATCTGCCCTATATGTACCATCAGCAATCTGACGATCGCTATATGCATCACCCATCAACACAATATCAATGCCATCACCCTTAGTGGCTGTTTGGAGAATAGTTACCGCGCGATCTTGAGAGTAGTCGGAAGAGATGTAGTGTAAACTGTCTATTATCTCCCCAGTATTTTTATCAATGAAAACAGTAAATGGATCTTTAAAATCAGCAAAATAGTGAGTCCCATCTATATATACTACTGACAACTCTGGATTACCTGAACAATTCAGAGTTGCGAGTTTAGGACAACAACTGACATCTAATTCTCTTAGAAGATTAGACCCCACACCTATATATTCCAGCAGGTTGTTATTTGAGAAATCAATCGTTGATATAAAATTTCCCAAACAATCCAATGATTTTAGTTTCGGATTATTGGATAAATCCAACTCCGATATATTAGTACTTCCACACCATAATAAGTATAATTCTCTATTATTCGAAACATCCAATACTTTCAAATCATTTCCCCAACATGACAATTCTGTTAATTTAGGACATTTCGAAATATCCAATGAAGAAAGTCCCATAGCGTGACAATACAGCCACTCTAAATTTATATTATCATTCAGGCCTACTAAACTTGTAATGGGATTCTCGTTACAATAAAGATATTTTAATTGCGTGAGATTAGAGATATCCAGTTCTTTAAGATCACAACGAAAGCAGTCTAAAAATACCAGTTGCGAATTATTAGACAAATTCAGTTCACAGATTGGGCTCTCAGAGCAATTAACATCTCTCAATTTCGGGTTGTTATCAGTATCTAATTCCGTTATATTACTCCTAAAGCACGCAAGACTTTCCAAATTATAGTTATGCGAAATATCTATTCCAGAAATACTATTCCATTGCACGAACAACCCTTTCAATTGTGAAAAAGCAGCTAATTCACTTGTTATTGCCCCTGTAAGATTATTATTATCTAATGCTATCTCAATAACATTATCGGCATAATCACTCAGTCCTAATTCTCCACCCGTAGTAATCCCATACCATGAAGAAACAGGTGCATCAGTACACCAATTTGTATTATTTATCCAATTGTCTCCTCCGGTTGCCTTATATAGTGCTATTAAAGCTTCGCGCTCTGCCCTTATTTCCAAACCTCCATTCTGCTCTACCTGATACTCCAATTCAAGGGCACCATCGTATGACTGTACTATAACTGTTGCGCTGCGGCGATATCCCTCATTGGGCTCAAGCATCAATGTAATTGTCTGTTTCTTCATTGCACGGGTGTCTGGAGCCACCGAAATCCAACTCTTTGCCTCCTCAGGGATGAACACCTCACACTCCATATTTGACAAATAGGTCAATCCCACAACACCACCTTCTGCAGAACCTATAACCCTAGCTTCATCGATCACCTCAATAGCACTCTCCTCAAATTCCATAGTATTCATGATTACTTTCTCTCCGTTCGATACCAGAACCACTACCTTACTGTATTCATCTATTGTATCCCCCGTCTTCACTCTGATAACTCCTGAGTATGAATCATCAGAGATGACCTTCGCCTTAATGTCAGCAGAAGAAATAACCTCAACTTCCACATCCGGAAGGATTGAGATCACTGTATACCTTATATCTCTTGATGAATTTGTCTGCATTACAATAAGGTCGTCAGAGTCAAACTCTATTGCAAGAGATATTCTCTTTGGAATGCTAATTACAGTACCATCGGCCAATGTGAAGTGTACGAATTCATTGTCCTGAGTAACACTCTGGAAGAATGAATCACCATTCACGCCCGGATTGCCCTGTGGGCCCTGCTCTCCCTGCGAACCCTGGCCACCTTGAGGGCCCTGGTCGCCGGTCGCCTGACCGACCAATACCCAGCTGGCACCGTTGTCATAGGACACATACCAGTAGCCGTCCTCGATCTTCAGCTGAGGGGTGATGCCGTCCTGGCCATCCTGTCCTGGAGCACCGTCCTGACCGTTCGAGCCGTCTGCACCCGGTGCACCATCTGAACCGTCTGAACCGTCTGTTCCGTCCGTTCCGTCCTTGCCGGTTGTCGGAATCTTGTTGCCGGAAGAATCTAATAGCCACTCACCGTTGAGAGTCCAATAATACACACCGTCAGCATCCTGACGAACACCAATCACAGGAGTCTGGCCGTCAACTCCGTCTGCACCGTCCTGACCTGGTGCACCATCGACACCATTGGTACCGTCTGCTCCGTCTTTTCCATCCTGACCATGATATATTGTTATAGGAGACCCCTTAGCAAACGAGATAGTATAACCCACGACATGGCCATCGCTCTCCATAGGAGTGATATTTGTGATGTAATCGTTCTTTTCCAGAGCAGTAACCAAAGACTTCAGCGCGTCAATGTTGGTATTCATCTCCGTGCAAAGTCTTTCCAGCTCAGAGATTCGATTTTCGTGATCTTTGATTGATTCCCACAGTTCAGAATCGTCAAAGCAACTTACCGATGCGAACAGTACTGCCGCAATCCATAAGACCTTCTTCATGGTTTATTAGTTTTGTGGTTATTATCAACAAGTTATTAGTTGTCAATTTATCCTCCTCATTTTGAAATAGCAAATATTCCGAGTATTCCTTTCAGGAAAGAATATCTTCCGGAAGACAACTGAGAACTCTAGCAATTTTCAGCACGGTCGCCGCTTCGGCTCTTGATATATCCTGATAGTTCTGTTCGTACGCCTGTATCATTCTGAGTTTTACTCCAGACCTTTCTGCAAGCTCCTGCTGGGTTAATCCAGAAGACTTGCGCTGTCTCTTCAGCTGATTGACAGACAGGGCCTTCTGCCGGGTCATCATTTCAGCGGCAGTATCCACCAGTTTAGATATATCCGCCTCATGGTGAGTGGGATACAGGGCAATAAGGAATTGCAGAGTCACTCCCCATCCGTTGATTCTTTCAAATGAGCATCCTGTATGCCACTGCAGATATGCCAACACCCAACCTGCCCAATATACCGCAGATTTTCCGGAAGATCTGTATTCCGCATAAACGGGAGTACCGCCGGTCTGCTCCATCACTTTTTCAGCCAATTCAATGCCCGACATACCTGCAATGTAACGCGGGTTTCCCTTGCCGAACTGCTTTGATATATCGCTCACAAGGAACCTGTTAAAGAACATCTCGGCACCCCCATAAGCCATAGCGCCATAATCCAGCATCACAGCCAGATTCGACATTGCATCATCCAGATATATTTTATCGTAAGCGTTCATCGTCATTCTTCCATTGCTGTCTGATTATATCAAGGATATAAGTGCCTTTAAGCGGGTTGGATGCCGCCTTTATCTTCTGATAGTCCTCTCTCGCCTTAAGATCCCTGCTTATCCACTTGGAATGGTATATACTACTGTCTACGGGACTGGCATCCTGAAAAGTCAGCGAGCAAAATGCCTTCTCACTTTTGAGAACAACCTGCTCACCAAGTTCACCGAGTTTCATAGCTCGCGAGAGTTCTTCAAGAGACAGGCCGTTATTAAGGAATGTCTTGGCAAAAGAGAAGTATGAATCATCTGCCCTATAGCCCCTGATTATGTCAAATGTCTTATATTCAGGCAAGAAGGTCTCCAGCATATAATCTCTTGCTGCAGAAGCCAGGCCTGCCGACAAGTCGAAAGTGCGGTTCTCAAGCAGTATAGCCATCCAGTTCAAGATATGAAGCTTCGTCAAGTCGCATACAGTCATACCTGACATATCCAATTCATAACAATTGACAAAGCCGTCCTTACCCGTTGAACAAGCCCACTCTTTAGCAAGTTCCAAATATTCCGTGCAGTAGAGACCCACACCATAGTCATTCTTACAGTTTCCCTTACCAAACTCTGGCCTTTCTATGATCCCAACGGATCCGTGATATAGCTTCATAACTCCCCAATATTAAAAGTATCGTTATAACGATATTTGCAAATATAATGCTTAAATATGAAAAAGCAAAGCTTCTGCTCACTAATCTTCATTGTGGAGATATATCACATTTCATATATGGTTATTTTTATCTATCTTTGCAAGTTGCAAAGAGATCTCTCAACTGCGCTCGAGATGACAGACAGAAAATAATAAAAAGATATAGATATGAAAAATTTTGTACAGGAACTCAAGTGGAGAGGTATGATTCAGGATATCATGCCTGGTACTGAGGAGAAACTTATGGAAGGTTCTACTGCAGCTTACGTAGGAATCGACCCAACAGCTGACTCACTCCACATCGGACATATGGTAAGTATCATGATTCTCAAGCATTTCCAGAATTGTGGTCACAAGCCAATCGCTCTTGTAGGAGGTGCAACCGGTATGATCGGAGACCCTTCTATGAAGTCACAGGAGAGAAACCTCCTTGACGAGGCAACTCTTAACCACAACGTAGCATGCATCAAGGCACAGCTCAGCAAATTCCTCGACTTCGAGTCTGAGGCTTCGAACAAGGCAGAGCTCGTGAACAACTACGATTGGATGAAGGACTTCACCTTCCTTGATTTCGCACGCGAAATCGGTAAGCACATCACCGTAAACTATATGATGGCAAAGGACTCAGTGAAGAAGAGACTCTCAGGCGAGGCTCGCGACGGCATGTCATTCACAGAGTTCACATATCAGCTCCTCCAGGGTTATGACTTCCTTTACCTCTATGAGCACAAGGGCTGTACCCTCCAGATGGGTGGAGCTGACCAGTGGGGTAACATCACAACTGGTTCTGAGCTCATCCGCCGTATCCTTGGCAAGGAGGCTTTCGCACTCACCTGCCCTCTCATCACAAAGGCAGACGGTGGAAAGTTCGGTAAGACTGAGAAGGGTAACATCTGGCTTGATCCAGAGCGCACTTCACCTTATCAGTTCTACCAGTTCTGGCTCAACGTATCTGACTCTGACGCAGAGAAGTACATCAAGATCTTCACTATGCTGACAAAGGAAGAGATCGATGCAGCCATTGCACAACACGCTGAGGCTCCAGAACGTCGTGAACTTCAGAAACTTCTTGCAAAAGAGGTAACTACTATGGTTCATGGTGCAGCAGAGTATGAGAATGCCATCGCAGCTTCACAGATGCTCTTCGGAAATGCTACGAAGGAGGCTCTCATGAACCTTGACGAGAAGACCTTCCTTGCAGTGTTTGATGGTGTTCCTACATTTGAGGTTGCTGCTGACAAGTTCCCTGCAGGCATCATTGATCTTCTTGCTGCTGAAACTCAGGTGTTCCCGTCTAAGGGAGAGTGCCGCAAAATGATTCAGGCAAATGGTGTGAGCATCAATAAGGAGAAGATTGCTGATATCAATGCTCAGATCGGCAGCGAGTCATTCATCAATGGCAAGTACATCCTTGCGCAGAAGGGAAAGAAGAACTACTTCATTATTAAAATAGCATAACATTCAGATAGAGCGGTAATCTATAGACAAAATGCAACTTTAATAATATAGTTTAAAGAAAAGGCTAATGGAAAAGAATATAGAAAGCACAAGGCAGCTGAAGGTTGCCAAGGAGATTCAGAAAGAGATGGCGGAAATTATCCGTTGCAAGGGTATGGCGGCATTCGGTGGCGCCCTTGTATCTGTCAGCGGAGTAAAGATCAGCCCAGACCTTTCTGTAGCTAAGATATATGTAAGCGTTTTCCCTTCCAATAAAGCTGAAGCTGTAATGGAAGTTCTTCAGGAGAACAACCGCACCCTTCGTGGTGAACTCGGCAACAAGGTCGGAAAGCAGCTTCGTATCGTGCCGGAAATTACATTCTATCTCGATAGCTCGCTTGACTACGTAGAGCATATTGAAGAACTCTTGAAGAAATAATGAAACTGGCAACGTTCATAGCTGGAAGATACCTTTTCGCCAAGAAATCACATAACGTGATCAACATCATTTCGGCGATAAGCGCTATTGGTATGGCTATCGGAACGGCAGCCATCATTATCATTTTATCTGTATATAACGGGTTTGACGCGCTCATCAAATCAATGATGAGCAACGTCGAACCCGATTTTCTTGTTGTCCCAAGCACTGGTAAGACCTTTGTTCCGGAAGAGAAGACCTTCGACTGGATCTACGAGCAGCCAGAAGTAAAAAGCATGTGCTGCGTGCTTCAGGAGCAGGTTTTCATCAGCTACGATGGCAAGCAACGTCTGGCAAAAGCTAAGGGTGTGGACTGGATCTACGAAGGTGAATCCACACTTGGAAGCTGCATAAGAAAAGGCGAATTCAAACTTCATAAAGGAGACATTCCTCTAGCCGCAGTCGGAGTCGGGATGGCATACGAAATGGGGATAGATCCAGCCTTCCTCTCCCCTATAGAAATCTACTTCCCTACCCGTACCAGAAAACTTTCAATGAGCAATCCTGCCGCATCAATTGAGAGTATCCGCGTATGGCCATCTGGCATATTCTCAGTCAACGCCGACATTGATGAAGACCTCATGATTCTTCCGATAGAAAAGATGCATGAGCTGCTTGAATATGACAGCAATGTAGTCTCAGGAGTAGAAGTCAGGCTGACCGATGACATCAGTCGAAGAGATTTCAGAAAGCTTCATAAGAAGATGTCAGAAGTCCTTGGTACAGAATACATTGTAAAGGACAGATATCAGCAGAATGAATCACTTTACAAGATGATGAAATACGAAAAGGCAGCCATCTTCATGATACTTATCTTCGTGGTCATCATCATCGCATTCAATATTTTCGGCAGCCTCTCAATGCTGATTATCGAGAAGAAATCTGACATTCAGACGCTCCGAAGTTTAGGAGCAACAGACAGTCTCATCAAAAAGATTTTTGTGCTGGAAGGATGGCTCATTTCACTATCGGGATTAGTCGCGGGACTAGTCCTTGGCATAGGGTTCTCACTACTCCAACAACACCTGGGATTTATTAAAATGCCCGGACATTTTGTTGTCCAGGCATATCCAATAATTCTATCATGGTCCGACATTCTGCTCACTATAGTTGGTGTAGCTGTCATCGGATATGTAATTGCCACAATACCAGCACTTTCTAGTCGTCAACCTCAATCAAGGTAAATACGCTGTTGAATGTAAGCTCAAGTCCGTTAGAGAGCTTCACCTCGTGCTTTCCCCTATCAATTTCATACTCACGATAGTAAACTTCCGGGTAAGTCGCTGTAACATACTCCTTTATCTTCTCAGGAATAAGGTTCATCGGTACTCCTGCCTTGAAAGCTTCAATCTTCTCTAGCGAACCGATACTTGAAAACTGAAGTACAGTTCCATTGTCAAGAACAACTTCATAATCGGGAGCTACAATATCGTCATCTTTAGTAACAAACACCACTTTATTATCTGCAAAATTGTTCTTTACAAACTTCTGAGCAGCTGCTGGTATTCTTTCAAACTTCACTGGTCTATCATCAGCCTTGCTGATAAATCCGATAGCCATAAGGCTAATAACGGCAACTAAAATTCTTTTCATAGTTTCTTTTGTTTAATAAGTTCACTGCAAAGATATATCCATAAAATCAAAAATCCAAGCCAATTTAGAATTTTTCTAATTTAATCTCTTTAATATTATAATAAATTATAATATTGCATTAAACGAAACTTTTTATACCTTTGGGGTTCAATTTTTACGGATATGGATAAAAGACTATTCCTGATAGACGGACACGCACTGGTATTCAAGATGTACTATGCATTTCTTCGCCACCCTATGATCAACTCAAAGGGGGCGGATATGTCCATTCTTTTCGGGTTCACAAAGTATATTCTCGAGCTCATCGAAAAGGAGAAGCCGACTCACCTTGCGATTGCATTCGACCCTCCGGGAGGAACATTCAGAAATGAGATCTACACAGAGTACAAAGCAAATCGTGATGCCACTCCACAGTTGGTCATCGATTCTCTTGAGCCTCTTTGCGGCATTTGCAAGGCACTGCAGATTCCTGTACTGTTGATTCCGGGATTTGAGGCAGATGATGTAATCGGTTCAATGGCCAAGCGTGCGGAAAAGGAAGGCTTTACCGTTTATATGGTCACTCCGGACAAGGACTACGGCCAGCTCATTTCTCCATCCATCATCCAGTATAAGCCAGGCAAGTCAGGAAGTGAGCACGAACTTATCGATGTAAATAAGGTCTGCGAAAAATATAACATCAGCTCTCCAGAACAGGTAATCGAGATACTCACCATCATGGGTGACAGCTCGGACAATGTTCCTGGAGTAAAGGGTGTTGGAGAAGTCGGAGCAGGAAAACTTATCTCAAAATATGGAAGCGTAGCTGAGATTTACACTCACATCGACGAACTTACTCCTAAGCAAAGAGAAGCATTCGAAAACTCCAGATCATATATTGACCTCAGTCACACACTCGTCACAATCAAGACAGATATTCCGCTTGATGTGACTGCTGACGATATGGACCTCAGTTCTGGATATAGCTCAGCAGCTGCAGATCTTTTTGAAGAATATGAATTCGGATCGCTCCGCAGATACCTCGGAGACATTAAACCGACTATAGTTAAGGAAGAGAAGAAGATCAGCACCAAGGAATGCGACGTCAAAGAGATCATCGCCAAAGCGGAGCAGGCAGGATGCTGTTCTGTCGTGATTGAAGACAATAACGTTACAATCGCAGTACCGGCTAAAGAAGAACTTAGCTGCTATACTGCCAACGGAAGCATTCAGCAGATGGAGTCGCTTCTAATGAATGCAGAAGTGGCGAAGTTCGGATACAGTTTGAAAGGCCTGAACCTTTGCGGAAAGCTTATGGATATCGAGCTTATGCACTACCTTATCGACCCGGAAAAGAGCCATAAGCTAGATATTCTGGCACGTACATACCTCGGGGTAAATCTTGAGGAGACAGCTGGTGAGGAACCAAAGACAGAGAGCTTATCATTATTTGACGACCCAGTAGAAGAAGCAGAGACGAATCACGCAGTAGAAGCTGCAGCATGCATGCTGCTTGGAAGATGTCTTGAAAATGAACTCAAGGAAAGAGATCTCACCGCCTTGTATGACACAATGGAAGAGCCCCTTCTAAAGGTTCTTGCAAAAATGGAACACGAAGGCGTGAAGCTAGACGTTGCTCAGCTTAGGAAATATGCAACAGAACTGGCAACCGAACTCAACGAGATCCAGGATAGAATCAGAGAAATGGCAGATGAGCCAAATCTCAACATTATGTCACCTAAGCAGGTGGGAGTATTGTTGTATGAGAAACTTAATCTCGCGCCTAAGGTAAAGCCGAAGAGTGGCGTAAGATATAACTACCCGACTGATGAGGACACCTTGTCTTCTCTTGCAGATAAGCACCCTATCATCAATGAGATTCTAGAGTACAGAGGCGTAAAGAAGCTTCTGTCAACCTATATCGAACCTTTCCCATCGTATATTTCACCAGTGACAGGAAAGATTCACACAACCTTCAATCAGTCTCTGACTGCAACAGGACGTCTGAGTTCATCAAAACCGAACCTTCAGAACATCCCTATCAGAACTGAACGTGGCAAGGAAATCAGAAAAGCCTTCATCCCAAGTCACCCAGACGGAGTAATCCTATCTGCCGACTACTCGCAGATTGAGCTTAGGATAATGGCTCACCTCAGCTGTGACGCACACCTTATCAACGCTTTCCGCAATGGTGAGGATGTACACGCAATGACAGCGGCAAAGATTTTCGGTATCAAGCTGGATGAGGTAACTTCAGACCAGAGAAGAATCGCCAAGACTGCCAATTTCGGAATCATGTACGGCATCTCGGCATTCGGTCTGTCTCAGAGGCTGCATATCGGAAGAGCAGAAGCGAAAAAGATTATAGAAGATTACTTTGCAAACTTCCCTGCAATATCGTCGTATATTGAGGACACATTGGCATCAGCACGCGAGTTCGGATACGTAGAGACAGTTTTTGGAAGAAGACGTTACCTTCCGGAAATCAATGCCAGAAATGCCACTGCCCGTGCCTTGGCAGAAAGGACAGCCATCAATGCTCCTATCCAGGGAACATCTGCTGACATCATAAAGATGGCGATGATAAATGTAGACAGAAGGATATCAGAAGCAGGGCTACAGAGCAGAATGGTACTACAGATTCACGACGAACTTGTGTTTGATGCACTCCGTGAAGAAGTGGATGTACTGCAGCAGATTGTAAAGGAAGAGATGGAGAATGTAATTGAATTATCCGTACCACTAACCGTTGAATGTAACTATGGAAACAACTGGCTCGAAGCTCACTAATCTATCAGACGAGGAGCTTATCAAGCTCGCAGCTGAGCAGCATCAGACTGCATTCATCGTGCTTTACACCAGATACAACGCTGGTGTAAAGAGTCATGTATCAAGATACGTAGCACAGAAAGAAGAGGTCGAAGACATCTGTCTTGAAAGCTTCCAGAAGGCATTCAGTCAGATTCACACGTTTAACCCGGAATACAAGTTCTCTACATGGCTCTATAGAATTGCCCGCAACACAGCGTTTGATCATCTTAACAAACATGACAGAGAAAAAAGCTATATGCCAATGACCTCTATCAACGAGGATAACGCAGAGCTTAAAGAACTCACAGCCACATCGCACAACCCGGAGGATGACATTATCACCCAGCAGGAATATGACAAATGGCTGACGAATATAGAGAAGCTGAAAGAGGATTACAAGGCTGTAGCAAAAATGAACCTCATCGACAACTTCGGATATAAAGAAATTGCAGATGCGCTTGACATGCCTATCAATACGGTAAAGACAAAGATCCGTCGCGCCAAAGCGCAATTACTCAAAATGATGGACTATTCAGACGAATTACTATGACATTTTCAGAATTCAAACAAATAATAAACGAAAAGTTCCCGGAAGTGACTGCTCAGCAGATGGAGCAGTTTGAAAAGATGGATGCACTCTATCGTGACTGGAACTCAAAGATCAACGTAGTATCACGCAAGGACATTGATCAGCTATACAGACACCACGTACTGCACTCTCTTGGTATCGCAGCCTATCTTAAGACACAGATGCCTGATGTCTATGACCGTCTTCGTGGAGAAGGTCCTTATTCGGTGGCTGCACCGCTAAAGATTCTCGATCTTGGCACAGGCGGAGGATTCCCAGGTATTCCATTGGCTGTGATGTTCCCAAATGCACAATTTACACTTTGCGACTCAATCGGTAAGAAGATTATCGTAGCCTCCGAGGTGGCCAAAGGATTGGACCTCAAGAATGTCAAGACAGTGAATGCACGCGCAGAATCACTACCAGAAACATTTGACTATGTGGTCTCAAGAGCAGTTACTGCATTGGAGAATTTCCTCCCATGGGTAAAGGGTAAATATTCCGAAGGAATACTCTATCTGAAAGGTGGAGATCTTGCAGAGGAAATATCCACAGCAATGGCTAAATTCAAGATGCGAAAAGGCTCTGTCTGCCAGTGGCCGATTTCATCATGGACTACCGACCCATTTTTTGAGACTAAAATGGTGATTTATATATCCAAAGTTTAGAAACTTTTTTATATTTTTACTTTTTGTTTTTGCGTATGAAAAAGCTATTGATACTCATTGTGGTCATTTTGAGCACATTCAGCCTTTCGCTTAATGCGCAGGAGGCATCAGATAACAGCGTTGACTATATCCCAGACGTATCCCTAGATACAAGATTCGGATATAGCCATGACTTTGCTGAGAAAGCTGGACGATTTGGCGGACATGGTCTATTCTTAGATATCAACGGCCAGATCAGTCCTAACTTTTCGTATAGCTTCAATCATAGTGTTGCATATTTTGAAGGTGATGATGCCCTCGGCTTCGGCAACACAAACTGGCTTACTCTCACATACGAAACTGACAATTTCTATATCAGCGCAGGTAAGGAAGATATCAAGATCGGTAACTTCGAGTATAATGAATACGATATCGACTCATACTGGGAAATGAACTCGCTTTTCTGGAATAACATTTCTCCATGGCAGTGGGGTATTTCTGGTGGATGGTACCCAGCAGATGGTCAGACCATTCTTGCTCAGGTTGCCAACTCACCATTCTCAGACATAGATATATTCAACCTCTTCGCATACTCACTTGGATGGCAGGGAGAATGGGACTGCTACAATTCTTACTGGACTGTGAACATGTGGCAATACGACAAAGGTCAGTATGTCAAGTCACTCAATCTCGGTAACAGATTCTATGTAGGAGACTTCAGATTTGACCTTGACTACTCTACCCGAGCAACAGATATCAAAAAAGCATTTACAAGCGACTTCACCCTTGCATTTGCACCTTCATACGAATGGGAATGGGGACGAGCCTTTGCAAAGTTTGGTTGGGAAAGAGTCGAAGAAGACAATTTCGGATATGAATTCAACGGAAACAATCTCTTCTATGGTTTAGGAGCAGAATTCTTCCCACTCAAGGAATATAAAGACATACGAGTCCACGCCCTTTGGGCTTCAAACTCTCAATATACCGGAGGACATTACCTCAATATTGGTCTTACTTGGAAATTAAATCTGACACAGGCAGGTAAATCACTGTTCAACAAACTCAAGAAAACAAGCAATGAATAACCGCGAAAACATCATAGAAATCAAGAATGTATCTAAGAGCTTCGGTGACAAGTGCATCCTCAACAATGTGAGCATCTCTGTTAAGCAGGGAGAGTTCTTAACACTTCTTGGCCCGTCTGGATGTGGTAAAACCACACTTCTGCGCATGATTGCAGGATTTGGCTCACCTGATTCGGGAGAGATCCTCATCAATGGCACAGATATCACTGACATGCCACCACACGAGCGTCCTGTGAACACGGTGTTCCAGCGTTACGCATTGTTCCCACACCTTGATGTGTACGAAAACATTGCATTCGGTCTAAAGCTTCACAAGGTTCCCGAGGACGAGATCGACAAGAGAGTCCGCAAGGTATTGAAGATGGTGAGCATGACTGACTATGAGGACAGAGATGTTGAATCACTCTCTGGCGGACAGCAGCAGCGTGTTGCTATCGCAAGAGCGATTGTTAACCAGCCAAAGGTACTCCTTCTCGACGAGCCTCTTTCAGCCCTTGACCTCAAGATGCGCAAGGACATGCAGATCGAGCTCAAAGAGATGCACCGTAAACTAGGTATCACATTCATCTATGTAACTCACGACCAGGAGGAGGCCCTTACTCTTTCTGATACTATCGTGGTTCTCGACAATGGAGACATCAAGCAGATCGGTACTCCGACTGACATCTATAACGAGCCTCAGAATGCTTTCGTAGCAGACTTCATCGGAGAGTCAAACATCCTCAACGGTAAGATGATCAAGGATAAACTTGTTGAGTTCGCAGGTCATGAATTCGAGTGTGTTGACGAGGGCTTCGGTGAGAATGTAGATGTGGATGTCGTGGTACGTCCAGAGGACATATACATCACCAATAAGGTAGAGAGTGCCCAGTTCACTGCTAAGGTCAAATCATGCACATTCAAAGGCGTTCACTATGAAATGTTCGTAGACACTGACAAGGGATACGAGCTTATGATTCAGGATTATAATGCATTTGAGCCTGATACAGAAGTAGGACTTATCATCAGACCTGCTGATATTCAGGTAATGCACAAAGAAAGAAGCGTCAACACTTACGAAGGTGAGATCATCAGCGAGAACAAGGTCAAATTCCTTAATGCTGAATGGGAGTGTGAGCCACAGACTGAGTTCGAGCCAGGACAGAAGGTCAATGTCAGTGTGAATTTCTCTAATGTAGACTTGATTGACCACCCTGAGGACGGTACCCTCGAAGGAGAAGTTTACTTCCTTCTCTACAAGGGTAATCACTACCACCTTACTGTAATGACTGATCACAGAGAATATATTTGGGTCGACACAAACGACATCTGGGACAAGGGTGACCTTGTAGGTATTAACATTGCCCCTAAGGACATTAAGATCACAAAGTTAGATGACTAAGAGAAGTACATGGGCACTGCCCTACGCAATATTCTTGGTGCTATTTGTTGCGCTTCCTCTCATCCTTATCATGTTCTATGCATTCAGGGATGCGGGTGGTGACTTCACATTTGGCAACTTCGTAAAATTCTTTACAGACAAAGACGCCATCGAAACCTTTGCGCTGTCTTTGGAGGTTGCTATTGAGAACACCGGAATCTGTATCCTGCTCGGCTATCCTGCCGCATGGATACTTGCCAACAAGAAGCTCAACAAAAGCGCCGTAACAATCGTTCTGTTCATCATGCCAATGTGGATCAATGCACTTATGAGAACATTGGCCACAGCGGAGCTATTCAATGTACTTGGTTTCCAGCTTGGCAAAGGAACCCTCTTGGCCGGTATGGTATATGACTACCTTCCGTTCATGATTTACCCTATCTACAACATCCTTGAGAAGATGGACAAGTCATACGCTGAAGCTGCATCAGACCTCGGAGCTACACCATGGCAGGTATTCTGGAAAGTCCAGGTGCCGCTTTCAATGCCAGGTGTCATCAGCGGAATCATGATGGTATTCATGCCTACAGTAAGTACATTCGCCATCTCAGAGTTCTTGACTAACAATAAGATTAAGCTATTCGGTACTATCATTCAGGAGAACATCAACTCAGGAATGTGGAACTACGGTGCAGCCTTGTCATTAGTCATGCTCGTGATCATTGGTATAACAAGTCTTCTACAGGACAGCAAGAAGAATCTTAATGAAGGGAGGGTGTAAGGTATGAAAAGATTTTTTGCACAATGTTATATATGGCTGCTTCTTGTCGTGCTTTACGCACCAATCGTATTCATTGCAGTCTTTTCATTTACCGAAAGCAAGGTTCTTGGTAACTGGACAGGTTTTTCAACCAAGCTATACACTAATCTGTTCACCGGTGACATGCAGGGCTCAGGCTCACTCATGTCTGCAATACAGAATACACTTCTGATTGCCTTGGTTGCTGCATCAATATCAACTCTCATCGGAACCATTGCAGCGATTGGAATCCATAACATGAAAGGACGTGGCAAGCAGGCCATTACCTTCCTGAACAACATTCCGATGCTCAACCCGGACATCATCACTGGTGTATCTCTCTTCCTTCTCTTTGTGTTCCTGCACATAAGTCAGGGATATACGACTGTGATTCTGGCACATATTACCTTCTGTACACCATACGTGGTACTAAGCGTGCTACCGAAGTTGACCCAGATGAATCCTAACATATATGAAGCAGCCCTGGACCTTGGTGCGACACCATTCTATGCACTTCGCAAGGTGCTTCTGCCGATTCTGAAGCCAGGTATGGTCTCAGGATTCATCCTCGCATTCACAATGTCACTCGATGACTTTGCCGTAACCTTCTTCACACGAGGAACTATAGGTCTTGATACACTATCTACCTATATATATACAGATGCTCGAAAAGGAGGTCTTACACCTGAGCTCCGCCCAATGATTACAATCCTGTTCGTTGGAATCCTTGCTCTCCTGATTATCATCAACCTCAGAAAGGCACGTGCCGCTGAAAAAGCA
The DNA here is from genome assembly GCA_017549145.1 of Bacteroidales bacterium. Taxonomy (GTDB): domain Bacteria; phylum Bacteroidota; class Bacteroidia; order Bacteroidales; family UBA932; genus Cryptobacteroides. Next base: position 74,266 of record JAFYVM010000073.1, read on the forward strand.
AACGCTAAATGAAAAAAATAGTATACTTCATACTCGCATGCCTGTTCCTGCTTAGCTGCTCTACTGACAGAAGCAGCATACTCAAGGTATATAACTGGGCTGACTACATTGATGAGGAACTCCTTGAAGAGTTTGAACAGTGGTACTTTGAGCAGACTGGAGAGAAGGTCGAGATTATCTATCAGACATTTGATATCAATGAAACCATGCTCTCCAAAATTGAGCTTGGTCATGAAGACTATGATGTCGTGTGTCCATCTGATTATATAATCGAGAGGATGCTCATGAAAGACCTTCTATTGCCTATAGACAGGGATTTCGGAGAAACACCAGACTACACACAATATATCTCGCCATTCATAACAGAAAAGATAAACCAGATTGAAGGCTTCGGCAAAAATGCCAATGACTATTCTGTAGGATATATGTGGGGAACAGTAGGACTTATCTATAATCCTAAATATGTCTCATCGGACGAAGTAGATTCATGGGAAGTGTTGCGCAACCCGGCATATAAGGGTAAAGTATTGATGAAAGATGCCTTCAGAGATGTATATACTGCCCTTCTGATAGCACTGAACAAAGACGCTATTGATGCTGGAGAAAAAGATTTACGTTCCCTTTCATTTGACGCTTCAGAGGAATCCATTAAGCTTGTTGAAGAGTATCTGATCTCATTTAGAGAATCTATCGGCGGATGGGAAGCAGACTTCGGTAAAGAGCAGATGACTAAGGAATTGGCATGGCTTAACATGTCATGGAGCGGAGATGCTCAATGGGCAATCGATGAAGCTGCAGAAGTGGGAGTTGAACTTGAATATGCTGTTCCAAGTTCCGGAAGTGTAGCATGGTTCGATGGCTGGGTAATCCCTAAATACGCAAAGAACATCAAGGCAGCCAGATACTTCATCAACTTCCTTTGCAAGCCTGAGAATGCAATCAGAAATATGGACTACATCGGCTATGTGAGCGTAATCGGTGGAGATGAGGTTCTGGAAAGCATGTCTGATGCTGAAAGCTATGATCCGATTGATGTAAGCTACTTCTTCGGCGAAAACGGCAAGGAGGCACACATCAATCCGATAATGTACCCTGATAGCAGCATTATCGACAGATGTGGAATGATGCACGATGTAGGTACAGAAGAGCTCCTTAAAATGTGGTCACGAGTGAAGGGTGCAAATGCATCTGCCTTCACATACGTGATCATCGGACTGGTTCTTGGAGGTCTCATCCTGGCTGTGATCTTGAAATACTCTCGCAAAAGAAGGGTAACACACAAGTACAAAAGGAGAAAATAATTAAAAATATTTTGCAATTAAATACAAAAATACTACCTTTGCACTCCCAAAAAGTAACAGGAAAAATATAAAAATATCTAGATATGAAAAGAACATTCCAACCATCACAGCGCAAGCGTCGCAACAAACACGGTTTCCGCGAGCGCATGTCGACTCCTAACGGACGTCGCGTATTGGCAGCTCGCCGTCGTCGCGGCCGCAAGAAATTGACAGTATCATCTGAGGACAGATGGTAAGAAATACAAAAGAGTAGCTGAATAAGCTGCTCTTTTTGTTTTATACAAAGTATTGCGTATTTTTGCTAAGCAAAACCCAAAATTATGAATAGAACGATTATCACCGTTGTCGGAAAAGACACTGTCGGAATCATTGCTAAGGTCTGCACATACATGGCTGACCACCAGATCAACATTCTTGACATCTCACAAACAATTATCCAGGGATTCTTCAACATGATGATGATTATCGACACATCAAAGATGACTGTCGACTACGCCACAATGACTGACGAGATCACTAAGCTCGGAGAAAGCACAGGCGTTCAGATCAAATGCCAGAAAGAAGAGATTTTCGATAAGATGCATAGAATCTAATCTGATATGATAAACATTCACGAGGTCATTGAGACCAACAATATGATAGAGCACGACAATCTTGACGTGCGCACTATTACAATAGGTATCAGCCTTCTTGACTGCGCTGCAAGCACTGTTAAGGAGACCTGCGACAGAATCACTGAAAAGATTCTCCGAATTGCAGGAAACCTTGTCAAGACAGGAGAGGATATCTCTAAGGAATATGGTATTCCAATCGTAAACAAGAGAATTTCCATCACTCCGATCGCTCTTGTCGGAGCATCTTGCTGCAAGACCCCTGCAGACTACGTCGAGATAGCAAAGACACTCGACGCAGTGGCTGAAAAGGTAGGAGTAAACTTCCTTGGAGGTTACTCTGCAGTGGTATCAAAGGGACTGACTGAGAGTGACAAGCTCCTGATTGCATCTATTCCTGAGGCGCTCGCATGCACTAACAGAATCTGCAGCAGCGTTAACATCGGATCGACAAAGACAGGTATCAATATGGACGCTGTCCGCCTTATGGGTGAAACCATCAAGGAAACTGCTCGCATGACAGCAGAAAGAGACTCGTTAGGTTGCGCCAAGCTAGTAGTACTCTGCAATGCTCCAGATGATAACCCATTCATGGCAGGTGCATTCCATGGAGTAACTGAGGCAGATGCCATCATCAATGTTGGAGTCAGCGGACCAGGAGTAGTTAAATGTGCTCTTGAGAAAGTACGCGGCGAGAGTTTTGAAGTTCTTTGTGAAACAATCAAGAAGACTGCATTCAAGATCACTCGCGTTGGCCAGCTCGTAGCTCAGGAGGCTTCACGCAGACTTGGCATCCCATTCGGTATCATTGACCTTTCACTCGCCCCGACTCCAGCTATCGGAGACAGTGTGGCTGACATTCTTTGTGAAATTGGCCTTGAAAAGGCTGGTGCGCCAGGAACAACAGCTGCTCTTGCTCTTTTGAATGACCAGGTAAAGAAGGGTGGAGTGATGGCATCATCATACGTTGGAGGACTTAGTGGAGCGTTTATTCCAGTGAGTGAGGACCAGGGTATGATTGACGCAGCAGAATGCGGAGCTCTTACAATTGAGAAGCTTGAGGCAATGACATGCGTATGCTCTGTAGGACTTGATATGATTGCCATTCCGGGCAGCACACCGGCAAGTACCATTTCAGGAATCATAGCTGACGAGGCAGCCATCGGTATGATCAACCAGAAGACGACTGCAGTCCGTATCATTCCTGTAGAAGGCAAGGATGTTGGTGATACAGTTGAGTTTGGAGGTTTGCTTGGTTATGCTCCTGTCATGCCAGTGAACCAGTATAGCTGCGAAGCATTCATCTCACGTCAGGGACGAATTCCAGCACCAATCCACAGCTTCAAGAACTAAGATGGACACACACGAAAGATATATGCGCGAGGCCTTAAGAGAGGCCTCGTTTGCTGCTTCTGAGGACGAGGTTCCTATTGGAGCGGTTATAATATGCAGAGGTCGCATTGTAGGCAAAGGGCACAATATGACAGAAAAGCTGAATGACCCGACTGCACATGCAGAGATGATTGCAATTACTGCGGCCACAGAGGCTCTTGGGGGTAAGTATCTGAACGATTGCACCCTATATGTCACAGTAGAGCCATGCCCCATGTGCGCAGGAGCATTAGCCTGGTCTCAGATTGGAGAAGTGGTGTATGGAGCATCTGATCAAAAGCGCGGATTCTCACAGTATACACCATCGCTGATGCACCCGAAGACAAAGGTTGTCTCAGGCATACTTGCAGATGAATGCGGAAATATTGTAACCGAATTCTTTAAGAATAAAAGATAGACAAGAGGCTCTTACAAAAGTGTAAGGGCCTCATTTGTTTTCTTGATAAGCTCAACAGTCGTAGAGTCAGTTGCATAGACGGAGAACAAGCCCTGTGGCTCCTGAGCTGGATCACCACAGTAGTCATCACCTGGTTTCCAGAACTCATTGACCGCAGACTGAGTGGCAAAACCGCCCCATCCCCAGAAATTAACTCCTACTAAAGGCTCACCATTCTGACGTGCCTTTAGTAGTCTTTCAAAGACATAACTATAGTATTCATCTCTAGCTGTAGTTGCAGACTCCTTTGATAGAGATACGCCATCCCAGAACTTTTCTGCCTCACCCTCGAAGCTACGGTTTCCATCGCGTGGATAACCGAATTCCTCAAGTACAATCGGCTTTCCAAGACGTTCTGCCACTGGGAAGTGAGCTGTGAGATATTTCTCTGTCTGTCTATTAGCGACACATACGCTATCAGCAAATGTATCTTTAGTCACCCAGCGCCATACAAGCGGCCAGATATGAACATTGAGATAGTCAAAGTCCTTATGCGAGTGAATCTTTTCAAAGAGATCCATATCAACTTCGCAGCCATAAAGGCCTTCACTTCCTGTGGAAACCATATGATTAGGATCCAAAGATTTTATCAGACTTGCAGATGAGCACATCCACTCGTGGAAAGCTGCCTTTGTGACGCTATCGCGTGCAAATGCACGAGGCTCATTTCCAATCTGCCATGAGAAGATAGCAGGATCCTCAGTATATGGCTTTCCTGTCACTGTATTTGTACGAGTAACTATATTCCTTACATGATTATAATAGAACTCCTTTGCCTTCTCGCTCTTCACAAACTTAGATACGTGAGCGACATAGTTCTCATATCCATCTACAGACGGAAGCAAGGCCTTACCCTCGCCTGCCCACTCAAGGTACTGACCGTATCCGCCAGACCATTCCCAAGAGTTATTGAAATAGAGTACAGCATGCATCTGTCTCTTTCCCATCTCAGCCAAGAGGTAGTCAAGTCCTCTAAGCAATGTATCATTATATACACCTGGTTCAAGTTGAAGAACAGGCTCAACCTTATAGGCAGTTCCCTCTGGGCCATCAGATCCTACAAGAACACGAAGATTGGTGACACCGATCTCCTTGAGGGCATCAAGTTCCTTATGAAGACGCTCACGGTTACCTCCCCTACCCTCTGATGCGATGAGTGGGCCATACCAGAAGTTTGTTCCGACGTATGATACGGTTTTTCCGTCAAGTACGAACTGACCGTCCTCAACTTTTACAAATCCTCGGTTGTCTTTATACTGTGATGTACATCCTGCAAAAAAGGCAAGTACTGCGACTGCAGTCAAAGTGATAAGTCTCTTCATAATAAAAGGTCAATATTTCTCAAAAATACACAATTTTGAGCATATTCCTAGCTATATTTGTAATGTTATGACTCGACTATTATGGAATGGCTTGAAGGACTTGGATTATTAGGACTCTTTATCGGCACCTTTCTGGCTGCAACCATATTCCCATTCAGTTCAGACGCATTATATCTTGCGATTCTTGCTGCTACCGGTAATCCGGTAGGTTGCCTTCTTGTGGGCACATTGGGTAACTGGCTTGGCAGTGTGGCAACCTACTGGGTCGGCTGGCTTGGTAAGTGGGAGTGGATTGAGAAGTGGTTCAAGGTAAAGCCTGAAACTCTTCAGAAGCAGAAGGAGCGAGTTGACAAATACGGAGCATGGCTGGCACTAACAGCATGGGTTCCGGTCATCGGAGATATCATTGCAATTGCTTTAGGTTTCTATAAAACCCGTCCAGGATGGACTATGATCCTGCTGCTTATCGGCAAGTTCGCCCGTTTCCTAGTCTGGAATCTTATCTACGGGTTGTTTTAAGGATTTTGTTTCTTGATGTACTTCAGTAAAAGAGTATGAGCCGGCTTTGCCATATCACTATGTCCAAAACCATCCAACTCATAGAATGTGATATTTTTATGTCCATTGAGTTTCATCATGCGCACGAAATACGCATTCTCCTCATACCTGCCAAATAGTTCCAATTCCCTATCTCCTGATATAACAAGCATCGGAGCCGCATCTCCACGTACATAGTACAACGGGGCAAGGTAATCTATTGTAGGAGTCAAATCACTCAGCCCCTGCTTACGTCTCTGCGCAAAGTGTGTAATTACCTGTCCGCTATACGGAACCAGAGCTTTAATCTGAGTATCCGGATCCACACCATACTTCGCAAGATACTCCTTATTTAGACCTATCATATTGACGATATATCCGCCAGCCGAATGGCCTGCCAGATAAACCTTGGATACATCTCCTCCATACTTTGAAATATTCTTTAGCACCCAATCAACAGACGCTGCAGCATCATCTAGAATTTCAGGAATAGACACCTCACTTACAAATCTATATCCCACGCTAGCCACCACTACACCATCTTTCAGTAATGACTTAGGCACAGTTCTGGAACCCTTTGTCAGTCCGCCACCATGAAACCATACAATTACAGGTCTACCTTCAACACCCTCCTCATAAGCGACATCTATCCTACACATCTTCTCCGTATACGCATCAGGAGCTCCCTTATATAGGATATCCTTATCATACTTATATTCCTGAGCAAATGCAGACAGTCCTAAAGTCAAAACTGCCATCAACATAATAACCTTCTTCATATCAATTGCATAATTTATTGGATTCCAAAGATAAGAAAAGTATTCAAACCATGCGTACGGGCTGTTTTAATGATTTTGCAGATATTCAAAATTATTGTATCTTTGCAACTCGGTACTGAACTATGGTGTAACGGTAGCACTACAGATTTTGGTTCTGTCTGTCCAGGTTCGAATCCTGGTAGTTCAACCAGAACAACGAGGCGGTCTTTTGACCGCCTTTTTAAATGAAAATAGGACGTTGTTCTTCAGTGACCCCGCAGTAGCGGAAACAGGATAGCGCAAAGCGACTAAATCCTGCCCCGCCCCAAGCAAATCGCGCCAATCCCGTTTTTTACAACACGCTACATATCAACAACTTAGCACCTTACTGGTGGGCAAATTTACCCACCAACTAAACGTCATTCATCTGATTTTCAAGCCTTTACAAAATACGCCTGCCACCTGTTCGAGACAAGCTGTGCAAGCTACGCCCAAAGGCTTACTCTGCCAGCCTCGCGCTACTAGCAGCGAAACAAAACGGACATGCAAGAAACGGCATGCTAAAACAAAAAAGGGCCCTCAAACTAGAGAGCCCTACTAAATATTTCCACCTAAAATTTTAGAGATAGTGAAATCCCAGAATTAAAGTCCAAGCTTCTTAAAGAAGTCATTACCCTTGTCATCAACTAGGATGAATGCCGGGAAGTCCTCAACGTGGATCTTCCAGATTGCCTCCATTCCAAGCTCTGGGTACTCTACGCACTCAATGCTCTTGATGTTGTTCTGAGCAAGGATAGCAGCAGGACCACCAATAGAACCAAGGTAGAATCCACCATACTTCTGGCAAGCGTCAGTAACGCACTGTGCACGGTTACCCTTAGCAAGCATGATCATGCTACCGCCATGGCTCTGGAAGAGGTCAACGTATGAGTCCATACGACCAGCGGTTGTAGGTCCCATCGAACCACACGCCATTCCTTCTGGAGTCTTAGCTGGACCAGCATAATAGATTGGATGATCCTTGAGATACTGCGGCATCTCCTCACCTCTGTCAAGACGCTCCTTGATCTTAGCATGAGCGATATCACGTCCTACGATGATAGTACCATTGAGGCTGAGACGTGTTGATACAGGATATTTGCTAAGCTCCTTGAGAATCTCTGACATTGGCTGATCGAGGTTGATCTTAACAGCCTCGCCCTCACCTGCCTGACGGAGTTCCTCAGGGATAAGGCGTGCTGGGTTGTCATCGAGTTTCTCAATCCAGATACCATCCTTATTGATCTTAGCCTTGATATTACGGTCTGCTGAGCAGCTTACTCCAAGTCCTACAGGGCAGCTTGCACCGTGACGTGGAAGACGGATGATGCGTACATCGTGAGCGAAGTACTTACCACCGAACTGTGCTCCAAGACCGATCTTGTGAGCCTCCTCAAGAACCACCTTCTCAAGCTCTACATCGCGGAATGCGCGACCTGTCTCATCACCTGTTGTAGGGAGCTCATCATAGAACTTAGTAGAAGCGAGCTTCACAGTAAGGAGGTTCTTCTCAGCTGAAGTACCACCGATTACGAATGCTACGTGATATGGAGGGCATGCTGCTGTTCCGAGAGTCTTCATCTTAGCAACGAGGAACGGAACGAGAGTCTGTGGATTAAGGATAGCCTTAGTCTCCTGATAGAGGTAAGTCTTGTTTGCTGATCCACCACCCTTAGTCACGCAAAGGAAATGATACTCAGCGCCATGAGTTGCCTCGATATCGATCTGAGCTGGAAGATTACACTTTGTATTAACCTCATCATACATGTTAAGAGGAGCGTTCTGCGAGTAACGAAGGTTCTCCTCAGTATAAGTCTTGTAAACTCCAAGTGAAAGAGCCTCCTCGTCGCAGTATCCAGTCCAGACCTGCTGGCCCTTTTCACCATGAATGATAGCTGTTCCAGTGTCCTGGCAGAAAGGAAGCTTACCCTTGCAAGCCACCTCTGCATTGCGAAGGAATGTAAGAGCTACATACTTATCATTCTCTGAAGCCTCTGGATCGTGCAAAATCTTTGCGACCATCTCATTGTGCTCAGGACGAAGCATGAATGAAACATCACGGAACGCTGTGTTAGCCATCACTGTAAGACCCTCCTTAGCAATCTTGAGCATCTCATGACCCTCAAACTCGCCAGTGCTTACATACTGCTCCGAACCCGGAATCTTGTAGTATTCAGTCTTGTCCTCGCCAAGCTGAAACATTGGTGCATATTTAAACATTGGTATAAAGATTAAATTTGATTTTCCTTTTTTGTCACCATTTCGATGACATCGTACAAATATAGCAAATATAAGTGAGATATTGACTATCGCTTGGACTTGAAATGCAGGATTACTTCCGCCCAGATACGGACAGAGGAAAACACTGCCGCTCCGATTGTCCCTGCCGCGAATGACACTGACGAAAAATCGATCAATGGATTGTCAATATGAGATGAAGCGGACCTTATCAATAGAAATCCTACTTCAAACGACAGAAACAGCAACAAAGTATCACGCAATGCGATAGCCCACTTATTTGTCTTCAGCCTATACTTAAGCCTGAACATTCTGACTTTAAAGGAATGTTCAGGTAATGATATAGTATCCCAGTCACAATTGTATATCACACAATCATACTTCTGCAACAAAGGGCCAAGTGCCCTGTTCAATTCGTCATATTGACTGCCTACATATCCTATATATATGGCATTGGGAAGAAAACTGTATTCCACACATTCATCCGCAACATCATCAGATGGAGCCTCCGGTCCATTCAACGGAGGGAACGCTTCACTTAAAACAGCATAGATTTCATCAAGAGGATTTTGCAGAACACCCTTATCGTATGTACACTCATCAACCGGAATCACCGCATTCGCATCCTTACACTCCAGCATCTTCTTGACTTCTTTCCTTCTGATGACAGCAATCGTATGTCCCATGAAACACAAAGAATTTATTGTTTTGACAAATTTAAGATATATTATATAAAATGCTATATTTGCCCTATGGAAAATAATGGAATTACGATTCCTGCCGGAACGAGGAAGGAGGATATCAAAGCCCGAGAGAAGATCATCAAGGACTTTTATGCGAAGTGGATCAGTGAGCATCCGGACAAGAAGATATGGAATGAA
>JAFYVM010000074.1 GCA_017549145.1 Bacteroidales bacterium
TGTACTTGACGACACTTGCAAGGGCAAGAAGGTTCTTGTTTTCAAGAAGAAACGTCGTAAAGGTTACCAGAAGTGTAACGGACACCGTCAGTATCTTACTAAACTTCAGATCAATGCGATCGCTTAATTAATTAAAGAGGAATAGATTATGGCACATAAAAAAGGCGTCGGTAGTTCCAAGAACGGTCGTGAGTCACATAGCAAACGACTCGGAGTTAAGAAGTATGGTGATCAGGCTGTAAAGGCTGGTAACATCCTCGTTCGTCAGAGAGGTACAGTTCACAACCCAGGTCTCAATGTAGGAATGGGTAAGGATCACACTCTTTATGCACTTATTGATGGAAGAGTAAGCTTCCGCAAGAAGGCAGACAACAAGTCTTACGTATCAGTACTTCCATTCGAGAACTAATTCTCGGTGGCATACTGGAAAACTTTATAAGGCAGTAATCCTATGGATTATTGCCTTTTTATTTTGTTGAAAAAATTATAACTTTGCAAGATATGTTCTTTTGAAGAAAAATCTAAATAATATATACTATATGCTAACATTGAAATTGCTTCGTGAGAATCCGGAGTTTGTAATTGCAAAGCTTGCTGTTAAGAACTTCGATGCAAGAGAGATCGTAGAGAAAATCAACGCTCTTGATCAGAACAGAAGAGCTCTCCAGGTAGAGCTTGACAATTGTCTTGCAGAGCAGAAGAAAAAGGCTGCTCAGATTGGTGGACTTATGAAGGAAGGCAAGAGAGAAGAAGCTGAGGCTATCAAGGCTGAGGTTGCTGCTCTTAAAGCACGTTCCGCTGAAATTGAAAGCAAATCACAGGAGAACAACTCAGAGCTTGACTCGCTCGTGGTTCTTCTTCCAAATATTCCATGTGATCAGGTTCCTGAGGGAAGAACAGCCGAGGATAACGTTGTGGTAAAGCAGGGTAATGAGATTCCAGAGCTTGGTGAGAATGCCCTTCCACACTGGGACCTTGCAAAGAAGTACGATATTATCGACTTTGATCTAGGTGTTAAGCTTACTGGTGCAGGTTTTCCTGTATACAAGGGCAAAGGAGCCAGACTTCAGAGAGCTCTTATCAACTATTTCCTTGATATCAACACAGAGGCTGGATATCTTGAGGTTGAGCCACCTGTAATGGTAAATGAGGCTTCAGGCTTTGGTACAGGTCAGCTTCCTGATAAGGAGGGACAGATGTATCACGCAACAGCTGATAACTTCTACCTCGTACCAACAGCTGAGGTTCCTGTAACTAACATCTACAGAGATGTTATCGTTGCAAACAACGAGTTCCCTGTTAAGATGACTGCTTACACGCCTTGCTTCCGTCGTGAGGCTGGTTCATATGGTAAGGATGTACGTGGACTTAATCGTCTTCACCAGTTTGACAAGGTTGAGATCGTTCGTATTGAGAGACCAGAAGATTCGTATGCAGCACTTGATGAGATGGTAGCACATGTGGAGTCAATAGTCAAGTCTCTTGGTCTTCCATACAGAATCCTCAAGCTCTGTGGTGGTGATATGAGCTTCACATCTGCAATTACTTATGACTTCGAGGTTTACTCAGCGGCTCAGGGCAGATGGCTCGAGATCTCTTCAGTATCTAACTTCGAGTCATATCAGGCAAATCGCCTCAAGCTCAGATATAAGGATGCAGAAGGCAAGACTCAGCTCGCTCACACACTCAACGGAAGTTCACTCGCACTTCCACGCGTGGTAGCAGCTCTTCTTGAGAACAACCAGAAGGGTGATCGCATCGAGATTCCAGAGGCTCTTCGTCCATATACTGGTTTCGATTATATTGACTAAGGAGAAAACAATACTCGGCATAGACCCCGGAACTAATATTTTAGGTTTCGGGGTTATTGGCGTAAATTCAAAAGGCCCATTTTATAAGGATATGGGTGTCTTTGATCTTCGCAAAATCTCTGACCCATATGAGAAACTTGCGAATATATATGCTGGTGTTTCTGAGCTGATCGCTGAGCATCAGCCTGATTATTTAGCTGTAGAATCTCCGTTTTATGGTAAGAACGCCCAGGTGATTCTCAAATTGGGACGTGCTCAAGGTGCAGCATTGACAGCTGCCGTCATGAAGGGCATACCAGTTGCTGAGTACGCACCTAGAAAAGCTAAGATTGCGATTTGTGGTAATGGAGCTGCATCCAAAGAGCAGGTTGCAATGATGATTCAGAAGACTCTCAAGGTGGATCTGGATCCAAAATATCTTGATGCAACTGATGCATTGGCTATTGCTCTCTGTCATCACTATCAGATGAGCAATCCTTTGGCAGGCACTGGGGCAAAGACAGATTGGAAAAGGTTTTTGACTGAAAATCCTGATAGAATAAAAAAATAATACTTAACATTAAACTTTCATTATAGAAACTGGTCTAACGGATGTTTTGACATCTGTGAAATAAGAAAATATAAAATGAAACTAAAGCATTTACTTGTTACCATTCTTGCTTTTTTAGCAGCAGCATCCGCTTTCGCTCAGACATATTCTGTAAAGCTTCGTCTTATTGAGGAGAAGACTTCTGAGCCAGTTCAGTTTGCTACTGTTTCCCTTACTCATGTGGGTAGTTCCAAGGCATATAAATATGCGCTTACTGATGATAAGGGTGCGGCCACTATTACAAAAGTCAATAAAGGAGCTTTTGTGATCAAGGCTGAGATCATGGGATATAAAAATTTTGAGCAGCAGATTGTTGTCACAGACAAGAATATCGATCTTGGTGATATCAAGATGGCTGATGATGCAGTTGCTCTTGAGGCGTCTAAAGTATCTGCCGTTGGTAACCCTATCATGATCAAGAAGGATACTATTGAGTATAATGCCTCATCATTCAAGACTTCTGATAACGATATGCTGGAGCAGCTTCTTAAGAAACTGCCTGGTATTGAGGTGGGTACTGATGGTTCGATTACTGCTAATGGTGAGACAATCAAGAAGATTACAATTGATGGTAAGACATTCTTCCTTGATGATCCTCAGTTGGCTTCTAAGAATATTCCAGCAAAAATCATTGATAAGGTTAAGGTAGTAGAGAAGAAATCTGATCAGGCTATGTTTACCGGAATTGACGATGGTGAGGAGGAGACAATCATCGACCTCAAGCTTCGTCCCGGTATGGCAGAGGGATGGTTTGGTAACGTAATGGCCGGTGGTGGACATGATATCCCAGGCGGCGGTTCTGATATGAACGATTGGAGATATCAGGGAGCTGCTATGATCGGACGTTTTACAGATAAGAGTCAGCTAAGTATTATCCTTAACGGAAATAATACCAACAACCGTGGATTCAACGACGTGGCAGGAAGCATGATGCAGAGCATGCGCGGTGACCGTGGAATGGGTCGTGGAATGGGAGGCTGGAGAGGAAACAATGGTATCTCTACATCGTGGATGGGAGGTCTTAATGGAGCCTTTACGCTGCTTGACGGTGATATGGATCTTTCTGGAAACTACCTCTATAACGGTACAGATAAGTATGTAGAGGAGGAGACAGCCAAGATTACTTACATGGATGATGGTAGCCGTCTTCTTAATAATGAGACCGGTACTAACTCAACTTTCTCACAGGGACATCGTTTCGGTGTTCGTCTCGAGCATAAGTTCTCGGATAATACATCAATCCTCTTTGAGCCTCAGTTTAATTTTGGTAGCGGTCGCTATACAGAGGGGTCGGTTTTCTCGACTGGATCTTTGGCAGAAGGTGCTGTTGATACACTTAAGGTGAATGATGGTTACAATAATAACACAGGATTCAATAATAACTGGAGCACTAGTGGTTTCCTTCTTTTCAGACAGAAACTTGGTAAAGCAGGACGAACAATCTCTGCAAATATCAGATATAGCTTCAGTAATAACGATTTGAACGGATTCAATAGCTCTATCACCAATGTTTATTCTGGTGCTGATGATGCAGAGCCAATCGTGAACCAGAGATTCGATCAGAACTCAAAGAGTACTTCGCTTACTGGACGCCTGGTTTATACTGAGCCTATTGCAAAGAATCTCTTCCTGGAGGCTAATTATAGCTATTCATGGAATAGAAATAATTCAGTCAAGAACACTTTCGATAGTGCATCTGATAATGTTGTTGATGGATTGCTGCAGTATGTAGGTAATGGAGAAACTTTGAATGATATCTATTCAAATAATATTTTGAATATCTCACATAACCACAGAGCAGGTATGAATCTAAGCTATCAGCTTAAGAAATTCCGTGCTCAGCTGGGTGCGTCTGTGAATCCTACCAATACTTATAATAAGACTAATGAGAAGGAGTACAACAACCAGGTGGTTAACTGGTCTCCTCAGGCGATGCTTTTCTATACTCCAAATGAGACTGTGAACTTGAGAATGTTCTACTTCGGTCGCTCTTCTCAGCCATCTACTTCACAGCTGATGCCTGTTCCAGATAATTCGGACCCTTTGAATATCTCACTTGGTAATCCGTACCTGGAGCCATACTTCAACCATAATATCCGCGGACGTTTCGGATATACAAACAAGAAGACTTTCACATCTGTGAATTTCAATCTTAATGCTTCAATGGTTGAAAATGCCATCACATCAGCTCAGTGGTATGACACAGATGGTCGTCAGTATTCGATCCCTGTCAATGGTCCTACAACAGCATCGCTCAGTGGTAGACTCTTCATCAACTCTCCTTTCGGTAAGTCAGGATTCTCTATCTTCTCAATGTCTAACGCTAGCTATAACGAGTCTGTATCATATGTTGGAACAAACGAGTTTAGAGATCTAGAAGCAGCTAAGTATTATGATGCTGCTAAGGCTGAATTCGATTATGACGCTTTCCATGCTGCGTACTCAGATTTGAGCGCATCAGATAAGTTTACTACTAATAAGATTCAGTCAGTAGGATTTACTCAGAGACTCCGTCTTACATATAGAAATGATCTCGTGGAGGTTAACTTAGGTGGAAGAACAAGAATGTCGAAGTCATGGTATACTATCCAGAACGCTAATCAGCAGTACACTTGGAATAATCAGATTGATGCTTCTATGAACTGGACTATTCCTGGTGGAATCAATTTTATCGCTGACGTAGACTATAACTGGTATAATGGTTATACAACTCCTCAGGAGGACGAAATCATCCTCAATGCAGAGATTACCAAGCTCCTCTTCAAGAAGAAGTTCACTCTTGCGTTGAAGGCTTATGATATTCTCGGACAGTCTAAGAATCTTTCTGTAACAGATGCATCTAACTACCACAAGGAGACACGTAACAATACTCTTGGACGATATGTAATCCTCTCGTTGACTTATCGTTTCGGTAACTTCAATAAGGGTGGCGGATCAAGAGGTCCGGGTGGCCCTCGCGGAATGGGTGGCCCTCCTCCAAGAAGATTCTAAACTACGTGAAATGTAATCATTTGACTGATAGATCTTTACAGAAACTGCGTGCTCCCCTTTGGCGGCACGCAGTTTCTGTATGTCGCTGATACTTAGTTGGTTGCATTTTACGCTTGGAGTAGGATAGGGACAAAAAAAGAGCATTTCAAAACTGAAATGCTCTTTTTTATTGCTATAAGAAACCTCTACAGGTAATGCTTTCTTTATGAAAGTTTGTTGATGTAAACTGCGATACCGCTCTTGAGGTTTGCAGCCTTGTTCTTGTGGATAACGCCGATCTTTGCAAGCTTGTCGATCATTGCATAAACCTTAGGAGCGTTAGCCTCTGCTGCTGCCTTGTCATTTGTGTTACGAATCGCACGAATTGCGTTTCTTGTTGTCTTTGCATAATACTTGTTATGCAATCTGCGCCTTTCGCTCTGACGAATGCGCTTTTCTGCTGAAGCGTGATTTGCCATTGTTTTTCTTTTTTATATTTCTTGTAGTCGGTAGGGGAATCGAACCCCTCTTGCAAGAATGAAAATCTTGAGTCCTAACCGATAGACGAACCGACCATCAAACCCATTTTTATTAATGGGAGTGCAAAGGTATAAATTATTTTTTAATAGGCAAAATATTTTTACTTATTTCTACTTATCTTCCTTCTTCTCGTCCTTTGCCCACTCGAAAGAATAGAGGATTGATTCTACCTGACGGAGGTATGTGCGCTTATCGTATTTAGGAGCATAGACAAATCCTTCCATAAAGATCATATACTTGCCATCTTTGCTATAGAATGCCTGAGCTACAAATGGTCCTCCCATGTAGTCATTGTATACTTCCCAGAATCCTCTAAGTTCGGCAAAGTCACGGCCTCTGAATTTCATGTACTCGATTGAAGGTCTTGCGAACTCGCTGGTCATCATATATGTACCCTCAAACATACCAGGTACATTAGCTTTGAGCATCTCTGAGTTCTCCGCAAGGATGTTATCCAGTGACATCATATTCTCGCTTTCAACAACTGGGTACTTGTAGATAAGAATACCTTGTGTAACGTACTGAATGTCATATGAAATCCAGATAAAGTCCTCTGTCTGCTTCTTAAGCTTGTAGCCAGAAGGGAAGTGAGGAGATCCTCCGATCATCTTAGTGACAACCTCAGCAAGTGAACGCTCTTCATATCTCTTATGGTTTGCTATGAGACGGTCTCTTTCTGCCTGCTCAAGAGCTGAGATAATCAATCTGCTGTTATCCTTGATGAGTTCAACAGCCTCGGCACTGCTTTTTGCATCGATGCTGATGACGATCTGAGGCTTTGCCCAGATGTCTTGTCTGAGTTTTACACCTGGCTCTGTGACATCATTCTTAATGTTGACTACAATAATGTTTCTATGAATCTGAAACATATTGGTGAAACCACTAGGAATAACATTTACAAGGCTATAAAGAGGCTCTCTCTGAGGCAGGAACTTACAGTCCTGACCAAGTGTATCTCTTAGAGTCGTACCGACTGCACCTTCCCAATCTCCTTTGTCGATTACTACAATCACTTCACCGGCATGGCCGCTGATGTTAGGGAGTAGTGCCTTCTTTCTTTTCTCGCTGCTGCATGAGGTGATAGCCAATGCCATAAGTGCTATAATGGCATATGATAGAAAACGTTTCATTTGTATAAATTTTTATCTGAATAATCTGAAAATATCGTTGCCAAATGCAAGTATCATTAGTCCAAATACTAGGATCATGCCTATAATCTGGGTTACCATCAGGAATTTATCACTTGGCTTTCTTCTGGTGATGATTTCATAAAGGGTAAATGCTATATGTCCACCATCAAGTGCCGGGATAGGAATAAGGTTCATTACTCCGAGCATTACCGAAAGCATTGCAACAATGTTCAGGAAGCTGAGCCAGTCCCAGCTTGAAGGAAATATCTTGCCTATCGAAATGAAACTTCCCACTGATTTGTAGGCTTCTGTACGTGGAGTAAATACAAGTTTAAGATCCTGCAGGTACCCTCCGATAGTGGAGAATGTCTTCTTGAATCCAGCAGGGATTGCAGAAAGCAAGTTGTATTCTTTAGTCCTTATTTCTGGTTGCTGAAGAAGGACTCCAATGTGTCCTGCAGTATCAATCTTTACTTCTTTTACAAGAGTGTCAGACTGTCTGATGATTGTGATGCTCGATGTGTTGCCTGCCAGTGACTGGAGTAGTGGTCGTGAGTCCTGTACATATTCTACTTTTTCCTCGCCAATTCTAACGATCTGGTCTCCCGGCAGTAGATCCTGCCCATAATTGACAGAGGTTTCAGGAACTTCGCCGATGACAAATGGTAGAGCCAGGTCAAACATTCCAGGTGTCTGAAGAACTTCTCCAATACGATTCTGGTCTATGTAGAGGTCTACTGTATCTGTCTGTCTGATAACGGTTGCCTTGCTGACATTGTTTCTCGCAAGGTCTGCCTGTAGCATTGCAAAGTTCTCTGGCTTGTAGTCGTCGAAACTTAGAATCTGGTCACCAGTTCTAAATCCCATTTCATATGCCAATTCGTTGACATAGACTTTATTTCCCTCTGTGCTTATATAGCTTTCTCCCCAGCCGGCAAGTATACCTATATATATGCATATAGCGAGAAGGAAGTTCATAAACACTCCACCTGCCATTACGAATAGTCTCTGCCATGCTGGTTTTGTGCGGAATTCCCAGGGCTGAGGTTCGCTGGCCATCTGGTCTGTGTCCAAAGACTCATCGATCATACCAGCAATCTTGCAGTAACCTCCGAGTGGCAGCCAGCCGATGCCGTATTCCGTCTCCCATTTTTCTGCCTTAGGACATAGCCTGATGAACCATTTGCTCTTTGTGCTGAAAAGTTTGAAGTCTCCCGTGTCGAAGAAGAGATAGAACTTATCTACTCTGATTCCGAAGATCTTTGCAAAAAAGAAATGACCGAATTCGTGGATAAGAATCAGTAGAGATAACGCTAGTATTACCTGTAGTGTTTTTATTAGTACAATCATTTGATAATCAATTTGTTTATCTGGCAATCTTGCCGATGATTCCAGAGGCTAGCTTATATGCCTCATCGTTTGTCTGGAATATGGTCTCCAGGTCGGGATTCTTTACGAACGGACCTTCTGCCATACATCTTGCCACGACATCAGTAATGTCGTAGAACCCAATTTTACCCTTAAGGTATGCTGCTACTGCTGCCTCGTTTGCTGCATTCATGATGCAGGCCATATTGCCGCCCTTTGTCAGAGACTCATACGCAAGACCAAGTGCGGGAAAGTTTTCCAAGTTTGGCTCATAAAACGAAAGCGAACCGAGCTCGGCAAAATTGAGCTTCTTATTGTTGAGAGTCAGTCTCTCTGGGAAACTGAATGCAAACTGAATTGCTTCTCTCATATCCGGGTGTCCCATTTGAGCAATAACCGAGCCATCGGCATATTCAATCATCGAATGAATGATTGATTCTGGGTGAACAACCACGTTGATCTTATCTCCAGGAGTACCGAATAGCCATCTTGCCTCGATGATTTCCAAACCCTTATTCATCATGGTGGCAGAGTCGATTGTAATCTTACTGCCCATGCTCCAGTTTGGATGGTTGAGTGCCTGAGCTGGAGTTGCCTTGGCTATATCTTCTCGACTCCATGTGCGGAACGGACCGCCTGATGCTGTCAGATGGATCTTATCGATGTCTGCGCCAGCAGAGCCCATGAGACATTGGAAGATGGCAGAGTGCTCGGAGTCTACAGGTAGGATGCGTGCATGGTGTTTTGCTGCAAGATCCATGACGATATGTCCTGCTGCCACAAGTGTCTCTTTGTTGGCTAAAGCTATGGTTTTACCAGCCTTGACCGCTGCAACAGTAGATGCAAGTCCGCTGAAACCTACCATTGAAGTCAATACGATGTCAATGTTATCGCCACAGACGAGGTCGCACACTGATTGCATTCCTGCAAATGTCTTTATGTAGTGTGGCTCAAGTGCATCAGCAACCTCTTTGTACTTATCCTCATTGCAGATAACAACAGAGTTTGCATCAAACTCAATTGCCTGCTTGATAAGTAGTTCTGAACTGTTGTTGGCTGTAAGCAGCTCGACTTCGAATAGGTCTCTGTGTTGGCTTATAACGTCAAGGGCCTGACGTCCGATGGATCCTGTCGATCCTAAAATTGCAATTCTTCTCTTCTGCATATCAGTCTGCTAAAAGTTGAGATATTGTGTAGGATCAACATTCTCTCCATTGTGCCATAGCTCAAAGTGGAGATGGCTTCCTGTGGATTCTTCATTAGATGCTCCTACAACGGCGATCGGTGCGCCGGCTTTGACTCTACTGCCTTCTTTTGTTGTGATACTGCTGTTGTTCTTGTATGCAGTTATAAGATCGCCCTCATGCTGGATGTAAATGGCATATCCTGTTTTCTTATCCCATCCGGCATGTATTACGGTTCCGTCAAGAGCAGCCTTTACAACTGTGCCCTCAGCAGCTGCGATGTCAAGGAATGGGTGGGTGTATGCATCGAATCCTCTTAGCACAACACCCTTCACAGGTGTGAAGAAAAGTACTCCTTCAATAGGGAGTTTTCTGCTATTGTGTGAAGCAATACCGAACTGCTCCTCCTCAGTAACATGCTGTCTGAGCAATGAGTCCTGCTTTCTGAGATGTGCCTGATCAAGGTCCTGGACAGATGTCTGACTGATAGTTTTAATGATACTGTCCAACTGTACGCCTTCTTCGCCTGTGAGTACGCGCTTAAGATTTGTGGTGTAGAGTTCCCATCTGAAAATCACATTCTCAAGCGAATCTACCTTGACGGCATTCTGGATGGCAGCTCTCTTTGAACGAGAGTCAGGGTAGCCTGGGATGAACGTTCTGATAGGTGTGAACGCAATAAGCATAAAAATCAGAAGTAGTATCGCTATTGCTCCGCAGATTGTCGTTGCAAGAAGACTTGCACGTGTGAAACGGATAACAAAGATGTGCTGATGCGACGTGTCGTCGATAAGGGCAAATCGGAACTTGCTTATTTTATTGTCATTAGCCATAAAAATCTTAACTTTGCACTCCAATGGACAGATTAGTAGGAATAGATTATGGACGCAAACGCGTCGGGGTTGCTGTAAGTGATCCCCTTGGAATCTTTGCATCCGCCCTTGAAACGGTACATTCTGCAAAGATAATAGAATATCTCAAAAAATATACTGAAAATGAGAATGTCGTACTCTTCGTAGTTGGCTATCCAGTCAACATGAATGGTGCACCTTCCGAGGCGGCAAAAGATATAGATATCTTTTTGAAGCATCTTAAGAAAGCATTTCCGGATATTCCTGTCCATCTGGAAGATGAACGTTTCACATCTGTCCTTGCGCATAGGGCTATGATTGATGGCGGAATGAAAAAATCGGATAGAATGAAGAAGGAATCAGTTGATAAGATCAGTGCGGCAATTATCCTTCAGTCTTATATGGATCGAAAGAAAAATTAAAATAATACTATGATACTACCAATTTACCTTTACGGCTCTGAGGTTCTTAGAAAAGAGAATCTGGACGTGGATCTTACTGACAAAGAAGGAATTGCGAAGCTTCTTGCAGACATGAAGGATACCCTTAAACTTGCTGATGGTTGTGGCCTTGCTGCGCCTCAGGTGGGTGTGAATAAGCGTCTTGTCATTGTGGATGGAAGAGAATTAGCAGATTCATACGAGGGAATGGAAGATTTCTTCCGTGTGATGATCAATCCTGAGGTTGTAGAAGAAAGTGAGGAAACATGTGAGTATTCTGAGGGATGCTTGAGTGTACCGGGAATCTACGCAGAGGTTATTCGTCCTTCTAAGATCAAGGTGGAGTACTATAATGAGAACCTTGAGAAGGTCGTTGAGGAGTTTGATGGTTTTGCATGTAGAATGGTTCAGCATGAGTTGTCACACCTCGAAGGCAACCTTTTTGTAGATAATCTTTCGCCAATTCGTCGCAAGATGCTTTCTCGTAAGCTTCTTGCTATTTCGAAAGGCGCAGTTCAGACTAGATATAAAAGCAAAAGATAAGTAATATGGGCGCATTTCATGCATATGACATCAGAGGTATCTACAACGTAGATTTCGATAAGGAAGTTGCTTACAAGGTAGGTTATTTTCTTCCTGAACTCCTTTCTGCAGATAAGGTCCTTGTAGGACGTGACGCAAGAGTTTCTTCCCCTGAGATTCACGAGTACCTTTTGAAGGGAATTACTGATGCTGGAGTTGATGTTTATGATGCCGGACTGTGTACGACACCAATGGTGTATTTCGGTACTGCATTTTATGGATTTAAGGCGTCTGTTCAGATTACTGCTTCTCACAATCCTGCAGAGTACAACGGATTGAAGGTTTCTCGTGAGAACGCTCTACCTGTAGGATATGATACTGGACTTGGTCAGATCAAAGAGTGGATCGAGTCTGGACGTGAGTGTCCGCCTGCCGAGAAGAAGGGTCAGGTGCATGCAATCGATGTCCGTAAGGATTATTTGCCTTTCCTTTTGAAATATAAGGGAGATTGGTCAGGACTTAAGATTGCTATGGACGTTTCAAATGGAATGGCATCTCTTTTTGTGCGTGATATCTTTGGCGATCAGCCGACATATATCTATGAAGAGATGGATGGTCGTTTCCCTAATCACGAGCCAAATCCACTTGTTCAGGCAAATGTTGAGGACCTTAAGAAACTTGTTGCTCAGACTAAGGCAGACATTGGAATTATCTTCGATGGTGATGCTGACCGCGTGATGTTTGTGGATGAGAATAGTCGTTTCATTTCTCCAGATCTTATGATTGCGGTTCTTGGACACTATTTCCTTGAGGAAAGAGGTGAGAAGGGATATGTACATCAGGATATCCGAAGCTCTAAGGCAGTAGGTGAGTATCTCGCTCCTATGGGAGGTGTAATGAATACTTGGAGAGTGGGTCGCGCATATGCGGCTCTTAAGCTTCGTGAGCTTGACGGAGTCTTCGGTGGTGAGCTTGCAGGTCACTATTACTTCCGTGATTTCTATTATTCTGACAGTGGACTTCTTGCTGCAATCCTTATCACTAATGTTGTGGCTAAGATGAAGGCACAGGGTGTGAGCCTTAGCCAGATGATTGCCAAGATCGAGAAATATCAGAACTCCGGTGAAATCAATTTCCGCGTTGAGGATAAGAAAGGAGCTATGGATGCTGTAAGAGACTATTTTATGGGCACAGAGAAGTTAACTGCTTATATGGACTTTGATGGCTATAGAGTTGAGTTCCCTGATTGGTGGTTCAATATCCGTCCGTCTAACACAGAACCTTATCTCAGATTCCTTTGTGAGGCTACTTCTAAGGAACTTCTTGATGAGAAGGTTGCTAAAGTAAGAGAAATTTTAACCACTCAATTCGTCGCTAAATAAAAGAAATGTTTTTTCTAACCCTGTTATTGTCCAGCATATTGGCTGGTACTGACACCTTAACCGTAAAAGATACCACACCACCAGTCAAGACTATTGATTTGACAGGAACAGTAATAGTTAATGCTGACTATGCAAATCAGCCGGTTTTGTCTATCAATAAGTCTGATGTCTCAGCTGTTGATACCTTGGATACAGCAGATGAGTTTGTAAAGATTCTGTTGTATGGAGACAGAACTTGGCGATATATTAAGGTTGGCGGTGACAAACAGAAGCCGGAAGTTTTTCAGACACATTGGGAAACTACGTCGGTAAACCCGTATCAGAAACCAGTTGACCAACTGCCGGATGCATGGTCTATATGGCTTGTGGATAGCTTAAGCCAGTTCCACTGCCCATACAAGGGAGCAATCTGGCCGGGTGGTAAGTATGGCCCGCGCAAGAGTCGCCGACATCAGGGTGTGGATCTTCCGCTAGCAGTAGGTGCTCCGATATATGCTACATTCCCAGGTAAGGTAAGAGTGTCAAGGTACTCGGAAAATGGATATGGACACTATATTGTCATTCGTCATGAGAATGGCCTGGAGACCTTCTACGCACATTTGTCAGAGAGAAAGGTGGCTGTCGGTGATTGGGTGAATGCCGGACAGGTGGTCGGCTTGGGAGGATCTACTGGACGTTCAACCGGACCTCATCTTCATTATGAGGTGCGCTACCAGGGATTCTCATTTGATCCGGAATGGATTATTGACTTCAAGACAGGAGAGTTAAGGCAGCGTCTCTTTATTTTGAAGAAGAAATATTTTGGAGTGAATCATGCTGATCCTCAGAATTTTGAGGATGAAACGCCTGAAGAGAAGAAGGCGGAGGGAACTGCAGTTTACCATGTAATCGCTTCGGGTGATACGCTCTATGCATTGGCTGTGAGAAACAAGACCTCTGTAGCAGCTATATGTCGTTTGAACAACATTACAGAAAACACTGTGCTTCAGCTGGGGCAGAAAATCAGAATTAAATAAGTATTGATACAATTATAAAAATAAAGCGTGGCAAACCGTTCGGTCTGCCACGCTTTTGCTATAGTTGTGTGTGATATTATTCCCACTCGATTGTTGCAGATGGCTTTGGTGAGAGGTCGTAGCATACACGATTCACATTTGGAACCTCAGCAAGGATACGGTCAGTAATCTTGAGGAGGACAGACCACTCAATCTGCTCGATAGTAGCAGTCATTGCGTCGATAGTGTTAACGGCGCGGATGATAACTGGCCAGTCATATGAACGTGCGTTGTCGCGTACACCTACAGACTTGAAGTCAGGAACTACAGTGAAGTACTGCCATACAGTCTTGTCAAGTCCAGCCTTTGCAAATTCCTCGCGGAGGATTGCGTCAGCCTCACGGAGAGAGTGTAGACGGTCACGTGTGATTGCACCGAGGCAGCGAACTCCAAGACCTGGGCCTGGGAATGGCTGGCGGTAAACCATCTCGTGAGGGAGACCAAGCTCTACGCCACATGCGCGAACCTCGTCTTTGAAGAGCTGCTTAAGTGGCTCAACAAGCTCAAACTGAAGGTCCTCAGGAAGACCACCTACATTGTGGTGTGACTTTACAACCTTTGCAGTCTTTGTGCCGCTCTCTGCGATATCTGGGTAAATTGTACCCTGACCAAGGAAATCGATACCGTCTAGCTTGCGTGCCTCCTCTTCGAATACGCGGATGAACTCTCCACCGATGATCTTTCTCTTCTGCTCTGGATCAGCAACGCCTTCGAGAAGACCGAGGAAACGGTCTGTAGCGTCAACATAGATAAGGTTAGCGCAAAGCTGATTTCTGAATACCTCAACAACATTCTCAGACTCGCCCTTACGCATAAGTCCATGGTTTACGTGAACGCAGTAAAGATTGTCGCCGATTGCCTTGAGAAGGAGTGCTGCAAGAACAGAACTGTCTACTCCGCCAGAAAGTGCGAGGAGTACCTTCTTGTCACCGACCTGCTGACGGATGAGCTCTACCTGGTCAGCAACGAAGTTCTTCATGTTCCAGTTTGCTTCAGCTTTACATGTGTCGAATACGAAGCTCTTTACTGCGTTCATGATGAATTCCTCATCGTTTCCGAACTGAGCAAGCTTAACTTCGCAAAGCGCCTTGTCATGACCTGCTGCCATTACAGGGAAACCAGCCTCATATATTTCTGGAAGAACATCGATCGCCACTCCGTCGATTACATTGTTAGGACCACCATTGATGATGATACCTTTTACGTTAGGGAGAGCTTTAAGCTCCTCAGCTGTGATGTCGTGTGGGTGAATTTCGCTGTAAACACCCAATGCACGGATTGCTCTTGCAACCACTGTGTTCTCATGGCTGCCAAGGTCTAGGATGACGATCATGTCTTGCTTCATAGTCTTATAATTTAATTTGGGCGCAAAAATAGAAAAAGATTAGAAAATATTTTATAAAAATATCTAATTTTGCGCATCTTTTTCGACCGGGAAACCGGTCGTGGATTTTTGCGCACTTAAAGTGCTTAATAAGCTATTAATTATCAGCATCATATGCAGGAAATAAGAAACATTGCGATTATCGCTCACGTTGACCACGGTAAGACAACAATCGTGGACAGAATGATTTATCAGGCGCGTCAGGCTCGCGAACAGGAAAAGTTGGGAGAACTTATCCTTGATAACAATGACCTTGAAAGAGAGAGAGGTATTACAATCCTCGCCAAGAATGTATCAGTTGTTTACAAAGGTGTGAAAATTAATGTGATTGATACTCCGGGCCATAGCGACTTCGGTGGTGAGGTGGAGCGAGTGCTTAATATGGCAGACGGTGTGATCTTGCTTGTTGATGCTTTTGAGGGATGTATGCCTCAGACACGTTTCGTGCTTCAGAAGGCGATTGAGATGGGCAAGAAGCCAGTGCTTGTAATAAATAAGGTAGATAAGTTGAACTGTCGCCCAGACGAGGTGCAGGAAGAAGTGTTTGACCTGATGTTCTCTCTTGGAGCAACCGAGGATCAGCTTGATTTCCGTACAATTTACGGTAGTGCAAAGCAGGGATGGATGTCATACGACTGGAAACAGCCGACAGAGGATATTACAGCCCTTCTTGATACAATTCTTG
This sequence comes from Bacteroidales bacterium, assembly GCA_017549145.1. GTDB lineage: Bacteria > Bacteroidota > Bacteroidia > Bacteroidales > UBA932 > Cryptobacteroides. The sequence goes on from JAFYVM010000074.1 coordinate 15,912, forward strand.
AGGTGGTACCTGCACCGGAGATGAAGGAAGGAACTCCTCAGATGTTGATTTCATCACTTGAGTATTCTCCGTATGTTGGTCGTATTGCAGTGGGACGCGTAACTCGTGGCTCACTCACAGCAGGTCAGAATATTACTCTTTGCAAACGCTATGACATTCAGCAGAAGCAGAAGATCAAAGAGATTATGATCTTCGATGGTCTTGGCAAGGCAAAGGTAGATGAGGTGCAGTGTGGTGACATTTGCGCTGTTGTCGGTCTTGAAGGATTTGAAATCGGAGATACAATCGCAGATTTTGAGAATCCTGAGGCGCTTCCACCAATCGAGGTTGATGAGCCTACAATGAGCATGCTCTTCTGTATCAATAACTCTCCGTTCTTCGGTAAGGAGGGTAAGTTCGTGACTTCCCGTCACTTGAAGGAGCGTCTTGAGAAGGAACTTGAGAAGAATCTTGCACTTCGTGTAAAACCAGGTCCGAATGCGGATTCGTTTATCGTTTACGGTCGTGGTGTCCTCCATCTTTCTGTGCTTATCGAGACAATGCGTCGTGAGGGCTTCGAACTTCAGGTAGGACAGCCTAAGGTGCTTGATAAGGTGATCGGTGGTCAGAGATGTGAGCCTATCGAGATGCTTACTATTGATGTTCCGGAGGAATTTGTCGGACGTGCTATTGAGATGGCAACTCGCAGAAAGGGAGCTCTCATCCAGATGGAGAACAGAGGAGATAGAACCCACCTCGAATTTGATATTCCTTCTCGCGGACTCATGGGACTTAGAAGTAATCTTCTTACAGCAACTCAGGGTGAGGCAGTTGTGGCTCACCGTCTTAAGGGCTATGAGCCATACAAAGGTGATATCGAGCGTCGTACAAATGGTTCGCTCGTGTCGCTTGAGACAGGACTTTCTGTAGCTTACTCAATGGATAAACTTCAGGATCGTGGACGTTTCTTTATTGAACCAGGTGTAGAGATTTATGAGGGCCAGGTAGTGGGTGAGCATACTCGTGAGCGCGACCTTTGCATCAATATCTGCAAGACAAAGAAGCTTACAAATATGCGTGCATCCGGAAGTGATGACAAGGTAATGCTTCCGCCGCCAATCGTTTTCTCACTTGAGGAGGCACTTGAGTATATTCAGGAGGATGAGCTTGTGGAGGTAACTCCAAAGTCTATGAGACTTAGAAAGATTATCCTTAGTGAAATTGAGCGCAAGAGAAAAAGTTCAGATTTCGATTGCTAATAATAAAAGAAATTGCTATCTTTGCGGGCTCAATTCTGTTTACGGGTCGCTATGAATGACGGATTTATCATACCTTTAAATGGATTGACTGCAGGGGAAAACAAGTTTTTCTGGCAGGCAGGCAAGGAGTTCTTCGATAGTTTTGATAACTCGGAAATACTTGATGCTCAACTAGATATAGAGGTGAGAGCAGAGAAGTCCGGTCGTTATATTGGTGTTGATTGCTATGTCTCAGGAAAGGTCGTTGTCGAGTGTGACAGATGCCTTGAAGACCTTGAAATACCGGTAGATCTGGACGTGTTGTTGAGCGTTAAATTTGGCGAATCTGAGTCAACTGATGAGAATCAGGATGGCGAAAGAGAAGTAATTTTCCTTCCGGTTGATAATACTGAGCTTGATATGGAGCAGGTTGTTTATGACTATGTCTGTCTGTCGCTGCCGCTTCAGAGAGTTCATGAGGATGGAGAATGTAACCCGGATGCTATGAAGTATCTTGAGGGGCCAGAAGTTGTAGAGGTGTCTGATGACGCTGACAAGAACCCGTTCGCAGCTCTAAAAGGGCTGTTTGGCTAGAATATTAATAATTAAAAAAATATAAGAAAATGGCACATCCAAAACACAAAGTCTCTAAGCAGAGACGTGACAAGAGAAGAACACACGATGTAGCTGTAGTTCCTACACTTGCTACTTGTTCAAACTGCGGTGCAACAATCATGTACCACAGAGTATGCCCAGAGTGTGGCTACTACAGAGGTCGTCAGATCATTGAGAAGAAGGCTGAGTAATCAGCCTTTTTTTGCATGGCCCTGTAGTTCAACGGATAGAATGGAAGTTTCCTAAACTTTAGATAGCAGTTCGATTCTGCTCGGGGCTACTGACTCGCAAATCGCTAATTATTAGCGGTTTGCGAGTTTTGTTTTATACTACATCCCATTCAACTGCTAGAGGTGGTTTTGGATAATTGTACAACTTTTTCTAAATTGCGTGAAACTAAAATAGCTTATGGAATATATAAACAGAATGGGTTGGATTTTGGTATCAGCAATAATGCTGTGTCTGACATCTTGTCTGAATGAAGCTTCCGACCCGAATTCGGCTGCAGGCGAGTTACCTGGAAATGTTGCCACTCTTGCTGAGCAGGTGGCGTCTATGAAAACTTCTCTAAGTCAAATCGAATCGATTCAGACTAAACTTGCTGAAATCTTTGAATTACAGGGGATCGAGATTCAGTTTGGTGCGTGTGTCACTTCTGTGAATGAGCATATCGCTTCAGTTGAGGCTGGTATGTCGGATGTGAATGCCACTATCGCAGCAATGAGGATCCAGAGTCAGATTGCAACAGTTGTTGGAACTCTCAAGGTGCAGGCGTCTTCCCTTGTAAATGAGAATCTGGTGTCAGATATTCTATCTCTTGAAAAAAGTGTAGCGACGTGGCTTGGCAAGGATTTAAGCAATTATTTTGTGGTGGTTTCCGAGCAGGCAGGTATAATCTCAACAATTGAAACAGTAAGCGCGCAATCGCTTCTGCTTGAGGCTATTGCTTCAGACGTTGAAGCTGGTCTTCGTGTGGGAGATGCATCTGACTTAGGAGATATGCAATATTCAGTCAATACTAGTTTGGCTGAACTTTCCAAGCTTAACGAGCATATGACTGCATTGTGCTCTGAGGTTGAAAATGGTTATACTGATGCGATTAAGTCACCGACTCCCGACACAGATAGTACGCTTAAGACTCTTAATGAAAAGGCTAAAACTGCTACAGAGCAAGCTGAGAACACTCTTGCTGGCTTAATCAGTAGAATTGAGGCATGTGAGTCTGCAATTGCTGCACTTGAAGAGAGATTAGAGAAGATTGAAGCGGATGTTGCAGAACTTTTAGGTATGATTCAGTCACTTACATTTGTTTCAGACTATTCTACTGAGAATGCCTACGCATATTATCAGATGGATGTGAATAATAAGGTGTCTGATAGCAACTTACCATACTATGGTAAGGCTCAAAGAACTGCTACGGGAAGTATGAACCTTACATATATGGTCCGTCCAGCAGCTGCTGCTCCTGCCATTAAGGCTGTTGAGGTTATCGGATATTATGCTAAGACGATTCCAACTAAGGCTCCTCAGGCATCGGATTATATTGATTTTGAAATAACAGGTATTGAGGTGGTAAATGAGGCTCAGGGTTTGGTTTCGGTTACTGTAGTACCGGATCTCTGTGAGGCATTCTATTTTAAGGAAATTGGTGCAAAGTGTGCTCTTAATGTCAAGGGCGGCAAGACTGATATTACTTCAAGTTTTGTTGAGATCTTGCCGAAGGATAATAGCTCTACCATATATGTGACAGGAATTACTCTTTCGGATAGGGTAATTGAGTTTGATAAGGGAGAATCGTATACTTTGTCTGCAACGATTGCACCATCAGAAGCTACGGATAATTCATTCTATTGGTCTTCTTCCGATGAAAGTGTAGTTACTGTTGATCCGTCCACCGGAAGAATCAACGCTATCGGCGTAGGAGAAGCTACGATTACGGTTACGTCTCACGGTGTTGATGAGTGGGGGCTTCCGCTTGCAACTGAATGTAAAGTGAAAGTCAATGAAGCTTTCAGGCTTTCAGGCCCTTCTTATGTTGAGGTTGGCTGTACTGTAGATATGTTACTGGATTATCCGGCATCTTCGGTCATCGAGAGCAGGGTTTGGAAGTCAAGTGACGAGTCAAAGGCAACAGTGGATAGTAATGGTAAGGTAACAGGAGTTGCGCATACATATAGTGCTGCAGCAAAGCAATATAACGAAATCACTATATCTTGTACTATCAATGGTGTGACTACTGTAAGCAAGAATATAGTAGTTGCAGCTGTTCAGCCAAAGTCTATTATTACTCCAGCTCTTGCTGATGGGCAGAATGAGATTACAATGAGAGTGGATGAGAGCCTCTCATTATCATCTACAATTTATCCAGAGAATGTTCCAGAAGGTGCATATCGTATTACATACCAAAGCGATCAGGCTAACGGATGGATTGATTTTAATACTGGTATAATCAATTATTACAAGAATACACTGTCTCCAGTAACGGCATACGTTTATATTACGGTGGATGATTCTGATAAGGAGAAGTACTATGTTGTCGGGAAAGTCAGGAAGACTGTGATTGTTCATGTTCTTCCATATTATGTGGCAAGTATCAGTTTTGATGATGTTAAAATGGAACTTGGCCAGACTGTGACACTTTTACCTAAGTTTACTTCAGATGTTGATGGAAAGGCACCTACTAATACCGCTGTAACTTGGAGATCTGAAAATGAGGCAGTTGCGACTGTTGATCAGAATGGTGTCGTTACATCTGTTGCTCCAGGAGATGTGAAAATTATCGCTACATCGACGGATGGATCGAATGTTTCGGGTGTGTGCTCTATAAGCATTACGCAGCCATGGAAGTCATTTGAGACAGGTGATTATGTTGTAAGGACAGCAAGTGGAGACATTGAATTCGCAGCTGATATCAACACGGCTAAGAGTAAGGGTTCAGTTGTAGGTGTTGTTGTGGCCAAGACAAATCCTCGTGCTTCCGATCCAATGCTTCCTGCAAGCTGCACTCATGGTGTTGCCATTGCTCTTGGTGAAGGCCAGGGAAAATGGTGGAGTAGTGCTCCTGCATCATCACCTTACAAAGTATATGAATGGGCTACCCAGAATGGATATCAATCGACAATGGGAGTGGACTGGAGTTCGTCAAAGGGAACTCATCGCGCTGGAACTGCAGAGATGTTAGTTGGATATAATAATACTCTCGCACTCAAAGCATTCATTTCAGCAAGGGGAATAAGTTCAGAGATAATAAGTGCCTTGGATGCTTACAATGGTCCAACTCTCCCTGATGGTGCATCATCGTACTATTTGCCATCAGTTGCAGAAATGGATGCTATAGCTGCTGTTTCTAATATGTCATGGGCTTTGTCAAATAAATTGTTCGATGCGGGAGGAACAAAGTTCACTAATGATGATTATTGGACAGTCTCTGATTCTGGAAACTCATCTTCGAATGCCGCCAAAATAAATCCTTTGACAGGGGCCTTGAATGGCGCTGGTATGAAGACTAATTCGGCTAAGTGCCGTTATGTGTTTGCATTCTAAAATTGATTGGGATGAGAAGAGTAAATTCTATTATAGAAATTCCTATGGTGTACCAGACTCCTGAAGTAGTGGAGATGTTCTTCGATTTTGAAGGACCTCTCTGTTCGAGCGAGTGGGGTGAAGAAGATGGAGTCGGAGGTGGAAGCTTCGAACCGGATCCGGAAATGCCAGGGGTCGATTTTTAATGGGGAGGCAAGTAAGATGAAAAGACATTTTATGATATTCTCAGCTGCCTTGGCAGCTATGGTCTCCTGTCATAAGGAACCTGTTCAACAGCCTCTGCGAGAGGATGTTCGTGAGGTGACAATTGAAGCCGGAACTCTCTCTAAAACAGTTCTTAAAGGCGATAAGGTGTGGTGGGAAGGTGGGGATGAGATTGCTCTCGTCTTCAGGCATCCTGATAATGCACCTCATGTGAATAGGACATTTGTAAATCAGGAAGCAGAACAGGCAACTGAGCGAGCAATATTCAAGGGACAGATTCCTGGTGATGTCACAACTGCTGCTGGCTATTCCGATTGGGGATTTGCAGTGTATCCTAAGATTGCGATTACTGATGAAGGAGATTTTGTTCACAATCTTCCTGCAGAGCAGGTGGCTATGAACAATGGTTCATTCCCATCTGGCTATAATCTCTCTTCTGCGTCCATTTCTCTTTCTGAATTAGGGGGCAAGAGTTCTGCAAAGACTGATTTTAAGTGTGCACTTTCTGTGCTTCGTATTGCATTGACTCCTGATGTTGAGTCTGTGACTCTTACAGGAACCGCTTCTCTAGCGGGATGTGCTCCGCTGCAGATGTATTATGATGCTTCTGATCTTGATAATATTGATAATGGCAGACTGTTGGTGGATTCAAATGCTGCTTGGACAGAAGAATCTAAGTCAGTAACGTTGAAACCAGCAGATGGAACTGCATTTGAAAATAAGACTTATAACATTCTTGTGTGGCCCGGAAAGCAGGTGGGACTTACAATAACTCTGAAATTCAAGAGTCTTGGCGAGTATGAGAAGACGTCTTCAATCTCGACTTTAAATCCAGTCACGTTTAAGCCTGCAAAGTATTACAATCTGAATGTAGTTAATTCAGAAGAACTGTTGGTGGAGGATGTTACTGATCGACTTGAGGATCTGGAGCAGAACCTTCCGAATCTTGATGATGCTGAAGCTGATGTGGAAGCTCTTCTTGCTCAAGTACAGTCTGTGACTCTGATGACGGAGTATCTTGGTAACTCGGTCTATGCGCCTTATGGTATTTTTAACAATGGGATGCATAAACTCGATGTTTCGCTGGATTACATTGTCAAGCCAGAATCTGCGGCGCAGGTTCTTGTGAATGCGTTTCAGTCAGACCCATCGGTTGCTAAGGGAATTTTAGGCTATAGAAAGTCAATCGGGTTTGAGGTTGCAGGAGATCTGAAGGTTAATGACCTCACTCTTTCCGATGCTCCATTTGGAAAGTATGTTACGGTAAACGTGTCTGCAGAAAATATCTCAAGAGATTTTTATGATGGCAAATATGGGGCATCTATAGCACTGCAGATTGCTTCTGGTAAGACAGAGATTCTTTCTGAGTTTGCTAATCTTGTTCCTAAGGCGGGGAGTGCATTCAGCGGAAGTTATCTCAATGATATTCCTGTAATACCGGGCTCAAGAGTCGTGATTCCATTTAGTTTCGCTGTATCAGATGCCAGTGCATCATATTCATTGAAAGTTGTTGAAACAGAGAAAGTGGATTGGGCTACGGCTAATTATGATGCGAGCTTGAGAACGGGTAATCTTTCTGTGCAACTTAATCCATCTTATGCCGTTGAGTCTCAAAAGGTAACTCTTGAACTGAGCGTGGGTTCTGGTGATAATGCAGAGGTGGTGCAGCAGGAGTTTACATTCGTGAATAGTGGTTCGAATATAGAATTTTCGGATCCGGGTCAGGTTGACTATATTGGCGGTGATATAGCTCTTGAGGTTATTACAACTAATATCAATAACTATATGCTCTCATGTAGTGGGGCTGGAGTATCTCAGTCCGGAAATATCTTTACATTCAGTGAGAATTCAGGAGCTCAGAGATCCGTTACTGTTGAATGTCAGGCGACCATTTCAGGCGTTTCGCTTAATTACTATAAGTCTATTACTCTGATTCAAAAGGCGTATGGTACTTCTCTGTCTAAGGTGTATTATGCTAATGGACAGAAAGTTGCTCTTAATCAAGCTAATGCTCCAGATTGCCCGGATTATTTCAATATCGTAATCCTGGGTGATGGATATAAGAAAAAAGATCTTGCTGTAGGAGGTAAGTTTGAAAGAAGCGCAAGGTCTGCTATGGATACTTTCTTTGCAATTGAACCTTATAAGACATTCATGAACAGATTCAATGTCTATATGGCTTCGTACGAGTCTGCTGAAGAAGGTACTGATGTCAGATCTGCGGGGATAACCAAGGATACTTACTTTAATACTTATTGCCAGGGTGGTGGCAACACTGCGTCCTATGTTTCAGATGCAACTCCTGTCATCAATGCAGTTAAGGCAGTTGTAGGAAATGGAGATGCCCAATACTATAGGACGATTGCAATCGTGTTGGTGAATACGGATGAACAAGCCGGATCTACCGGATATCCTTTCAGAGACTATAAATCAGGATTTGTAAACGGATATGCATCCTTCGCCATTGCTGTACTGGCAGCCAATTCGACAGGTACGAATGGTCTTGTCAAGCATGAGGCTGGCGGACACGCGTTCGGACGCCTCGCTGATGAGTATTTCAATAGTGGATCAACTGCAAGTTCTTCAAATAAGGCTGATCTAAGTAACTGGCATGCAAAGGGTTGGTATTGGAATGTGAATCCTTCAAACACTGGTGATTATTACATGTTTACTAATTCAGCGTACAGCTCATCTGAGGTTAGTTTTATTGAAGGTGGATGGGGATATGGATACGGTGTGTATCGTTCGACACAGGGTGGTATGATGCAAGGAAATACTGGTGTTTTCAATGCCCCTTCCCGACATGCAATTTATCACCGAATTATTACGGAGTCAGAAGGCTCCTCTGCCTATAGTTGGTCTAGGTTCCTTGAGTACGACCAGATCAACCGTTAGTATTGGACGATTCACTGAATATTACTATCTTTGTACGGATTGTGCGCATGCATGATCCGTACATTGTTTATAAATTAAAAAGATATGAAAAAAGTAATTGCAACTGAGAACGCGCCAAAGGCGGTAGGTCCTTATTCACAGGCTATTGAGGTAAATGGTACCCTTTATATTTCAGGTCAGATCCCTGTAAATCCAGCTGATGGTCAGGTGCAGACAGAGATTACAGCTGCTGCGCATCAGTCGCTTAAAAATATCGGTGCTATCCTTGCTGAGGCTGGTATGACTTACGACAATGTAGTCAAGACTACAGTTCTTCTTGCAGATATCGCTGACTTCAAGGCAGTGAACGAGGTTTACGCAGAGTATTTTACAGGTGATAAGCCTGCTCGTGCATGCTATCAGGCTGCAGCTCTTCCTCTCGGTGTTAAAGTTGAGATTGAGGCGATTGCAGTGAAGTAATGAGTAGAAAGACGCTCATAATTCTTTTGGTGGTTCTGGCCGGCCTGATTGGTCTGGTCGTAGCTGGTGTCATGCTCCTATATTCGGGAACAGATACTATTCGCCCGGAAACAGAGGTGCCGGATTCGCAGCAGTATTTATTGATGCCGGCTGTGCCGGTCGATGCGGTAATGGTAGGTGCCTTTTCGAATGTCGAGGAGGTACTTCCTAAGATTTTACCAGCGACTGGTTTTGCTGCATCGTTGAATGAATTAGTAAAATCTCAGTCTGTTGTAATTGAGCAGATGGTCGTGTCTCTGCACAATCTTGGCCGAATATATCCTCTATACATCATTGATGCTGGCGTGGCTCAGAATGAGACCACGTCTCTTGCTATGTCCGTGCTTGCGGCAGCTGAGGATAATGGTCTTTATGCAGAATATCTGAATTGTTCTACATTGGATACTTCCCGCAAGATTGCAGGAAGATCAGTTGTACTCGCTTCACCATGCAAAGAATTAGTTCTTTCTTCAAAAAGACATTTGAGAGCTTCGGAGTCCGTGCTTAAGGCACCAGGATTCTACTATGCTCATGCTAAGTCAAAGGGGGATAATAGAATATTTCTTTCAAATGTCCTTTCTGAGCACTTGGTTTCATCGATATTCAGTGATAGATTACGTGGCTTTTTTACTGTTGGAAAAAGAATGTCCGATTGGGTGTCTCTGGAGGTTGAGTCTCTTTCTGACATAGCAGATAAATTCTCTGGCAGAATGGTTTCTGATGAGAAACAGCCGGACATCCTGACAGTGTTCGAAGGATGCGGAGTGTCTGCATCTGAGGTGTCGAATATGCTTCCATCCTACACAGTTTCTGCTCTTGCCCTTCCGATTAAGAAGAGATCTGAATTCCTGAATTCTTATCAGGCTTATTTGGATTCAAGACAGGGATTGCAGCGTAAACTCATCCTCAGAAAACGTCTTGAGGATGCCAATGGCATATCTCCTGAAGATTTCTGTGAGCGCCTGGAGATTGCTGAGGTGGCGACAGCATCATTTAAGGTAAATGATGGTTTGCAGCGTGTCAACTTGGTGAAAGTCGGTAAGGTGGATAAGAATCTTATTTCGCTTACAACAGGCTTGAATGAGTATAAGTATGCTTCGTATGCAGGCTCACTTTTCGGCGACCTGTTCATTTTGAAGGATGAGTCATATTATACTTATATCAATGGATGGATTGTTTCCGGAAGTAAAGATGCGGTGCAGCTATATGTAAGTGGGGAAGCGACTTTCTATAACCTCGCTGAGTATATGATAAATGCTGATGTACAGGATCCGTTTGCTACTCCTGCTGCATTTATGGCTTACGTTTCGTTTACTCTTGAGCCAGATTTGATGGGAAACATCTTCCATAAGGGAGTGCAGGAAGTCATAGCCTCTACTTGTGAGGGTGTTGATTATTCCGGTGCGTTTATGACATTGGGTGAGAATGGAGATGTTGGTAAGTTGAGGCTTGAGATGTTCCGCAACGAAATTAAGCGTTCTAAGGCTCCTATGCAGGCTAGGGATACAATGATTGTAATATCTAAGGGACCATTCTCAGTAAAGAATGCGAGAACGGGTATGACTAATCAGTTTTATCAGAGCGCCAGCAATAATTATCTCTGCCTTAAGGATGAAAATGGAAAGGGAGTATGGGGAGTTCCTTTCGATAAGCCTATCTGTGGTACTGCTCAGTCCATTGATTATTTAGGAAACAATAAGTTCCAGATTTTGTTTGGTGCGGGAACAAAACTTCATCTGATTGACATCCTTGGACGTTTTGTCGCAGATTTTTCTGCTGATTTAGGTAAGGAGATTTTGCTTGGACCAGATGTATATGATTTCAGTGGTTCAGGTAAGTACAATGTTTTGGTTCTTCATAAGGATAATACAATCGAGATGTATAACCTAAAGGGAGAGCGCCCTGCATCATGGTCGACTATCACTTCATCAGATATGATCAAAGATCTTCCTGAGAAGATTGATTTGGGAGGAAATACATTCTGGATTGTGCGTACTGCAATTCAGACACTTATATATCCATTTGGTGGCGGTAATCCGGTATCAACTTTGACCGGAGACCAGATGGCGCTTCCACAGACTGAGGTCAAAATCTTGGATGAGACTTCTGTGGAGGTTGAATGCTACGATGGAAAGCATCGTACGATTAAATTGAAATAGTAGATATTTAATAACTTAGAAAATGGAATTTACATCTGTAAATAAGCTTTTTCAAGAGGCTTTTAAGAAGAACTGGGATCGCCCAGCTATCTCTAACTACCAGGGTATGACTCTTCATTATAGAGACGTTGCCCGTAGAGTAGAGAAACTTCATATTATGTTCGAGGAGTGTGGCTTGTCTGTTGGAGACAAAGTGGCTATCTGTTCCAGGAATCAGGCTAACTGGGCTGTTTCTTTCCTCGCTGCCATGACTTATGGTGCAGTTCCCGTTCCACTTTTGCACGAGTTCAAGTCCGCAAATATTCACCATCTTGTAAATCACTCAGAGGCTAAGATTCTCTTTGTGGATGATGTTATCTGGGAAGGACTTTCAGAGTCTGAGATGCCGGATCTTCAGGCTATCATTCAGGTGAATACATTCAAGCTTCTTTATGCTAGTGATGATAAGATCGTTGAGGCTAGAGAGCATTTGAATGAACTCTTTGGACGTAAGTATCCTAACGTATTCACACCAGATGCTCTTGACTATTATGAGGATTCACCGGAAGAGCTTGCTGTAATTAATTATACATCAGGTACTTCAGGCTTCTCAAAGGGAGTTATGATCCCTTATAGAGCTATTGCTTCAAACCTTCAGTTCGGAAATGTAGTTCTACCTGGACTCGACAATACCAAGAGCGTGGTGTCTATGCTCCCATCGGCACATATGTATGGTTTGATGTTCGAGCTCCTTTATGAACTTAGTGTTGGTGCTCATGTGCATTTCCTTTCTCGAGTTCCTAGCCCTAAGATCATCATGCAGGCTCTTTCAGAGGTTAAGCCATATGTTATTATTGCAGTTCCGTTGATTATCGAGAAGATCTATAAGAACAAGCTTAAGCCGCTTTTGGAGAAGGAAGGAATCAAGTTCTTGATGAAGCTTCCAGTACTTAATCAGATTCTTCTTGATAAGATTAAAGCTGAACTTGTCACTGCATTTGGTGGCGAATTTTACGAGGTGATTATCGGTGGCGCTGCATTCAATAAGGAGGTTGAGGCATTCTTCAAGAAGATGAACTTCCCATTTACTGTCGGCTATGGTATGACAGAGTGTGCTCCAATCATTACTTATGATGACTGGAAGGTGGAGAAACTTAACTCTTGTGGTAAGGCTGTTGTGAATATGGAGGTCAGAATTGCTTCTCCAGATCCACAGAATATCCCTGGTGAGATTCAGGTGAAGGGTTCAAATGTATTCTTGGGTTACTATAAGAACGAAGAGGCAACTCAGGAGGTATTTACTGAGGATGGTTGGTTCCGCACTGGTGATATGGGAGTACTCGATGCAGAGGGCAGTCTTTTCATTAAGGGTAGAAATAAATGTATGATTCTTGGCCCAAGTGGTCAGAATATTTATCCGGAGGAGGTAGAGACTGTTATCAATAACCAGCCTTATGTTGTGGACTCACTTGTAATCGAGGATAACGGTGGACTTACTGCTCTTATCTATCCAGACTTCCCTCAGGGAGCTCGCGATGGTATGAAGCAGGAGGCATTTGTAAAATATCTTGAGGGAACTCTCACTGAACTTAATAAGGAACTTCCGAACTACGCGAAACTCAAGAAGATTGAGGTTATGTCAGAGGACTTTGAGCGTACACCAAAGAAGAGCATCAAGAGATATCTTTATCAGAGATAATATGGAAAAGTTTGACCAGAGCTATATTGAGATGGCAGGTGTCTGGGCGCGTAATTCTTATTGCAAGCGTCGTCAGGTCGGAGCCTTGATAGTTAAGGATAGAATGATAATCTCAGACGGATACAATGGTACTCCGTCAGGGTTTGAAAATATCTGCGAGGACGAGAGCGGAGTAACAAAGCCATACGTTCTTCATGCTGAGGCTAATGCCATTTCCAAGGTTGCTCAGTCAGGTAATAGCAGCAAGGATGCTACGCTTTATGTGACAGCATCTCCTTGTATGGAATGTGCTAAACTGATAATCCAGTCCGGTATCAAGAGAGTGGTTTACCGCGATTCGTACCGTCTTACAGATGGAATTGACCTTCTTGAGCGCGCTGGTATCATAGTTGAACAAGTACAGTAACACTGTCCTCCTGAACGAAGTGAAGGAACTTCAATATGAACAATAAATCGAATATTATAATAGCACTCCTTGGCGTTGTCATAGGAGTGTTTCTTACCTTAGTAGGTCTTAAGATCGCTGATAGAAACAGGAAGTTTGATGGTGATTATAATCGCTGGCGCAAGCTTAACTTGATTCTTCAGGAGGTCCAGAAGAACTATGTAGATACGATTGATATGGCTGGAATGACTGATGCTGCTGTGACTGCTGCATTGGCCAAGTTGGATCCACACTCTGTGTATCTTCCGCCTGTTGAGCTAGAGGAATCAGATTCTGAGCTGGCAGGAAACTTTGAAGGAATCGGTATCACTTTCAATGTTCCGAATGATACAGCCATTGTCTTGAGTGTCATTCCCGGTGGACCATCTGAGAAAGCAGGTCTTATGGCAGGTGACCGAATCATTAAGGTGGATGAGAAAGTCATTGCGGGAACTAAGACTCCTCAGGACTCAATGGTAAGGATGATGAAAGGCCCATCTGGAACAAAGGTAAAGATTTCTATCAGTAGAGATCGCCAGATGATTCCTTTTGAGATCACGCGTGGAAAGATCCCTGTACATTCTGTGGATGCGGCATTCATGGTTGCTGACACAATCGGCTATATCAAGCTTGCCAAGTTCTCCAGAACTACATATAAGGAGTTTGATGAGGCTGCTGCAAAGCTGTTGGAGCAGGGTATGACTCATCTTATCTTTGACCTGCGTGATAACACGGGAGGATATTTTGACCAGGCACTTCTTATTTCTAATGAGTTCCTCCAGAAGAGAGATGCTATCGTATATATGCAGGGACTTAAGAGGGCTCGTCAGCAGTATGATGCAGATGGTCGTGGAAAGCTCAAGGATATTAAGTTGACTGTCATGATTGATGAGGGATCAGCTTCTTCAAGCGAGATCTTTGCTGGTGCAATCCAGGATAATGACAGGGGTGTAATCGTAGGCCGTCGTTCTTTCGGTAAAGGACTTGTGCAGGAACCGATCAACTTCACTGATGGCTCAGGTATCAGACTTACAGTTGCGCGTTTCTATACTCCATCTGGACGTTGCATCCAGAAACCGTATGATAAGAATTACAACTATGATATCTATGAGCGTTATGCTCACGGTGAGATGACTTCTGCTGATAGCATGAAGGTTGATTCTACTTCTTTGTATTATACAGTGAAGGGACGCAAGGTATATGGCGGCGGAGGAATTATCCCTGACGTATTTGTTTCCATTGATACTACACGTGCAAGCAAGTTCTTCATTAATTGCAATAAGAAGGCTGTTATGATGAGATTTGCTTCATCTACTTTTGATAAGTACAAGAATACTCTCTCTCGAATTGATGATTTCGAGCGTTTGGATCATTGGATGTCAGAAGTAGGACTTGAGAAGCAGTTCCTTAACTATGCTGCAGCAACAGAGAAACTTACTCCAACTGCAGGGGAGTGGGAGGAAACCAGATGGTATATGCTACCTCAAATTAAAGCCCTTGTAGGAAGATATTCAAAGCTTCAGGACGAAGCATTCTATAGATTCTATCTGCCGATAGATAATGAATTCCAGACTGCGCTTACTGCGCAATAAATCGATAAACGATTTCTCCAACTTGAGGAACAGGAGCTGTCGGAGAGCCTGAAAATCTAGAATTTTTGGCTGCTTTGACAGCTTCTCTTTTCATGCAGGCGTCACCAGATGTACCAGCTTCGTTCACCTGTGCTCCTACAACTCGACCGGATTGGTCAACGTTTATTATTACGACTACATCGCCTCCACCGTAGCATTTGTATGCAGGAATAGGAAGGTGACGTGCTTTTCTGCCATCTAGTCGATATGATAGAACTGACGCTCCACTGTATGGCTGTCCACTGCCTTCGCCCTCTCCTTTTGCTTCGCTTGAAGATAGATCTACGGTTTCTTCTCTTGCGTCCTCTTCAATGGCATTCTGGCCTGCTTTAAGCTCCTTTGCCAGTCTTTCGGCGTCTTTGTATAGCTGGTCTGCGTCAGTGTTTCTGTCGTCTTTTAAAGGCTTGCTGCTGGCATCTACTGCAATGTTTCTAATATTGGGCTGTGATGCTCTTGCTGCTGCAATAAGATCGTCGAGTTGTTTGCTGACTTCTTCTTTCAGCACTCTGATTTCCTCTTGCTTTTCGAGCTCCTCTTGCTTAGAGAAGTCGAGTACGAAACTTGTTTCAGCCTTTAGGGTAGCGTCTATCTGATAAATAAGCAGGACTATAATCACCACCAGATGGAAGATGATGGTGAGATATAGTCCTGCTCTATTTTCTTTGTTGTTAGACTGCTGATTCACTTCGTTTATTTGCTGAGAGATTTCTCAATGGTTGCCGAGATTACATCAATTGCCACCTTGTTGTGGCCACCCTGTGGGATGATGATATCTGCATAACGCTTGCTTGGCTCAATGAACTGTAGGTACATTGGCTTTACTGTATTTGAATAGCGCTCAATAACCCATTCAACTGTCTTACCTCTCTCGACGATGTCACGTGCCATTACTCGCATAAGTCTGTCATCGTCGTCTGCATCAACGAAAATCTTGATATCCATCAACTTACGGAGCTTTGGATCTGTAAAGATAAGGATACCTTCAACGATGATAACATCTGCAGGTTTCACTCTTACAGTTTCGTTCTTTGAACGTCCGCATGTGATGTATGAGTATACCGGCTGTTCCACCTCTTTACCCTCTCTAAGTTCTTTTAGCTGAGCTCTGAGGAGATCGAAGTCAATAGAATCTGGGTGGTCAAAGTTATGCACCCTCTTCTGCTCTTCTGTATAATGGCTGAGGTCTTTGTAGTATGAGTCCTGCGGGATTACTACTACATTTTCCTGAAGCTGTTCTGTGATGGCTTTAACTACTGTAGTCTTACCAGATCCGGAACCACCGGCGATACCAATGATTAACATATTTTAATATTCAGCGTTCTTTGGAGTTCTAGGGAATGGGATTACGTCGCGGATGTTGCTCATACCTGTTACGAAGAGAAGAAGTCTCTCGAAACCAAGTCCGAATCCACTGTGAGGAGCTGAGCCGTAACGACGAGTATCAAGATACCACTCAAGACCCTTGCGGCTCATGCCTGTTTCCTCGATACGTGCCTCAAGCTTCTGGAGTGAAGCCTCACGCTCAGAACCACCGATGATCTCACCAATCTTAGGGAAGAGTACGTCCATAGCACGTACAGTCTTGCCATCCTCGTTCTGCTTCATATAGAATGCCTTGATATCCTTTGGATAGTCAGTAAGGATAACTGGCTTCTGGAAATGCTTCTCAACGAGATATCTCTCGTGCTCGCTCTGAAGATCTGTACCCCAGCTTACTGGATACTCCCACTCTACACCTGCAGCCTCAAGAATCTTGATACCCTCGGTATAAGTAAGACGTACGAACTCAGTGTCAGCTACACCCTCAAGTCGTGCAATAAGCTCGTTGTCATATCTGTCGTTAAGGAACTGAATATCCTCGCGGCAGTTATCAAGAGCATATTTTACGAGATACTTGATGAACTCCTCAGCAAGGTTCATGTTGTCTGTGATGTCGTAGAATGCCATCTCTGGCTCGATCATCCAGAACTCTGCAAGGTGACGTGGGGTGTTTGAGTTCTCTGCACGGAATGTTGGACCAAATGTATAGATCTCACCAAGTGCCATAGCTCCGAGCTCGCCCTCAAGCTGTCCACTTACAGTAAGGCTTGTCTCCTTTCCAAAGAAGTCCTTTGTATAATCGATTCCACCCTTCTTGTTGCGTGGAAGGTTCTCCATGTCAAGAGTAGTAACGCGGAACATCTGTCCTGCACCCTCGCAGTCTGAAGCTGTGATGAGTGGAGTGTGCATATATACAAATCCTTTCTCGTGGAAGAACTTGTGGATAGCATATGCCATCTGGTTACGGACACGGTAGATTGCTCCGAATGTGTTAGTTCTAGGACGGAGGTGAGCTACTGTTCTGAGGAACTCGAAAGAAGTATCCTTCTTCTGAAGAGGGTAGCGAACTGGATCGCACTCTCCGTACACCTCAATCTCTGTAGCCTGGATCTCAGTTGCCTGTCCGCCACCCATTGACTCAACAAGCTTACCCCATACTGCGATACATGCACCAGTAGATACCTTTGCAAGAATAGCCTCGTTTTCTGGAGTCTTATCGACTACAATCTGAATATTATTGATAGTAGAACCGTCATTAAGAGCAATGAATGCTACATTCTTGTTGCCTCTTTTTGTTCTTACCCAACCTTTAGCAAGAACGTCTTTACCTGCCTCGCTTTTGAGCAGGTCCTTAACCTTGGTTCTGATAACTGTTTCCATTATGTATATTTGTTTTAGATATATTTGACAAATCACGCAAATATAGCGTTTTATGCACATTTTCCCAAGATTTAGGGTATAAAAAAAGCAGCTCCCGAAGGAACTGCTCTTTTCTTATAGTAGGAGTACAGTTTATTTCTCTGCACCTCTTCTTGCAGTATACATAATCTTCAATGCTGAACATTTACGAAGCTCCTGCTTCACGTCAGTTACAATACCCATTCTAGTCTTTTCGTCGGCTCTGATGGCTACTGTCATAAAAGATCTGTCAACCTCTGACATAGCGTCACGCTCTGCTGCTACGAAGTCACGGATTTCGTCTACAGTCTTGAAAGAGTCGTTGAGCTGGATACGTGAGTCAGTACCGTACTGTGCCTGAAGGTGGCGTACTGGAGTACCGATGTTAATGTATGAAGTCAAGTCCTTTCTCTCAAGCTTAACGATCTCAGATGCTTCAGGAAGCATAACGTTAACCTTGTTCTCAGTTTCACGCATAGTAGTTGTTACCATGAAGAAGAACAACAGCATGAACACGATGTCGGAAAGCGAGCCTGAAGGTGGCTGCGGAACTTCTCTTTTTCCTTTCTTTCTGAATTTTGCCATAGTTGTATTCTCCTTTTATCTTCTACCAGATACATCCTTAGGCTCAGCCTCTGAGATGTTCTGTGGAACAGCTTTTCTAACGATCTCCTGTTTTTCCTCGTCGAGTGACATATAAGGGGCTCCAAAGTTTGCCATTGACCAAGCGTCACGAAGCTCATTTACGGCCTTAACGAGCTCATTCTGAACTGCGATGTAAGCCTCATAGCTGGTACCACGGTCATTCTGAAGTGAAATCACTCCCTTTGAAACCATTACCTTGCCGAATCCTTCGATATCAACCTCCTCTTTCTCTGGAAGATTTGGATCGTTCGCTGGATTGTCAAGGAACTCCTTCATCTTATCTTTAAGTTGGCTGACGTGCATAGGCTCAGTACCAGCAAGAAGTCTGTCGGCAGAGTTAATCTTTACGATAACGATGTTACGGCGGTTAACCTTCTGATCCTGTGCTTTCTGATTCTTATCAGGCATAGGCGGCAGACGACGCTGCAGACCTAGGTCCTGGTCCATTGTAGTGGTCATCAAGAAGAAGCACAACAAGAGGAACGCCATATCTGCCGTTGAACTTGTGTTTAATTCTGGTGTTTTCTTACCCATAGCGTCAATTATTTTTTGAATGCGGACATCACAGCACCAGCAACAAGTGCAAGGATGGCACTACCGCAAAGAAGATAAGTAAGATTCAAGATAGTGTCTGTCAACTTAAGAGTTGCGTCAGATACAGGCTCACCGAGGTATCCTACAGCTGGTGTTCCTGGTGCCAGGAAGTATGCTCCAGCTACGATAACTGCGATGACAACAAGTCCGAGAAGAAGCTTAAGAAGGCTCTTCGGATTGTTGATTCCGCCGATTACTACTACACCGAAGAATACTGCAGCTATTGTAAGCGCTGCAAATCCGTAGGCGCCGTAGAGGATATTGTCCACAGGTGCGTTGTTGTTAGACTCAAATCCTACTGCAAAGCCGTAGAAGCTGAGAGCCGCACCGACGATGAACAACGCCAGCAGAATCCATTTAATTATTTTTTCGTATTTCATGAGCGAAGTGTCAATTATTTGTCCTGATACTTAACCAAGATATCCATCAATGAGATTGAAGCGTCCTCCATGTCGATAGAGAGTGACTCAACCTGTGAAAGGATGTAGTTGTAGAAGAGCTGAAGGATAACGGCTACGATCAAACCACCCACAGTAGTGATCAAAGCGACCTTCATACCACCTGCAACGACGTTTGGTGACATATCACCAGCAACCTGGATAGCGTCGAATGCCTGGATCATACCGATAACTGTTCCCAAGAATCCGAGTGATGGTGCGATAGCGATGAAGAGAGAGATCCATGAAAGGTTCTGCTCCATCTTGCTAGCCTCAACTCCACCGTAAGAAACAACTGCCTTCTCAACCTCCTCAAGGTTCTGACCGTCAGCAAGGCGGATGAATGCCTGAGTGAAGATAGATGCGATAGGACCACGAGTGTTAGCGCAAAGCTCCTTTGCAGCGTTTACACCACCATTCTGAAGAGCAGCCTCGATCTTAGCGAGAAGCTTCTTAGTGTTGGTCTTTGAAAGTGCAAGGTAAAGGATACGCTCAATACAAAGAGCAAGACCAAGGATAAGACAAGCGATAACGAGTGCCATGAAGCCTGCGCCTCCCTCGATGAACTTAGTCTTGAGTGCCTGGTGCATTGGAGTCTCCTCTGGGCCCTCAGCAGCTTCAGCTGGTGCAGCGGTCTCAGTTGAGTCTGCTGCTACTTCTGTTGCAGCCTGCTCAGCAGCGTTCTCCTGAGCGATTGCGTTCTGTGCAGAAAAGGCCATAGCGCCGATTACTGCAAACATTACGAAAATTTTTTTCATAATCGTTTTGTGTGTTTAATTGATTTAAGTTATTGAATTGTTTTTAGTTATATTTCTCGTCGGGGTGCAATCCACCTAAAAAGCGGTGCAATTTAGCAATTTATTTTCAATGGACAATATTTATTTTGAGATTTCTCCCCTTAAATCTGTCTCCAACATCTCTTTGACGCGAACATTTTCTTTCAATATTCCCATCAGGTAGAATAATTTTGCCAGCGCTCCCTCTGTCGTAGAGTCATATCCGCTGCATACACCTGCGTTTTTCAAGCATTTTCCGGTGGCGTAGATGTCCATGTTTACGCTTCCTGCCAGACATTGCGTAATGTTGAGTAGTATCTTTCCGTTAGCGAGTGCCTTGTTGATGAGTGATATGAACCAATCCTTCGATGGCGCGTTTCCTGCTCCGTATGTCTCAATTATTACAGCCCGGCTCTCTGTACTGCAGAGTATGTGTTCCACAACACCTTCTGTGATGCCCGGATGGATCTTCAGAATTGAAACACGAGTGTCAAGATGGGTGTGGAATGTTGGCTTTACATTCCAATTCTCAGGCTTGCGAATGATACTTTGGTTGTATCTGATGCTGATTCCTGCCTCTGCTAGCGGTGGGCAGTTTTCAGATCTGAATGCACGGAAATGATCGGAATTAACCTTTGTTGTGCGGTTACCTCTCATGAGCATGTTGTCAAAGTAGATACAGACCTCCGGAACCAGCGCATGTCCTTCTATATCTTTGGCAGCAGCGATCTCTACCGATGAAATGAGGTTTTCCTTGCCGTCTGTTCTCGGCATTCCGATAGGTAACTGACTGCCGGTGAAGATTATAGGTTTTGTAAGGTCCTCAATCATGAAGCTAAGAACTGATGCAGAATATGCCATAGTGTCTGTACCATGGAGGATTACAAAACCGTCATATTCGTCGTATTTGCTTTCGATAAGTTCTGCCAGGGAGACCCAAAGTCCAGGTTCGACATCGGAAGAGTCGATAAGTGGAGAGAATGTGTGCGAATCAATCTTGTACGCAAACTTTCTCAACTCGGGCACTTCCGCCAGAATCTGACTGAAGTCAAATGGTTTGAGCGCTTGAGCTGTAGGGTCTTCCTTCATACCGATGGTACCACCGGTGTAGATCAGAAGTATAGACGATTTTGTGTTACTTGGATTATTCATGATTATATCCTGAAAAGTCTTTTTGCGTTTTCTGTCGTAACTTTTGCAACTTCTGCTATGTCAATCCCCTTTTGTAATGCTAATTTTTCTGCAATATGTGGGATGTAGCTGCTTTCGTTACGCTTTCCCCTATGTGGTACGGGGGTTAGATATGGAGAGTCTGTTTCTAGTAATATTCTCTCTAGTGGAATGTTCTTTACAGTTTCGGCAATCGACGCTTTCTTGTATGTTAGAACTCCGCCGATTCCGATGTACCAATCGCCGAGTTTCTCTAGTTCATGAAAAGTCTCGACGCTTCCGCTATATGCGTGAAAGACGCCTCTTGACGGAAGATGTTTATAATCTCTTAAAATATTGATAATCAGTTCTGTGGATTCTCTGGAGTGGATGATTACAGGGAGGTCTGATTTATGTGCGATCTCCAGCTGAACTCGAAAGACCTCCTTCTGTTGCTCAAGGAATTCTTTAGACCAATAGCAGTCGATGCCTACCTCTCCAATTGCCCAAATCTTATGGTTGCCGAGAGACTTCTCAACTGCATCAAGCTCTTCTTTCCAGTTTTGAGAAACAGAAGTCGGATGAAGTCCTAATGTTGGGAATAATGTGTCCGGATGGCGCTCTGCAAGAGTGAACATCGCCTCTCTCGTAGATGCGTCAATGTCGGGAAGAATCATCTTCGTGACACCGGCTTCAACAGCGCGTGTGACCGCAATGTCCTCTTCTGAAGAAAAGGCCTCGTCATAAAGATGGGAATGTGTGTCGATGAATTCCACAGTTGTAACGTATATTCCGCAAATTTACATATTATTTCGGAAATTTATGGTACAACGCTGGAGTAAATCTGTGCAAATAAATCCATCTGTTTCCAGAATTCTGACAAGCTCTGCGGTACGACTATATTCAAATTGTGTCTTTTCTGCAATCTCTTCGATAGTGATGCCTCTGTATTTCTTTATATAAAGTAGAATTGTTGACATTTGATTGATTTTCTCCATAGGGATAGTTGAGGCATAGGTTGTTTCCAATGCTGCTAAGTCATTGTGTGTTCTGCTACCTCTTGCACACTTGAATCCAAGACTTTTGAGAAGCTCTTTCTCTGAAGTGACAGGTTCTGCAATCTTTTCTCTGATGAGCAGATTGCAACCTTGGGAACGCAGATCATCAACTCTGCCAGGGAGCGCATAGACTTCGCGTCCGTATGAGAAGGCAAGTCTGCATGTCATCATTCCTCCACCACGTATTTTGGATTCAATAAGTAGTGTGGATTGACTTAAGCCGGCGATAATCCTGTTTCGTCTGAGAAAATGTATAGCAAGTGGTGCAGTGCCTGGAGGATAGTCTGTGATGAGTGCACACCCGGGAGTGCTTACAAGACGTTCTGCAAATTCGGTGTGCCTCCAAGGATAAACCTGTTCAGGGCCTGTGGCCATGACGCCGATGGTAGGTAACCCGAGGTCAAGCGCTGTTTTGTGGGCGCAGATATCAGTTCCTAATGCTAATCCACTGACAACTAGAGGTTTGTCGGATGTGCTTGCAAAGCTGTTTACAATTTTATGACACCATTCTTCTCCATATAATGAGATGTCTCGAGTTCCGACCACTGCAATGCTTTGTCTTGGAGTAAATAAAGATTCAATAGGAGTGTTGCTCCTTATATATATGCCTATGGGAGCGTCCTCGCATTCTTTGAGAAGACGAGGGTAGTGTTCGTGTGTATAGCCTATGAAATAGATGTTCTTATTAACCAGATGATCTAATTCTTGAGCTGCAGCATCAATTGCTTCAGGGCCTATCATTCCCGTATATTTGGAATGAGGACCGAGCAGAAGGTCTTGGTCTTTTCTGTTTAGTCTCATGACTTCGATTGCGCTTCCGAAGTGGTTCAATAAAGCAAGTCCGATTTTGGGCTCAAAGCCAAAAATCCTGTTCAGAGCGCATGCACTGATGGTTTCTTCATAATTTTTCATGTCGCAAAGAAAACTAAAAACCGACCTATCCTGCAATGGATAAAGCCGGTTTCAGATTCTTAAGAGAAAAGATTTTTCTCTTTTTTATGAAGATTTAACTTTTTTTATCAAAGTTAGATTAGAGGATAAGTAGCGCATCTCCATATGGACCGAATTTGTAATCCTCTTTGAGTGCAATGTTATATGCCTTCATTACGTTCTCATAACCACCAAATGCAGCTACTGACATGAGCATAGTAGAGCCAGGTCTGTGGAAGTTTGAAACGATTGCGTCAGGAATTGCAAAACGGTGAGGAGGGAAAATGAACTTGTTTGTCCATCCGTCGTATGCATTCACTTCGTCATTAGTGGTAACATAAGTCTCAAGTCCTCTGATAGTAGTGATACCTACTGCGAGTACTTTGTGTTTCTCTCTCTTTGTCTTGTTGATGAGATTTGCAGCCTCTTCTGTGATGATGAGTCTCTCAGAGTCCATCTTGTGCTTAGAGAGATCCTCTACATCTACTTCTCTAAAATGTCCAATACCCATGTGAAGAGTGATGAACGCTTTGTTGATGTCCTTGAGAATCATTCTGTTGAAGAGCTCACGGCTGAAGTGAAGACCTGCTGCTGGAGCTGAGACTGCACCTTCATGCTTAGCGAAGATGGTCTGGAAATTCTCGGCATCCTCTGGAGTCACCTCCTTCTTTACCCAATCAGGAATCGGTGTCTGTCCGAGTCCGAAAAGTGTCTCTTTGAACTCCTCGTAGCTACCATCATAGAGGAAACGGAGGGTACGTCCTCTTGATGTAGTGTTATCAATAACCTCGGCCACAAGGCTGTCTCCTTCTCCGAAATAGAGCTTATTTCCTATTCTGATCTTTCTGGCAGGATCAACAACCACATCCCAAAGTCTCTGTTCGCGGTTGAGCTCTCTTAAAAGGAATACCTCGATGTCGGCTCCAGTCTTCTCTTTGTTTCCGTAAAGTCTAGCTGGGAATACCTTTGTGTCATTGAGGACAAATGTGTCACCTTTACCGAAATACTCAATGATATCCTTGAAAAGTTTGTGCTCAATCTCTCCAGTGCTCTTATGAAGAACCATGAGTTTGCACTCATCACGCCATCTCGGCGGTTCTGTTGCGATTTTCTCTGACGGGAGATTGAATTGGAATTGTGAAAGTTTCATATTTGTTTAAAAATTTATATGCGCATACAACCAATTATACGAAATTTTTTCAATTTTGTTTCACTTGGTGTAAAAATTATATTTTTGCTTCCCTAAATACCTCTACTATAGAGGGGTAGGTGTTCTGCAAAAATGGTGGCAAACTTGATTTGGCTACCCATGCTGCCTTTGAAATGTCTTCCTCTCTCTGAGGAGTCAGATCGATTGGTTTGTTGTCAAGCATTCTGTACCACCATGTGTGTTTCAAATGCCAGATACCATTTCTCTTATAGCAGTGGTCAGTTATGCATATGAGCTCTTGAAGGCTTAATTCTTCAATTCCTGTTTCCTCCTGGACCTCGCGTAGGGCAGTTACGCTTATTTCTTCGCCAGGGTCCTGGTGCCCTTTGGGAAGGTCCCAGAGTCCATTTCTGTTGATTAGAAGGAAGTCACCTCTGCGATTTTCAACAAGACCTCCACCTGCGTTGACTTCAAGGAATTCGGCGCAAACCTTGGCGTAGGTGTCTTCTATGTTGTTTGTTGGAATGAATATGCGCAGGAGAGTATCTGAAACCTCGAACATTTCTATCATCTCTGTCAGACCTCCATTATTTCCCATAGTGAATCTGATGGCATTGGGATCTGCTAATATCTGATCGTCTTCTGTGCAGATGATTATGCTTCTGTTTTCGAGATATATTTTACGCATTTCGATGAAATGTAATATGTTTTGGTTATATTTGCACGATATGTGCGTGCGAGAAATTTTATTCGCGTGGCAAATATAGACAGAAGTAACAATAAACTACAAATAATTATGGAATCAGTAGAAAAAGCAGTTGCCAAATCATTGATGGATGTTAAGGCAGTTTTGTTGAGACCAGACGCTCCTTTTACTTGGGCTTCAGGTTGGAAATCTCCAATATATTGTGATAACAGAAAGCTCCTTTCTTACCCTGAAATCAGAGAGAATATCTGCCGTTGGATGGCTGATATCATTAAGGAAAGATATGCTGATGTTGAGGTGATCGCCGGTGTAGCTACAGGAGCTATCGCTCATGGATACCTTGTTGCTCATATCCTGGGAAAACCATTCTGCTATGTCAGACCAAAACCGAAGGATCATGGTACAGGCTCACAGATCGAGGGACTTCTTGAGTCAGGTGCTAAGGTTGTTATTGTAGAGGATCTTATTTCAACAGGAATGAGCAGCCTTGCTGCCAAGGATGCCCTTGTCAATGCTGGTGCAGATGTAATGGGTATGGTGGCAATCTTCTCGTATAATTTCCCTAAGGCTCGCAAGGCTTTCGAGGATGCAAATGTGGAGTTGACAACATTGTCTAATTACGATACACTTATCGAAGTGGCTGCAGAGACTGGCTACGTCAAGGATTCAGAAATCGAGGTGTTGAAGGAATGGAGATTCTCTCCATCAACTTGGGGACAGGATAAATAATATGGCAGTTGAGATTAAAAGTAAGAGAGCTGTAGTGTCGAAGGCTCCGTACGAACTATACATGCTGTTCGTGGATATGAGAAACTTCGTTCATATGCTCCCGGAAGATAAGAAACAGGGGGTAGAGGCGGATTACGATTCAATTCATGCCACTGTTCAGGGCTTCAATATCGGTGTCAAGGTTTGCGATAGAGTACCATATTCTAAGATTGTATATCAGGATGATGGAGCTCCGTTCAATTTTAATATGACATTGCATTTTGATCCGGCTTCAGATCCATATAAGACTGATTTTCAGATTTGCCTTGATGCGGATTTGAACTTTATGATGAAGACCTTGCTAGGATCTAAGCTTCAGGAAGGACTGGACAAGATTGTTGATGGTCTTGTGGCTATGTCTGAGGGCAGAATGCCGGAGGGAGTGGATCCGTCGATGTTCCAGAAATGATAAAGGATACATTCAGAGTATATCTAGAGGAGGCGATAGGACGCGATAATGCGCTTGTCGCTTTTTCTGCGTTTGAGCAGCCTGCTTCAGTTGCAGTAAGGCAGAATCCGTTTAAGAAATGTCATCCATTTGATGGAGACCCCGTGCTGTGGAGTAAGTGGGGGCTGATTTTAGGGGAGAGACCGATATTTACGCTGGATCCGCACTTCCATGCAGGTGCATATTATGTGCAGGATTCATCTTCGATGTTCGTGGGTGAGGTCTTTCGTCAGTGTTTAGACAATATAAAGCTTCCGCAGGGACGTTCGCTACGAGTTCTTGATTTGTGTGCAGCTCCTGGTGGAAAGACAACAGATCTTGCCGCATCTCTCAGGGAAAAGTATGGCGATGATTTTCTCTTAGTTGCAAATGAGGTCATGAAGCAGCGCGCAGGAGTACTTGCTTCAAATGTTGCTTTGTGGGGTGACCCAAATGTTGTTGTGACTTCAGATGACCCTTCGGCATTTGCATCGTTAGAGGGATTCTTTGATGTGATAGTCGCAGATGTGCCTTGCTCAGGTGAAGGAATGTTCCGAAAAGATGAGTCTGCCCAGGATCAATGGTCAGAAAATAATGTGGCCCTGTGTGAAGGCAGACAGCGAAGGATTATTGCTGATATGTGGCCATCATTGGCACATGGAGGAGTGCTCGTGTATTCAACATGTACTTTCAATAGATTGGAAAATGATGGAAATGTACAGTGGATTGCTGATGAGCTTGGAGCTGAAGTGCTTTGTGAAAATGACGTGTTTGGATATGAGGGTGTTATAAAGACTGGTTTAGGATATAGTCTGGTACCTGGTTTTGTTAAAGGTGAGGGACAGTATTGTTCTGCTGTACGAAAGGTTGGAGATACTTCTACAGATAGGGATCTGAAGCCTGTCCGTTCAAAAGCAAAACCGATTGCGCTTCCTGAAAAGCTGAAGGATTGCTTTATGGTTGAGATGGTCTTGAAGCAAAGAGGTGAGACAGTTATAGCAGTTCCGGCAAATATAAATGATGAGGTGGAATTTTTAAGTGCTCGTCTGCATGTGCTTGCTTCAGGATGTGCTGTGGGTGTCGTGAAAGGCAAGGATCTAGTTCCCGATGCAGATATGGCTTTGTCGATAGTACTTAAGGATGATGCCTATCCGGCTGCAGAGGTGGACAGACAGACTGCTTTGGCTTTCCTGCATCGCGATGCCATAGTTCTAAGTGATGCGCCTAGGGGTTTTGTCCTGATTAAATATGATGGCGTACCTCTTGGGTTTGTGAAGAATCTCGGTAACAGATGTAATAATCTTCATCCACAGGGTAGACGAATAAGAATGGATATAAAGGAATAACAGATATGAAAAGAATACTTATAGCTTTAGTTTTAATACTTGGTTCTATCGCTTCTTATGCTCAGACTTCTGAGATGTATGAGCGTAGGTATAATCTTATTACTCAGCAGCTCGGACCAGCTGGTTTGGGAGTAGAGACTATTCTGAATGCATGGGAGAAGACAGATTCTACCAATCTTAATATGCTTTTAGGCCGATTCAGATATTTTCTTGCCAAGGGACAGTCAACAGAGGTAGTAAAGAAGTACGAGAAGAAGTATCTTGGTATGGAACCTCTGTTAAAACTTAAGGATTCATTGGATAGAGATGTCTATTATTACCAGGAGACATCTTATGATGATGAATTGTTCGGCAAGTCGATGGAGCATATGGATAAAGCAATTTCGTTGTATCCGGATCGATTGGATTTAAGAGTGCTCAAGGCAAATGTCTATATGGCTTACGAAAAAGGTAGCCCGGAGCTCACCGCGGCATACTTGAAGGCCTTGGCTGATGAGGCCGCTGCCCGTAAAACGGATTGGGACTTTGAAGGCGAGATGAAGGATAAGGAGTTTTTCAAGGAGGCAATGCAGGAGTATTGCTATAGCCTCTTTGTATTGGCAACTCCAGCTGCTCGTAATGCATTTATGGAGCTTTCACAGCATCTTTACAAATTGTTTCCAGATAAGGTGGACTACCTTAATAATATTGGATCGTATTATCTGGTTACAGAAAATTATAAATCTGCATTGAAGATTTATTCGAAGGTACTTAAAAAGTATCCGAATGACCTTACTGCAATTCAGAATTGCGTGTTGGCATCTCGTATGATGAGGGATACAAAACTTGAGGTGAAGTATCTCCAGATGATGGTCAAGTATGCTCCGGAAAAGGATGCCTTGGTAGCAAAGGCGCGTATTGAAGCATTGAGCAAAAAGAAATGACGCACACATTCTTCATAGCATCACGCTTGAGATATAAGAGACGTATTGTCACTATCTCGATTGCTATAAGCTACATCATAATGATTGTGGCTGTGGCAGTGTCTTCTGGCTTCAGGTCAGAGGTGCGTGACGCTTTGTCGCAAATGGGTGGTGATATTCAGCTATGTCCTTCGAATCTTAATTTTCTTGATGAGGCACAGCCAGTCAATTCTAATCCTAGCTATCTTTCCCAATTGCGTGAGTTGAAGCAAGTCGAGTCGGTACATCCTGCTGTATATAGAGCAGGTATTATGAAGGTGGGAGAGAATATTCATGGTGTACTTATAAAAGGTGTTCAGACTGATGATACGACTGCGTTGACGGTTTCAATCCCTCGTCGCCTGGCAAAGGTTTCAGGATTGAGTGAGGGAGATAAGGTGCTGACATATTTTGTCGGGGAAAAGGTTAAGGCTCGTAATTTTAGGGTGACATCAATATATGATCCGGTAGTGGAAACGGATGACAACTTGATTGTATATGCTGATATTGCTGATTTACGCAGACTGAACGGATGGGGAGATGATGATGCGTCGATGCTTGAGGTAAATCTGAAACCTCAGTATAGAGATAAGCAGCAGATTGAAGCCACTACGCAGGAAGTCGGTTTTATAGCTTATGCTGGTGCTGATGAGGATGATACGAATGTTTTTGCATCATCAGTATCATCACGTTATCCTCAGCTGTTTGATTGGTTGGATCTTCTTGACTTTAATGTCTTGTTTGTGCTGGTGCTGATGATGATTGTTGCGGGATTCAACATGATTTCCGGCCTGTTGATAACATTGTTCGAAAACATATCTACTATAGGTGTTTTCAAGGCTATGGGAATGACTGATAAGGCAATTTCAAAGATTTTCTTGAGTAGTTCCGCTACTTTGGTCTTAAAGGGAATGGCGATTGGAAATGCTGTGGCCCTTCTCTTCTGTTTCATTCAGGGCACTTTCCACTTATTGAAGCTGAATCCGACAAATTATTTTGTCTCTTTTGTGCCAGTCAATCTGAACCTGCTTTCTGTGTTGACTGTGGATTGTATATCCTTTGTGATTATAATGCTTTTGCTTCTGATACCTTGTGCCTTTATCTCGAAGGTTGATCCAGCTGATACTGTTAGAGTGCGATAGAGCTTATTTTGTCGGATGGATGGCACAGATGGCATTATAGAGTGCCATTACGTTATCGACATATTTGATCGTCTCATTACCTTGGAATTTACCAAGCTTTACGGATTCTTCTTCGAGTATGGAATCCTCTCTCATCAGGGGAATTACTTCTACCACTGCATTCCAGTTATTGTGGTCCTTTCCCTTTGCTTTAGCCAGATTGCGGCAGTCATGAATTCGTGCCTCTCCTGCATTGTATGAGGCAAGGGTGAATTTTATGCATTCATCTCCTGAGAGGCCTTCTGATCTCCAATTACCCTGTAATTTACCTAGCATTCTAGTGCCGGCAGCAATGTTTTGTTGAGGGTCAATCAAATCTTGAATACCATATTTCCTTGCCACAACCGGCATTATCTGCATAAGTCCCTTTGCACCTCGATGGGATTCTGCTTTAATCGAGAAGCGTGACTCCTGGTATAATACAGCTGCTAGTATTCTCCAATCCCATCCCAGTACAGCGGCATATTCTTTTATCAGTTCATCATAAGGGCTTACCCGGTTTCTTATTGCTCCTTTTTCCGCAAGCCTGAATGGATTGAATGAACCTCTGAATCGTTCTCTACGTTCGATATTCTCCTTTGAGTGGGTAATGTGCCTAAGCCAGTTATTCAGACTATTTACCTTCTCCCTAGAGGGGTCATCACCTACTGCCCAGACATATAGATCGTCTAACACGTTGCTGACACTGATAGAATCTGTTTCCTGAATTTCGTCTTTACGTGCAATGTATATATCTATCTTGCCCTCGTTGAGTGAATCAAGGTAATGCTCGTTTTCGCGTACGAGTATTGTCGCTGTGCAGTGGTTGTCTTTTGTGAATCTTTGAAGTAGGGCATAGTTGTAACCGGTCTCCAAGCCTTGTTTGCTTGTGATTTCGTTACTAAGATAGATTGCACAGGTCAAATGTTTGCCAGCAAACGGATTTTGAGAACTTGAGTTGGTTATTCGTGTTCTTTCACTCTTAGGGACAATCATAAGCAGCATCATAATCAGGATGATGTTTCGTGTCCATTTGAGTATGTGATGACGAATATCCATTTCTGTTATCTTGCAGTGAGGCCTCCAGGTAGATTTAATCCACCACCGCCTCCTTTTGAACCTGAGCTATTTGAGGAATTTCCTCTGCCCGGCTGGATATAGAACGGCCAATGTATTCCGAACTTGAATGCTCGTTGTGGTGCAATATATCCTGCTGCTGAGAAGTAGTCAACAGACTTGTTTGGCCATCCCATATTGAGGTTGACAGCTTTCAAGAAAATACATGCTCTCTTCCACTGAATATTAACGAATACGTCGATGTAAGGACAGTTTCCGTATTGCTCAATATCTTGGTTATGGAAGACTCCAAGCACAGGATTATACGCAGGGGCGTACCATTTTGTCGTATACCTTCCGTTAGCTCCAATCTGCATCTGCATGACTTTCTTGACCACATCGAACTGGAAGTAATATCTCAAGTTAAGCGCCAGCATTGGTAGAGGTACCACGCTCTGGTTAGATGAGAGCTGGAAAAGTACATCGTGGTCCAGATGGAATTTCCAAACAGTGAAATTCTTTTTCAGGCTAGCAGTCATGACGCTCATAGGATTAGTGTTCTGCTGCACGATTCCCTGATTGTCATAGTAGATATTGTTGCTTAGAAGTCCATATCCGAATGACGCATAGAGATCCCATCTTGGAATATCTAAGAATGCTTCGACTTTAGTAGTTGAAATCTTTCCGAAGTCGTTGTCCCACTTGAAGTGATTTGTGTACAGATGCTGCTCGTAATAATCTGGCTCCTTGAGGTTGGTTTCAAAGTGACCTCTAAGGGTGAGCGGGCTTTGCTTATCTTTTCTGAAAGGATAGAAGTTGACAGCTACGTCAGCATTGATTCCGAAGTCGTTCAGTTCATATCCTAAGAATGTGTACTGTCCGTCAGCATTCCAGTTGAGATACTTTTTGTACTGTCCTTTAGCTCCTGCATAAAGGTACATTGAGTTCAAAAGGACATTGTTTCTTCCCTGAATATAATCTGCTGGCTGGAAGCTATAGTAATTACATAATTTATCACCTACTCCCACATCCAGCTTAGATACGATTCCGTCAGATTTCCATGGCTGGAGGCGTAGGAAGACTTTGTTCTCAAACTTCATTACCCTGAGTGAGTCTGCACTCTTAGTCGGGTTGATATAGAAGCGGTCTCCGTAGAATTCTCTTCCGTATTTATCAGATGTGCCGATGTCGTCCTTGTACATCTTTCTATATACAGAGTACTCGGTGCTGTGTCCGATAAATGCTGAAGTGATGTCTGTGTCCATACTTAGTGTGTCCACAGCGGTGCTATCCTTCTTTGCTCTCAGTTTATTGATGAATGAGAACGGAATTCTGTAGGTCTGGTCGAGATATAGCGTATTCTTTTTAAGTGAATTGCTTGCATCACGAAGATTAACCTCGATTTCTCGAGCATCAACCGTTGTGTCTCTGATCCAGAAATTATCGACGATTCCACCGTTTTCACTTCTTTCAACCTTGTTGTAAATGTAACCGGCATGCATGAGATAACGTTTTCCCATGTAGTTGGTTGCCATAACTACATTTCTGTTGTTGGTGTCCTCCCTCTTGAGCATACCATTTCCACCGAATCTTTGGAAGCCGAGAGTGATGTTGAGTGCCGGCGTGATATTCTGTGTAGTAAGTACCTTGATGTTGGACTCTTCCTTGTCTTGTGTTGAGAAGAGTGTTCCCCAATATGCAAGTTCTGTATATGGGGTCTTAGTGTTGTAATTCAGCAGATTTTCTGCTGTGAAGCTATATCTCTGAAGACCAGTATAGAATATAGCGTTATCGAGATTCTCTCTCTTGAAGTAGTTGAATGACTGCTCTGGTGAACCTGATACACCTAGCCATGTCGTGTTAACATCTTCTTTGAAGAAAGGATAGTCGTAGAAATGATAGTTGTAGGTTGTGTCGAACTTCTGGATGTTTACATCGTGGAATTTTCTGTCATGCTTCCAAGTGATGATTCTTTTGTAGTGCATTGAATCTGGCACTGCAAAAGTTTCCAGGATACGAGGTGTGGCAGAAATGATGCTGTCCTTGACTGCTCTAAGGCTGTCCTTGACTTCCATCTTTCTGTTCATCTCGGCGATTTTAGCCGGGAGTTCCTGCTCGTAATCGTATTTTTTTCTTTCTTTTCTGGTAAGAGAATTATACCATGCATTGAACTTTGCGACAGCAACCTCAGTTGAATCCTTAATGTAAAGGGAGTCAAGCTTCATAAGCTCAAGAGTATCTCCAATCTGCATCAGCGAGTCTCTGATCTGCTTTCTTGTAGTCGAGTCTTTGACTGCAATGTAGTACTTGAAGAAGAATGGATCCTTGAATTCCAATGAGTCTGGAATACGGATTGTGTCGCGTGCAGCGATTGTATCTTGAACAGCAGTGTCAGCTACAGCTAATGTGTCTGGCGTTGCGGATGAAGAATCTACAACAGCGACCTCAGCAGAAGAAGTGTCATCTATTCTGCTGAGAATGATAGAGTCCCTAAGCCCCGGGATGCTCAATGCTCTGCTGGCATCAATGCCAAAAGACTGGACTGCTGCCAATCCTATAAGCAGGGTGGGGAACCATATTTTTGCTAAAAAATTCTTCATAACGAAACGGCAAAGTTACGAATAAAATAGGATATATCCTATTATTCGATACAGATGCCGTTGTCGGACATTTCTTGAAGCGCCTGTATGTGACCTTTTTCGTCTACATATCCAAGGCATTCAGAGAGTAGGTGAACCTTGTAACCTGCCTTCTTCAGATCCTCGCAGGTGTTGCGTACGCAGTATTCTGTGGCAATTCCGCAGACGTACACATCTGTGGTGTCCAGCATCTCCAGAATCTCTCCCAGAGACTGTTCTGCATTATTTTGTCCTTCAAATCCTGAGTATTGTTCTGCTGATTTATCGCATCCTTTATCAAAGGTCAGCTCCTCGCATACATAAGGGACAAGACTTTCATGAATCTCTGCTCCATGAGTGCCTGCCACACAGTGTGATGGCCATGTTCCGCCTTGTTCTGCGAATGATGAATGGTCAGCAGGATGGTAGTCTCGAGTGAAGAGGATAGGGAAGGTATCAAGGATTTCGTGCTCTTCTCCTCTCTGTCCTTTTGTGTGCTTGTCAATGAAGTTGAGTGTCTGGGAGATTGCGTTGTCTGCGTTTTGACAGGCAAGACTGCCGTCGATAAAATCGTACTGCATGTCCACTACGACCAATGCTGTATTCTGCATAGTATAATTAACCTTTGAAGTTTCTGATTTCTGCTACAAGTTTAGTGATGATGCTCATCTTCAAGTTATAAAGATCGTCCGAAATGTCCACTTTGTAGTAGTGTGGGTTGATCAGACGTCGCTCGCTTGGGCTGAAATGCATCAGAGTATCATGGCAATAAGCCTTCTTCTCCTGAAGAGTGTATTTCTTGGCGCAACATATACCGTTCTCGATTACTTTGTGCTGCATAATCAGGGCGGTATATGTGCCCGCCTCGAAAGTCTTATTCTTGTAGCGGTCGTATTCGTCGCAAACTGTGAAGGTTTCACCAGCTTCAATCTGCTTGCTGAGCGAGTCGCCGCGTAGGCATGTTACATCAACCTTGAAGATCTCACCCTTGCTAGGATCATTGATCATAATGCGGTATGTAATCTGGCTGCCTGGGTTAATGAGCTTGATCTTGTCTTCTGAGCGCTTGAGTACAGCCTCGCCATCTATTTCGACCAGTTTGTAAACATTGCCGAAACAAGGAGCTGCCTTGCTTGTTGCAATTGCATCACCCACTCCGTATGAATCGATACATGCTCCCTGGCGCTCAAGGTCTGTGATCAAGTATTCGTCAAGCGAATTGGTTGCAAAGATTTTGCATCCTGTCAAACCATTCTCGTCAAGGATGCGTCTGCACTCGATTGACAGGTATGCGAGGTCACCGCTATCCAATCTGACACCATATCCATGTTTGTATGAATTATCTATGCCATTGTTCTTGAATGCTTTAATCGCATTTAGTACACCACATTTCAATGTGTCGTATGTGTCGATGAGCATTATGAGCGGCTCATTTCTATGAGTCTTGATATATGTGTCGAAGGCTTCATATTCACCAGCTACGCTGCTACCGAAAGCAGTTACATAACTGTGAGCCATTGTTCCTGTTGAGCCGTAATCGAAGAAAGTGCCGGCAAGAATGTTGGATGTTGTGCTACATCCTGCGATTACAGCAGCTTTGGCTCCGTATGTAGCGGCCCAAGGTCCATGTGCTCGTCTTGAACCAAATTCGCTGACTGGGCGATTGGTTGCTCTGCACACTCGAGAAGCCTTTGTCGCTACTGCCATCTGGTGGTTCATGATGCAGAGCATAGGTGTCTCAAGTACCTGAGCTTCAATAAGCGGTCCTTCAATAATGATGATCGGCTGATTCGGGAAGGCGATTTCGCCCTCTCTCATTGCGTAGATGTTGCCTGTGAATTTCATTGAGGATAGATATCCTCTGTATTCGGCATATTCTTCTCCCGGAAGGAATCTTTCAAAGAAGTCAGGATCCATGTTCCCGAGATGTGATACCATTTCCACCACCTCGTCTGTGCCGCTAACTACAGCCCAGTTATTGTTCTCCGGTGCTTTTCTATAAAACAGATTAAAGACAGCCTTTTTGTCTTTCATTCCACTGTCGTAGAACGACTTTCCCATAGTATATTGGTACTTGTCTGAGCAATATGCGTAATTGAACATTCTTTTTATTTGTTAAGCACACAAATATAGTCTTTTTTATCATCTGTTTTCGTAAATTCGCAAATATTTTACAATTAGTCAGATGGACAGATTAAAGCTTCTTTTTAACAAGGTTTTCTCTGAGGAACCAACCTCGATTATCCCTATCACAGGTTCAGCTAGCAACAGACAGTACTATCGTTTAACAGGCGATGTGGCCTCTTGTATTGGTGTGCTTGGTGTTGATGCTAAGGAGAATCATGCATTTTTATACATGGCTCAGCATTTTGCCTCCAAAGGAATACAAGTTCCGGAAATTCTTGCTGTGAATGAGGATAAAATGGCGTATCTGTTGAGCGATCTTGGAAATGAGGCTTTGTACGATAGGTATGTGAAGGCTGGCAAGAGCGGTGAGGGGACAGCAGATGTGGATGACCTGCTTTGCCGAACGATGTCTGCTTTGCCTAAAATTCAGTTCGAGGGAGCGGAGGGTCTTGACTTTGAACAATGTTACTCTATAAAATGCTTTGACCGCAGGTTTATAATGTTCGATCTGAACTATTTCAAGTATTGCTTCCTGAAACCATCAGGTCTTGAGTTTGATGAGGTAGCATTGCAGGAGGATTTTGAACATCTTGCCGATGACCTGCTTGTGGGGGCGGATACTCAGACTTTCTTATATCGCGACTTTAATAGCAGAAATGTCCTGATAAATAATGAAGAACCATACTTTATTGATTTTCAGGGAGGTCTGCAGGGCCCGATCTATTATGACGTGGCATCTTTCGTTTGGCATGCAAGATCTGGATATGCCGAGTCGTTGAAAGAGAAAATGTTGCAGACTTATCTGAATGCACTAAGTAAATATACCTCTGTTGATGAAGCTGCTTTCAGAACTCAATTAAGGAAGTACGTTCTCTTCCGTTCTCTTCAGGTTTTGGCAGCCTATGGATTCAGGGGCTTGGTTGAGCAGAAGGCTAATTTTGTTGTAGGAATTCCGGCAGCAATATCTGCATTAGGAGAAATCCTGAAGTTGCATTTTGATGAGTACCCTTACCTGATGACATTGTTGGAGTCCCTGACCAAACTTCCTAAATTTGCATCCCAAGAGACCGAGGAGGGAGTGCTTGAGGTTAAGGTGTGCAGTTTTTCTTTCAAGAAGGGAGTCCCTCAGGATATGTCCGGCAATGGAGGAGGATATGTGTTTGACTGCAGGTTTATCCATAACCCCGGACGATATGCCCCATATAAGGCCCTGACAGGAAAGGATGAGCCGGTAATCCGTTTTCTTGAGGAAGATGGGGAGATTATCCAGTTTTTAGAGCATGTTTATGGGGTAGTCGATCCTCATGTCGAGACCTATGCTTCGCGCGGCTTTACCAGTCTGATGGTTTCATTCGGATGCACTGGTGGACAACATCGTTCCGTTTATTGCGCTGAGCATCTGGCGCATCATCTTGCTTCCAAATTCCCTAATGTACGCATCCGTCTGACACACCGTGAGCAGGTTGCATATCCACCTCAACTTTTTAACTAGTACACTATTTCAATAGAGATATAAAGCAGAAAGATATGAATTCAATGATATTCGCAGCGGGCTTGGGAACTCGCCTGAAACCTATAACAGACACACTTCCAAAAGCATTGGTGCCAGTTTGTGGCAAACCGCTTATCGAGCATACTTGTCGTAAATTGATGGCTTCTGGCATCAATCAGGCAGTGGTGAACGTGCACCATTTTGCTGACAAGATTGAAGCTTGGGCAGCTGAGCAGGACTGGATTGTGACTTCGGAAGATCAGCTGGAGGAAGGTAAGATGTTGCTTCGTTTCAGTGATGAAAGGCAGCAACTTTTAGAAACAGGTGGAGCTGTGCATCATGCCCGCCATCTGCTTGAAAATTGCGGACATTTCCTGATTCATAATGTGGATATACTTTCAAACGCAGATTTGAAGTGGCTGGAGTCTAAGGTCCAGCCTGAAGCGCTTGCCACATTGCTTGTCAGTGAGCGTGAAACTACACGTTTTCTCCTTTTCCACCCTCAGACTAGGAGACTTGTAGGTTGGCACAATACCAATACTGGAGATTATAAACTTGCGGATGATTCTATCCCATTGGATGCATGCGCCAGATACGGATTCTCAGGTATTCATATCATGTCAGATAAGGTCTTTGACCTGATGGAGGAGTATGCAAAATGGCGAGACCTTCCTGTAGAAGATCCCGCCGGTGTAAAGTTCTCAATAATGAATTTCTATCTCTGGGCCGCTGTCAAGCATCCGATATATGGCGTTGTTGCCGAGAATCTTGATTTCCTCGATGTCGGGAAACTGGATGCTCTTGCCCCAGCAGAAGCCTTTATTTCTCAGGCTTAGGGATATTCATAAGTACAACAACTGTTGCTGCCAGGAAAGCTACGCAGCACACGCAGATTCCTGCATAGGACCATGGATTCATTACATCAACGAATGATTCCGCTTCCTCAAATTGTGGGACTCTGCTGAGCAATGCTGCCATTGTGTTATTTACACAGTGCATGAGCATTGTGAGTTTCAGTGAGCCAGTCTTGTAATATACAAATCCGAAGAGTAGTCCTAGGATGAAAGCAGGGATAGCCTGCCATGGATTCAGATGGATCAGAGCAAAGAATGCAGCTGAAATGATGATAGCAGCAGTAGGGCTCATCTTGCCAAGCAATCCTCTCATAATCATACCTCTACAAAGCCATTCCTCAAAGAATGGGGCAAAGATTGAAACAGAAATCAATGTGATCCAAAGTGGAGCATCCAATAGCTGTTTCATAGCCTGCTCAAGGAAATCAGGCATTGGAGGCAATAGCTTGGCTGTGATGTCTGTTACAAAGGCAGCAGCAAGCGTAGCTATAGACACAACTATCGCCATTGCAAATCCTCCTGACTTGCCGAATCTGTTGCTGTCAACCGGTACGCTTGGAGTAAAGTTCTCGTCGAAACGACTTTTAGCTGATGCGTATAGCATAGCCGGGATAAACATCAAAGGGTATGAAACCAATGTTCCATATTCTGAAGCTATTTCAGGAAGGAAGGCCTGCAAAGCCAGCAAAACCAGATTACCCAATAAACCACCAAGGATAAACAATCCCAACAATCCGAACATTCCTCCCACTCCCGGCATAAAGTGGTTGTAGTTAGAGAATAGATCGTATGATCCTCTTCCGCTATGTCTCTTGAAAAATTTCATTGTTAATATATAGCATTGCTCTAGACATACCTAACGCTCCGGAACCGTGCTACCCCTCAGGTCGCTGAGGGAAGTACCCACAAAGTGGGAGGGATTGTTCCAGAGCGTTAGGTATGTCTGATTGTCGATAATTATTTGTAGAGTGGAGTAGGGTAGATACCCTGATCTGCAAACTCCTGGAACTTAGCTACAACGCCAGGTCTGTCCTCCTGGAATGTAACTCCGAACCAACGTGATGATGTAGAAAGAAGCTCAGTCTTAGCGCTTCCATTCTTAATCATGCAGTCGATAGCGTAAGGAATGTAGAACTCAGACTTAAGTTCATTTCCATGATTCTCTAGGAATGCAACGAATGTGTCCTTGCTGTTCTGGAAATAATCAGGAGTAAAGCCCCACATGTTCATTGAGCAAAGAGCCTTGTCTGCAAGCTCTACAGTCTCACCTGTAACGCTGTTCTCTCCGTAAATCTTACCGTCCTCAGCTCTAGCGATCTTATGATGCTCTACAACGTTTGTAAGGAAACCAGTCTCATCGGCAGCTCCGATACCACGTGATACTGCACCTGACTCTGAAAGTGTGTTGTCAAGCTCGAATCCTACGAGAGCGTACTCACCAGTCTTACCTTCATGAGCTCTTAGCCAATCAGCAAGAATCTTGAATGAATCCTTTCCGTAGTAGTCATCACCATTGATAACAGCGAAAGGCTCGTTGATTACTTCCTCACCCATAAGCACTGCATGAGCTGTACCCCATGGCTTCTCTCTCTCAGGGTTAAGAGTGAACTGTGAAGGAATCTTCTCAAGCTCCTGAGTTACAAACTCAAACTGAAGTGGTTCACCGTCAGGACATGTTACGTTACCATATTTCTCCTTGACGTGCTCGATCATCTGCTCCTTGAAATACTCACGCACGATGTAAACTACCTTACCGAATCCAGCCTCAACAGCATCGTAGATAGAATAATCGATGATAGTTTCTCCATTAGGACCAAGACCGTCCATCTGCTTTAGTCCGCCGTAACGGCTACCCATACCAGCAGCAAGTACCAAAAGTGTAGGTTTCATAATTTATTAGTGTATTAAGTTAAATTTTGTTCTGTGATCTAAAATTTTTCAAAAATAACTATTTTTGCCAAGTATTCCATTAAAAGTTACAAAAAATGAAAAGAGTCAACGATATATTTAAGGGTGAGCACAAAAGCTTCTGGGTGTTTGTCGCTTTGGCAACTGCTGTATTCTTGTTTATTTGGGTCGTTGGCCCTGGTAACACAGTTATTCATTGGACTAAAGCCAAGATGGATATAAATGCTCAGGAAAAAGAAATTGAGCAGTATCGCAAGGATCTTGAGGAGATGGATAAACGTATCAATATGCTCAAGACAGATAAGGATACATTAGAAAAATTCGCCAGAGAACAGTATCATTTCACTGCCCCTGGCGAAGATGTCTATATTATTGAATAATATTCTTTTAGAATCCAGTGTATGTCCAAGGAGTAATCACTCTGAGCTCCTCTTTTACTGATTCACTTACTTCCAAAGTCTCGATAAACTCTGCGATTACCTCGTGGTTGATACCTGCACCTGTACGGGTGAGGGCCTTGAGTGTCTCGTATGGGTTAGGGTAGTTCTCGCGGCGAAGGATAGTCTGGATTGCCTCAGCTACGACAGCCCAGTTTCTTTCAAGGTCAGCGCGAAGAGCATCCTCATTGAGGATAAGTTTGCCAAGACCCTTCTTGAGTGAGTTGAGTGAAATCATAGAGTGTGCAAGTGGCATTCCGATGTTGCGGAGTACAGTTGAGTCTGTAAGGTCACGCTGGAGACGAGAAATCGGAAGCTTCATTGACAAATGAGTGTAGAGCGCATTTGCTACTCCGAAATTACCCTCTGCATTCTCAAAGTCGATAGGATTTACCTTATGAGGCATTGCTGATGATCCTACCTCACCTGCTTTAACTTTCTGACGGAAGTACTCCATTGAAATATATGTCCAGATGTCGCGAGCGAAGTCGATAAGGATTGTATTGATTCTTCTCAGGCAGTCAAACAATGATGCAAGGTTGTCGTAATGCTCGATCTGAGTAGTTGGGAATGATCTCTTGAGACCGAGGGATGCAACGAATTCATTTCCGAATGCAATCCAGTCTACTGCAGGATATGTTACTTTATGGGCATTCATGTTACCTGTTGCTCCACCGAACTTAGCTGGATAAGTAAGAAGCTCGAACTGACGGATCTGCTCCTCAAGACGTACCACGAATACGTTGAACTCCTTGCCAACGCGAGTTGGAGATGCTGGCTGACCGTGAGTTTTTGCAAGCATAGGAATCTCTGCCCACTCTGTAGCCATACCCTTGATGAGTCCAAGGACCTCCTTCAAGAGTGGCATGAAACTCTCCTCGATTGCCTCCTTGAATGAAAGAGGGACAGAGGTGTTGTTGATATCCTGAGATGTAAGTCCGAAATGAACGAACTCTCCCCATTTGAGGATATCCATTTCCTTGAAACGATCCTTGATGAAGTACTCAACAGCCTTGACATCGTGGTTGGTTACCTTCTCAATCTCTTTCACCTTGGCTGCATCCTCAGGTGTCATATTTCTATAGATGTCTCTAAGGGCTTCGAACTTAGAATTGTCGAAATCAGCAAGCTGTGGAAGAGGAATCTGGCAAAGAGCGATAAAATATTCGATCTCAATGCGTACTCTGTATTTAATGAGTGCATACTCGCTGAAATACTCTCTAAGAACTTCTGTCTGACGTGAATATCTTCCGTCGATAGGCGATACTGCCAAAAGTGATTGATTGCTCATAATTGTAGTTTCTTAAAACGGGCGCAAATATATATAAAAATGGTTAGAGTAAAAGCATTACGGCAAATACATAAAGTAAAATACCCTGGAAAATAAGGTTGCCTTCAGAATCATTTTCAAGAATGGTTTCTGTCGGGTTGCTCTTGATGTATTCGCTGAGTTGTTCTTCGTCAGGATAAAGACGCGGTGCCCATTTCTTGATCAGGTAACCTTGGCTGAACCACGCTGCTCCTCCATTTGATCTGTTCAGAGTGATAAGTGTCTTGTAATCACCGAAATATACTGGGATGTCATTTGTGGCAATACCATTTATCTGATCAGGCGTTGCGGCTACTAGAATCATAGGAGTGAATCCTGCGCCTTTGGCCTGTTCTGCGAACCCGACTATTTCTTTCCATTTCTTCTCCTTTATATCCGGGTTATAAATGGAAATGATCATTACATTGCCTTGAGTGGCAAGAGTGTCCTGGTATTCGTGATGTTCGTTGTAGAATGAAAGATCTGCTCCAGTGTCGTCCAGACTCTGTTTCTGCACAGTGTGTGTGCTTACAAATGTCCAGGTTGAGTCCGGTAGTGTCTCTAATGTGAATTCTTTCTGTTCTCCTTCCTTTTCGTACACAAATACAGATTCAAAGGCTTCTTCATCTGTTGTTTCTGAATCTGGTCTGGCAGCAGAGAGTGCTATACCGGGTTTGTAATCTGTGAAATCAACCAGTGGCAGATAAAGCAATGAATATACGGAGAAGGCTATTAC
The DNA here is from genome assembly GCA_017549145.1 of Bacteroidales bacterium. Classification (GTDB taxonomy): domain Bacteria; phylum Bacteroidota; class Bacteroidia; order Bacteroidales; family UBA932; genus Cryptobacteroides. The sequence goes on from JAFYVM010000074.1 coordinate 58,118, forward strand.
AGATGCGCATACTATGCCGAAAGATACATATTTACGCTTCAACGGCCTTCCAAGATTCCTCATCGGGATGAATGCAACAGCTAGTAAAGCGCAGATTATAAGGTTCTTTACGAATGTCTGTAGATGCGTCAGATGAATGGCCTCACCGAAGCATCCGCAATCCATCACCGGATTGAATATTAACAGAACAAGGGTCAGAAGAGTGAAAAATCCCTGTATAGAAATAGCTGCAATGGCAGTAACCTTTCTCCAGACTCCTGTTATCAATGCTGTTCCTATCAGCACTTCAGCCAGGGCAAAGAATAATCCTAGTCCTTTTGATGCAAATTTTAGAAATCCGACATGAAGAAAGTTCAGGTAGCTGTCCATGACAAGTCCAGCTCCCACAGGATCCATAAGTTTCAGGATACCTGAGATGAAAAATACAAATCCGCAGATGAATCCGCAGAATCTTCTGAATCTTAGAAAGAAATATTTGAGAGACTGACTAACCGACATATTCATCTACGGTTTTCTGTATCTTGGCAAAAATCGCGTCAGGAGGCAGCATGTTGCCATTTTCGTCAGAACAATCTATTCTGATGAACGAGGGATCCAGTTCGCACTGGCGACGGTAAATATCCCTTACCCGGACCTGGAACTGAATATCTGCCTCATGGATGTCCTGTGCACCCTCAAGGTAGTTTCTGTCTGCTCCACCTCTCTGGCTTTTAAGCTTAGACTCAACGAAACTGATCGGTACATCGAGGAAGATGTTGAGGTCTGGCTTTGGTAGGTCGAAGTTGCCATACTCTGTGTTGAAGATCCACTCTCTGAGGTCCTCAGCCTCTTCTGTGTTCTTCAATTTGGCGCACTGATATGCAATATTGGAGTAGACGTAGCGGTCTAACAGAATGTGACCTCCCTGACGAAGGGTTGCCTTCATCTGCGGGCCTGCACCATGTCTGTCCTCTGCGAAAATTAAAGCAACCAGCTGTGGGTGAACTGTTTCGTTGTTACCGAAATCGCCTCGAAGGAAACGGCTGATCAGATCTCCGTAAACCGGAGCATCATATCTTGGGAAATGTATGTATTCAAGATTACCTAGAAGGCTTTCCAGATATGTTCTTAACTTCTTTACTTGAGTGGATTTGCCTGCACCGTCCAGGCCTTCGAGAACTACTAGCATAATTAAATGTTTTCAAATCACACAAAGATATATTATTTTTGTCATCAATCAAAAACTAAAACTATGACAAAAGGAAGACATATCGACATTATGGGAATCATCAATCTTACTGATGATTCGTTTTATGCTGAAAGCCGTTGTGCTAGTGAGGAAAAGTTAATGTCTCGAGTAGCAGAAATGGTGAAAGAAGGTGCCACAATTCTAGATTTGGGTGCTTGTTCAAGCCGTCCGGGCTCTGAGCCTGTTGGTCCGGAGGTGGAGTGGGAACGTCTGAAGCCAGCTCTCCTCTCTATCAGAAGCAAGTATCCGGATATTCCAATCTCAATCGATACTTGCTGGTCAGAAGTTGTAGAGAAAGCATATGATTATATTGGAGAGATTATCGTGAATGATATTACTTCAGGTGAGAATGATCCGCAGATGCTTCCGACAGTGGGACGATTGGGGCTAAGATATATTGCTATGCATATGAGGGGGACATCCAAGACGATGCAGGAGTTGACTCAGTATGAGGATGTCGTGCAGGATGTCGTGGATTATTTTATGGAGTTTGCCGAGAAGGCCCAGGCTAATGGCATTAAGAACTGGATTCTTGACCCTGGTTTTGGCTTCGCTAAGACAACGGCGCAGAACTATCAGATGATGCGTGAACTACGCAAGTTCCGTCAACCTTATCCTCCTGGAAAAATTCCGCAGGTGTTAGTCGGAGTGTCGCGTAAGAGTATGATATACAAGACATTCGATATTACTCCAGAGGAGGCACTTCCACAGACTCAGGTGCTTCATCTGAAGGCATTGCAGGAGGGAGCTTCAATACTTCGTGTTCACGATGTTGCTGAAGCTGCACGTACGATAGATGTGTTCTGGAGACTCTGTTAGTTAGAGCTTCTTTAGATAAAGAATAGAGTCAGGACCTTCGTTAAATAACAGGTCCATGATTGATAGATCAGATTGGAAGCCGTGCTTTGGGGAGAATACCTGGAAGTACGGCTTTTCAAGATCCAGCCTTTTGAGAATGTCATTAGGGCGCTTTGGATGGATGATTTCGCGCAGATCATCGCATTTGATGTCTTGGCCTTCTAATGAGGCTGTGCCGTCCAGTCTGAATTCGCAGGTTGTGTGTATGTCTGCCTTCAAGCCAGTCTTTTCAATGAAGAATTTGAGCAGTGCTGTGTTGAGGTCTATTAACTTTTCTGGCTGAGAGTCAAGGATGGCAAACAGCTCGTCCTGGTAATATTCGAAATATGCAGATGTGCCGTAAGCTGATGTAATGGCCCTTTTATGCTGAAGTACCCACGGCTTGCTATAATCTACTTTTACCTCAGAGATAAGATTTTTATGAGTTCCGTTTTCGTGAACGATAGGGAAGGAGAGTGTCTGGACTCCATCCGCTCCGTAGAAGCGGCATCTGTTACGGTAAGACTGCTTCTGGTAATTTTCGCAGGTCTCAATGAATATGATAGAAGAAGATAAAGGAGATGGCAGGATGTTTTTCCTGTCATCTCCCTTTTTTATCAGTCCTTCCATTTCCTGTGCAATGGCTGCAAAATAGGAAACTGGTGGAAAGTATGCTGTTGATAATAGTTTAGGCACTATTCTTATTCTCCTTTTGATCCAAGGTGGCCCTTGATGATACCTCTCTTAGAACCTCTGATAAATGCGAGGATTGTATCTCTTTCTTCTGTCTGAGGATATTCAGCCTCAATGCGTGCACATGCATCAGTGGTATTCAAGCCGGAATTGTAGATAATGTCGTACATATCCTTGATGCTACGGATCTGATCTGATGAGAAGCCTCTTCTGCGAAGTCCTACGATGTTAACACCTGCATATGAGAGAGGTTCGCGTCCGCAAAGTACATATGGAGGTACATCCTTGTTGATCTTAGAACCGCCACCGACCATAGCGTGCTTTCCGATTCTTGAGAACTGGTGAGCAACTGTGCTTCCTCCGATTGTTGCCCAATCGTCAACGTCAGTTTCACCTGCGATACCTACGTAGCTTACAAGGATACAGTTGTTACCTACTGTACAGTCATGTGCGACATGCACATAAGACATAAGAAGGCAGTTGTTGCCAATCTTTGTTACACCTCTTCCGCTAGCTTTTGTTCCACGGTTGATTGTAGCGCATTCGCGTATATTTACATTGTCTCCAATCTCTACGTAAGTCTCTTCTCCCTCAAATTTGAGGTCCTGAGGTATGGCACCTACAACAGCTCCTGGGAATACAGTGCAGTTCTTTCCCATCTTTACATAGTTGAAAATAGTAGCGTGTGGAAGAATCTTGCTTCCGTCTCCGATTTCAACGTGCTCCTCGATGTAGGCGTATGGTCCTACTTCTACATTTTCTCCAAGTTTTGCATTTGGGTGAACTGTTGCAAGTGGATGAATGTTTGCCATAATGATTTTTGTTTTATAGTTGTGCTCTGACTGCTTTTGCTGCAGTTGTGTTAATTCCGTGTCCTGCCTTTTCTGCTGTCACCTTAGCCTTAAGGAAGCCTCCGCAAAGTCTTAGGTCTCCGATGAGGTCAAGCATCTTATGTCTTGAGCACTCGTTAGGGAAACGAAGCTGAAGATTGCTGAGGTAACCGTCGTCACGAACTGTGAGTGCAGGGATATTGAAGAGAGCAGACATCTTGCTGATCTGCTGGTCTGTGACAGGACGCTCTACAATTACTATTGCGTTGTCTACATCTCCGCCCTTTACAAGTCCGTTGTTGAAAAGGAATTCGATTTCATGGAAAAAGACAAATGTTCTGCAGACGCCAATCTCCTCGGCATATACTACTGAAGGATTCCAAACTGCGTGCTGAACTCCAAGTACCTTTGAATTGAAGTCAACCTTGATGTCGTAGCTGAATTCTTCTGCTGGCTCAATTCTTACGATGGAACCAACTTCCTCATTCACTACTTCAACGGTTTCCTTGATTTCGATGTACTTTCTTGGCTCTGTCTGCTGAACGAAACCATCTGCCCAGATAGCATCAATGTATGGCTTAGCGCTTCCATCAAGAATCGGAACTTCGATGTTGTCGATTTCGATGATAGCGTTGTCCACTCCCATACCTGTCAATGCTGAAAGAATATGCTCGATGGTAGAAACCGATACGCCATTCTGTGAAATGGTAGTACTGCGTGTCGTATTCGAAACGTTTTCTGCAAGGGCGGCAACAGTTGCATTTTCTGCGTCTGTTCTGACGAAGATGATACCAGTGTTTTCCGGAGCTGGACATACTGTCATATTAGCAAATCTTCCGGTGTGAAGACCCTTGCCTTCAAATGAATACTTTTTCTTAAGTGTCTGTTGGAACTGCATCGGTTATCTTTTTATAAAATCATACAAAGGTAAAAATTATTTTGGATTTCCTATTTTTTACCTGCTTTCTTAAACAAAGCATAGCTTCTTAGGTAATCCTTGAGCGGAATTGCAGGGCTTCCCATGAATACTTTTCCTTCCTCAGATATAGTTGAAAGGATACCGCTCTGAGCAGCAATGGTGGTGTTGTCTGCAATTGATATGTGACCTGCGACTCCGACCTGTCCGGCAAGTATGCAGTGCTCGCCGATCTTACTTGAACCCGCAACTCCTGTCATGGATGCCATCACTGTGTTGGCTCCAACTTCTACGTTATGAGCAATCTGGCAGAGGTTGTCAAGCTTGACTCCCTTTCTAATGATAGTTGACCCCATCTGTGACTTGTCAATGCTGGTGTTGGCACCAATCTCGACATCGTCTTCGATTATGACGTTTCCGGTGTGCTCAATCTTCTTCCAAGTGCCGTCTGGCATAGGTGCAAAGCCGAATCCGTCAGATCCGATTACTGCATTCGCATGTAGGATCACGTTATTTCCGATAACCATTCCAGGATAAATTCTTACTCCCGGATATATGATGCAATGTGAACCGATCTTTACGTTGTCACCAACAAATACATTTTCATAGATCTTGGTGTAGTCTCCCACCTCAGCGTTCTTGCCGATGTATGCAAAGTCGCCGATATATACCTTCTTTCCAACCTTTGCACTCCATCTTACGCGACTCTTGCAGCCACGGTATCTTCTGTAAGATCTTTTCTTCGCGGTGACATAGTCGAGAAGTGCAGCAACTGCTGCATACGAATCTTCAACCCTGATCATTGTTGCGCTTACAGGGGCTTTTGGCTCGAATGTCTTGTTGACGATAATGATATCGGCTTTGCATTCGTACACGTATTGCTCGTACTTTGGATTAGCGAAGAAGCAGATCGCTCCTGGCTTGCCGCTCTCGATGCGAGCGAATGTAGAAACTTTGGCTTCTGGATTGCCATCAACTGTTCCTCCTAGGATGTCGGCAATTTCTTGAGCTTTAAATTCCATATTTAGGTCGATTCGGGTTTATAATAATTTGTTTATTAGTAAATAATTCGTACATTTGCAGCGTGAGAATGATACAGGGGGCAGGAGCCCCCTTATTTTGTGTATTATAGTCAAGTCAAATGAACGTTACAGAAATCATAAATGCACTCAGCAGCGAGGTTAGTGCCCGCGGTCTGTACATCGTTGATGTTTCAATCAACAAAGATAATGAAATTGAAGTAATAATCGAAAAAGAAGAGGGAATTGTTGAGCTGGATGATTGCGTTGCGATGAGCAGATACTTCGAAACTTGCTTTGATAGAGAGAAGGAAGACTACTCTTTGACTATGTCTTCTGCGGGTTTGGATCAGCCTTTCAAGGTGCTCAAGCAGTATTTGAAGGCTGTTGGATCAAAGGTTGAAGTGCAGCTTAAGGGAGGCCGCAAGATGGTAGCAGTGCTTGAAGCAGCTGACGAAGAGAGCATTACTCTCAAGTATTCCGCTAAAGAGGCTGTTGAGGGAAAGAAAAAGAAGGAGCTTGTAGAGCACGTCGACCGCTTTACAATGGATCAGGTGAATGCTGTCCGTCCTTACATTGAATTCTAAACTTGGATAATAACAATAAACAATAATATAAAAATGGAAAAGATCGAACTTAAAGACGCTTTTGCAGAGTTCAAGAACCAGAAGAACATCGACAGACCTACAATGATGGGTGTACTCGAGGATGTGTTCAGAACTCAGATCACAAAGACTTATGGATCAGCAGACAACTTTGACATTATCATCAACATTGATAAGGGAGACTGCGAGATCTATTGGAACAGAGAGGTTGTTGAGGAAGTTGAGGATCCTAATACTCAGATCGCTATTGACGATGAAATGCTTGATGATGACTATGAGCTTGGTGAGACTTTCGCTAAGAAGATCGAGCTTAAGGACTTCGGCCGTCGCGGTATCCTGAACATCCGTCAGAATCTTCAGGGACGTATCCTTGACATTGAGAAGGCTAACCTTTACAATAAATATGTAGGAAAGATCGGTGAACTCTTCACAGGTGAGGTTTACCAGACTTGGGCAAAAGAGGTTCTTATCCTTGATGAGGATGGAAACGAGCTCAGACTTCCTAAGTCAGAGCAGATTCCTGGCGAGCACTTTAAGAAGAATGACACTGTACGCGCTATCATCAAGAGCGTAGAGATGAAGAATAACACTACTCCTTACATCGTTCTTTCAAGAACTACTCCAGAGTTCCTTGAGAAACTCTTCGAGCAGGAGGTACCAGAGATCTACGATGGTCTTATCACTATCAAGAAGGTTGTTCGTGTACCAGGTGAGCGTGCTAAGGTAGCAGTAGAGTCATACGACGAGAGAATCGATCCGATCGGAGCATGTATCGGTGTCAAGGGTGCTCGTATCATCGGCATCGTTAGAGAACTTCGCAATGAGAATATCGATGTTCTCCAGTGGACTTCAAACACTCAGCTTCTTATCCAGAGAGCGCTTAACCCAGCTAAGATTTCTTCAGTTGTCCTTGGCGCTGAGGATGAGAAGATCAAGGTATATATGCTTCCTGATGAGGTTAAGAAGGGTATCGGTAAGGGTGGATGCAACATCCGTCTTGCAGGTATGCTTGTCGGCAAGGAGATCGAGGTTTGGAGAGAGCTTCCAGAGAGCGATGAGAACGACGAGGAGGACGTACTCCTCAGCGAGTTCAACGACGTGATCGAGGAGTGGATCATTGAGAAGCTTCAGGGTATCGGATGCGATACAGCGAAGAGTGTACTTGCACATTCGGCAGCTGACATCGCGAAGAGAGCTGACCTTGAAGATGAGACAGTTGCAGAGGTAATGGATATCCTCCGCGCTGAGTTTGAAGACGAAGAGTAAGAATTAAAAAAGGGGTACTATGGCAGAAATTAGACTAAGTAAACTTACAAAGCAGTTCAGTATCGGACTTGCCAGACTTGTTGACTTCCTCAACGAGAAAGGAGCTAACGTAGAGATGAATCCGAATGCTAAGGTGTCGGATGAGTATCTACCTGCTATCGAGGCAAAGTTCGGTGAAGACCTAAAACTTAAAAAAGATTCTGAGAAGGTTACTATCAAGCTTAAGGAGATCATTGAGTTGAGCTCTAAGAAGAAGGCAAACGCTCAGGAAGAAGATGAAATCCCTGAAAAGGAGGTTGTCATCAAGACCAATTCCCTCGCAGAAGATAAGCCTGTTGCTCAGGAAGCTCCAGCACCTGTAAAGGAGGAGCCTGAGGTAGAGGTTGTTGTCGAGCCTGTGAAGGAAGAGGTAGGACCAAAGATCGTTGACAAGATCGATCTTTCAAAATTTGAGAAGAAACCAGCAGCACCTGTAAAGGAGGAGGTACCAGTAGAACCAGAGCCAGTTGCCGCCCCAACCCCAGCGGAGGAGCCTGTAAAGCCGGTTGCTGTAGCGCCTGTAGCAGTTGCTGAGCCAGTAGTGGAGGTGAAGCCTGAGCCAAGAGAGATCAAGGTGGAGGTTGAGCGCCTTGCTGGTCCTAAGGTTGTGGATAAGATTGACCTTTCTCAGTTCGATAAGAAGAAAAAGAAGAAGAGAGAGAGAATCGAAAAGAATGGCAGCCAGAAGGTTGATGTAACCAAGGTTGAGGCTGACAATAAGGTTAAGAAGGATAAGAATAAGAACAACAATAACCAGGGTGGAAACCAGGCTGCTCAGCAGCAGAATAATGGCAAGAACAATAAGAAGAACCGTCGCGACCGCGGTGGTGATAAGTTCAAGCCAGCAATGACTGAGGCAGAGCAGGAGGAGATGCAGAAGGAGATTCAGAAGCAGATCAAGGAAACTTATGCTCGTATGAACGAGGGTAAGAAGAACAACTTCGGTGCTAAGCATAGAAAGGATAAGAGAGAGGCTGCTTCACAGAGAATGCAGGAGGAGATGGAGATGCAGCAGCTTGAGCAGAAAGTGCTTAAGGTGACTGAGTTCGTAACTGTTAACGATCTTGCGACCCTTATGAACAACACTCCTGTAACTAAGGTTATCGGAGCTTGCATGAGCCTTGGTATGATGGTGTCTATCAACCAGCGCCTCGACGCTGAGACACTTGTTCTTGTTGCTGAGGAGTTCGGATATGAAGTTGAATTCGTGACTGCAAATCTTACAGATGCAATCGCACAGGGTGAGGCGGAGGATAGCGATGAGGATCTCCTCCCACGTCCACCAGTGATTACCGTGATGGGTCACGTTGACCACGGTAAAACTTCACTTCTTGACCACATCCGTAGCGCAAACGTTATCGCAGGTGAGGCCGGTGGTATCACACAGCACATTGGTGCTTACCACGTAGAACTTCCAGACGGACAGGCTATCACATTCCTTGATACTCCTGGTCACGAGGCCTTTACAGCGATGCGTGCCCGTGGTGCCAAGATGACAGACGTTGCTATCATTATCGTTGCGGCTGACGACTGCATCATGCCTCAGACTGTTGAGGCTATCAACCATGCTCAGGCGGCAGGTGTACCTATGGTGTTCGCAATCAACAAGATTGATAAAGCTGGTGCAAATCCTGAAAAGATTCGTGAGCAGCTTTCTAATATGAATATCCTCGTTGAGGACTGGGGTGGAAAGTACCAGTGTCAGGAAATCTCAGCAAAGAAGGGTATCAATGTAGAGCAGCTTCTTGAGAAGGTTCTTCTTGAGTCAGAGATGCTTGAGCTTAAGGCTAACCCTAATAAGAGAGCTTCTGGTGCTGTCATCGAGTCATCTCTTGATAAGGGTCGCGGATATCTTGCTACCATCCTTGTCCAGAACGGTACTCTCCGCGTGGGTGATGTAATGCTCTCAGGATGCTATACAGGTAGAGTAAAGGCTATGTTCAATGAGCGTGGTCAGAAGGTAAGTGAGGCAGGTCCATCAACTCCAGTATCTGTTCTTGGATTGAATGGTGCGCCGACAGCCGGTGAGACATTCGTAGTAATGGCTGATGAGAAGGAGGCGAAGGATATCGCTAACAAGCGTGAGCAGCTCATCCGTATCCAGGGAATCAAGACTCAGAAGCATATGACTCTCGAGGAGATCGGCCGTCGTATCGCCATCGGAAACTTCAAGGAGCTCAACGTTATCGTCAAGGGAGACGTGGACGGATCAGTGGAGGCCCTTTCGGACTCTATCATCAAGCTCTCTACAGAGGAGGTTCGCGTGAATGTTATCCACAAGGCTGTGGGTGCAATCTCAGAGTCAGATATCCTTTTGGCAGCAGCATCAGATGCGATTATCATCGGTTTCCAGGTACGTCCTATGCCTTCAGCTCGTAGACTTGCTGAGAAGGAGGAGATCGAGATTCGTCTCTACTCTGTCATCTATGACTGTATCAACGAGCTCAAGAGCGGTATCGAGGGTATGCTTGAGCCAGAGCAGAAAGAGGTTGTTGCCGCTACTGCTGAGGTTCAGGAGACATTCAAGATTTCGAAGGTCGGTACTATTGCCGGATGTATTGTACGTGAGGGTAAACTCCAGAGAACTGCGAAGGTGCGCGTGATCCGCGACGGTATCGTAATCTACACTGGAGAGCTCGGATCTCTTAAGAGATTCAAGGACGACGTCAAGGAGGTTCACGTAGGTATGGATTGCGGTCTTAACATCCAGGGCTACAACGATATCAAGGTTGGTGACGTTGTCGAGGCTTATGTGATTGAGGAGATCAAGAGAACGCTCTAGATCAAATGACATATAAATGAGACCGGCTATGTTAGTCGGTCTTTTTTTGTATTTGGTAATATGTAACTAGTGGTGATAGGATAAATTTGGAGTGGCTCCGTCGAAACAAGTTTCGACTCCGTCCCTCCCAACGCTTCGCGTCGGGCCCCTCCCTCTAACATGGCCGAGGGTGGCCATGCCATCCAAATTTACCCTACCATCACTAATGTACCTGCATACAAAAAATAGAGTGATTAGGCATAATCACTCTATTGAAGTTTATATTTTGTGATTGGAGGGTTAACGGCGGGGGGTTAGAAGCGGAAGCCGAGGGTCAGGATTACATTCCAGAGGGATGATTTGATTAGAATCTCTGGTGCATAATAATTCGGATCTACTGCAATGTCTCCCTCTTTTGTATATGTGAATACATAGTCGCCGTATGGCATAAAGTATTCTTTTGGAAGGAAGGCTCTTGTGCAGGCGATGTCAGCAAAGAAGCTCTTGTTTGAACTGAATCCAAGACCGAGTGCTGCCTTGTGACTGAATGTCGGATTGATGCCTACATAGTCAGATCCGTCCCAGATAGCCTTTTCTGCAGATATATTCAAGTTGTATCCTGCTCTGATTGCAAACGCAGGGCTTGGTTTAATTTCCATTCCGGCTCTTACTTTGTGCGAGATTCCGTAGGAGTTTCTCATTTCGTCATTTATCTCTTCGAGAACGCTTCTATCTGTATAGCGTGAGCTTTGGTAACGTGTGTTACCATAGTTGCATAGCTCGTAGTCTGTGCTGATCAGACCGAAGCTACCGAATGTATATGCAAGTCCCAAATTAGCTTTCAGTGGGGTACGGAATGACCAACTGTTCTCTCCGTAGGGGCTCTCTGATGAGTATTTGCCTCCTCCGACACCACTGAATTCTGTCTCTCCACCTTCTGTCCAAGACTCTTCGATTGTTGTGAGGGTTGGTGTCTGGATTGCTGCACCAAGGCGCAGACCCTGCATAGGTGTTACAATCACTCCAAACTTAGCTGAATAAGCTGTGCCAATGTAGTCGTAGCTCATGTTGTATTTCATTTTGTTGAAATACTTTGTGAGTTCAGAGATTTCATTGCCATTTCCATCTACATAGGAAATCTTGAATTCGTTAGGATCTATTGCTGTCTCCTTGAAGTATTCGCTGTATGAATAATCAATTGAGTGCATAGAAAGGTTTACTCCAAGATATACGAAATCAGAAATATTCATTCCTACGTTGAGGAGATATTCGTACTTGCCTCCAGTGATATTACGACCATATGCCTGGTCAACTGTGCCAGCCATGAAAGCAGTCTTGTCATCGTAAACCTTTTCTGTCGCTCCAACGTAAATGTCGTCATACGGGTCAATCATGCCGGTATTATATCCAATCACTGGTTTCCACGGCATGATGTTGAATGCGTCCTGACTTCCAAGGTCAGTACTTGAATATCCGTTAACAGATGCCTCATATGCCATCTGGCCCATGAATGATGTTGTAGAGTTGGTTCCGGCCGCGTAAACGTTTTGGTCGTATGTTGCTGTCTTGTTGACTACAAATGCTGCACTGATATTCTTGACTCCGCTTTTTCTACCAGTGTCAAAGTTCAACGATATTCCAATGTTAGGCAGGCTGAACTTTGTTCTATTGCTACGTATGGTCCTTTCGAAATATGGCAGATCGCCATTCTCGTAAGGTGATGCTCCCGTAGCTGTACTTGATACTATGCTAAGGCCTGGAGTTATAGTAAACTGCGAATACTTTGCAACAGCGGTTGATGCCGGGTTAATTGTGACAGCTCCAAGGTCTCCTCCCAATGCGGTGAAAGCATTACCCATTGCCGCAGTTCTTGCTGTCCCTTCATAATCGTTTTCACTAAGCGTGAGTGCGCTATAAGCAGACTGTGCATAGCTGCTTACGGCGACTAATGCCATGAGGATTGTAATGACCGTCTTCTTCATATCTTTCTCGTTTAATGTCTATTGATTTATTGCTTATCTACGACTGCCAGATGAACTTCTGCTATATCCGCCACCACTATATCCTCCACCTGACGAGCTTCTGCTGCCACTATTGTAGCTGCTTCCTGATGAACTTCTGTTATAGCTGCTACTGCTGTTGTAACTTGATGATCTGTTGTAGCTTGAACCTCTTTCGTAGCTGCTGGATGTGCTGCGGGTAGTGCTTGCTCCTGTACTTGTACTTCTGCTAGTGGTTCCTGTACTTCTAGATACAGATCCAGATGCTGGTCTGCTGGATGTGGTGCCTCTACCGACTGCAGCGCGTGATGATGCTGTGCGGCTTGTACCGAATGAAGCCCTTGATGTCGTAGCTGTCCTGCTTCCTGAAACAGAGGTTCCAGATGGTGCTCTACCTATACTTGCTGTCACTCTGTCTGCAACAGTTTCGTGACGTGAGCCTCTGTAAACATTCTTGCTGCTGCCGCCCACGATAACTCCGTGTCCGCCTCCGAAATGAGGTCTGTGGTGAATTCCTCCGAAGTATGGATCCCATCCTCCGTACCATCCGCAATAATATGGGTGCATGTAGTAATAGTATGGATCGTAGAATCCGGCATATCCGTAGTAACCATAATACCAAGGGTCATAGAAACCACCATACCAACCACCATAGTACCATGGGTCGTATCTGTAATACCATGAATTGTAGTAACTTCCATAGTAACCACTATAGTAGCTGCCATAGTACCATGGATCATATCTATAACGCCATGGGTCATAGTAGCCTCTATAGCTCCATGGGCTTGAGTAATAGTTATGATACCAAGGGGAGTTCCAGTAATTTGAATACGTTCCGTATGGATCAAAGTCTGCAACTGTAACTAGTGTACCAAGCTCTTTGTCGAACCTGATTGTTGCAGCCATGTTGTCTGGAATTATGATACTGTCTTTCTTGTCGCCGAAGAGATAGATCGGAGATTCTTTAGTGGTTGCGATAAGTTCATCAACTTTCTGCTTGTTGGTTTCTTCTGCAGCTTTATTCTTGAAGGATGGTGCAGCACCATAGATGCCGTCCGAAAACTTTTGTTTTCCGGCCTCTGAATATGCTGCAAATGTTCCGCATGATGACAAAGTCAACGCAAATGCCCCGATAAGCAGTAATATGATGTTTTTCATAGAGTAATCTCCTATGTTTGTAAATAATATTTCGTATCTTCGCAACCTGTTTAGCTTTGCAATAAATGTACCATATTGATTGGCGCAAAACTCGGCAGCTAAATGCAATAATAGACAATAATTGAATTAAAAACAAGAATACAATGGCAAAAGAGGTAACAAAGAGATCAGATAACTACTCGCAGTGGTATGATAACCTTGTTGTGAAGGCAGATCTCGCTGAGCGTTCTGCTGTAAGAGGATGTATGGTGATCAAGCCATACGGTTATGCTATCTGGGAGAAGATGCAGAGCGTACTTGACAAGATGTTCAAGGATACAGGTCACGTAAATGCATATTTCCCACTTTTTATCCCTAAGTCGTTCCTTAGCCGCGAGGCTGAACACGTAGAGGGATTTGCTAAGGAGTGTGCTGTGGTTACACATCACAGACTCATGGCAGACCCAAATGGCAATGGCGTCGTTGTGGATCCGTCAGCAAAGCTTGAGGAGGAACTCATCGTTCGTCCGACTTCAGAAACAATTATCTGGAATACATACAAGAACTGGGTTACATCATGGAGAGATCTCCCGATCCTCTGTAACCAGTGGGCAAATGTTGTCCGTTGGGAAATGCGTACCCGTCTTTTCCTTCGTACTGCAGAGTTCCTCTGGCAGGAAGGTCATACAGCTCACGCAACTCGTCAGGAGGCTGAGGTTGAGACAATGAAGATGGTGAACGTATATGCGGATTTCGCTCGTAACTATATGGGTGTTCCTGTTGTAGTTGGTCACAAGAGCCCTAATGAGCGTTTCGCTGGTGCTCTCGACACAATGACTATCGAGGCTCTCATGCAGGATGGTAAGGCTCTTCAGGCTGGTACATCACACTTCCTCGGACAGAACTTCGCTAAGGCATTCGATGTAATGTTCACTAACAAGGAAGGCAAGCAGGAGTATGTCTGGGCAACTTCATGGGGAGTTTCAACTCGTCTTATGGGTGCTCTTATCATGGCTCACGGTGATGATAACGGTCTTGTACTTCCTCCGAAGCTTGCTCCTATTCAGGTTGTAATGGTTCCTATCACTGGTAAGGATGAGGCTGTCAACAACGCTATCCTTGACAAGATGGATGCATTCAAGAAGGAGCTTGAGGCTAAGGGTGTTTCAGTGAAGATCGATAGCCGTGACACTCTCCGTCCAGGATTCAAGTTTGCAGAGTGGGAGCTTAAGGGAGTTCCAGTACGTCTTGCAATGGGTGGACGTGATCTTGAGAACGGTACAGTTGAGCTTGCTCGCCGTGATACATGTGAGAAGTCTTCACACTCACAGGAGGGTATTGCAGACGTAATCGCTGCTCTTCTTGATGATATTCAGGCAAATATCTACGCTAAGGCTCTTAAGTTCCGCGATGACAGCATCCGTAAGGTTGACACCTGGGAGGAGTTCAAAGAGGAGATCACTAAGGGTGGATTCCTTCTTTGTCACTGGGATGGTACTCCAGAGACAGAGGAGAAGATCAAGGAGGAAACAAAGGCTACCATCCGTTGTATCCCAGTTGACAGCGCAGTGTGCGTAGAGGAAGGTAAGTGTATCTATTCCGGCAAGCCATCTTCACAGAGAGTTCTATTCGCAATTTCTTATTAATATCACATTATGAAAAAGTTATTCGTCCTTATATCAGCAGCCCTTGTATCAATGGGCGTATATGCGCAGGACGCGCAGCAGGTGTCAGCAGATGCTGCACAGGCAATTAACGAGGCTCCAGCAGCTGAGAAGGCTTCAAAGCCAAGCAACTGGACTAACTCACTCAAGACTAACGTAACAGTTGGTCAGACGGGACTTACAAACTGGGCAGCCGGTGGTGATAACACAGTTTCTATGGCTGCGTTCATCGATGGCAATGCAAACTGGAAACAGGGCGATATGTTCTGGAACAACCGTCTTCAGCTTGATTATGGATTCCTTTATGCTTCTTCAAAGCCAATCCTTCAGAAGAGCACTGACCGAATCTACCTTGAGAGCAAGTGGGGTTACAAGGCACCTTCAACAAAGTACTTGTATTTCTCTGCTAACTACGACTTCAAGTCTCAGTTCACTACTGGATACGACTACAATACTCCATCTTCATTGGTTGATCCAAATACTGGCCTGGAGTACACTGGAGCAGCATTGAGACAGGCATGGAAAGATGCTAGAGGTCTTAAGTCCGGATTCCTTGCACCTGCGTACACTAATCTCGCGCTCGGTATTGATTACGTGCCTACAAAGTGGCTTTCAATTAACATCGCCCCTCTTACTGGAGGATTCGTTATTGTAAGAACACCTGAGTTGAGAAAGTCATACTCAATGAAGGAGAAGGCAACAACTACTGAGGAGATGATTACAGCTGCAGGTTCAGATGCTGTTGCACTTGGAAATCTTTACAAGGCTGCCAAGTTCGAGTTCGGTGCCCAGTTAAAGGCTGATGCAAAAGTTAACGTGAATGATAAGTTCTCTTATAGCACACAGGTAGTACTCTTTGCTAACTATTTGGACATTAAGCACTGCCCTCGTATTAACTGGGATAACCGTATTGACTGGAAGCTTGCCAAGTACTTCTCACTGACTGTTGCGACAAACCTTATCTATGATGATACAATCATGATCACAAATGAGAAGGATATCGAGCAGTTCCCTAACGGTAAGGCACGTGTTCAGTTTAAGGAGTCTATCGCATTCGGATTTACTTATACAATCGCTAGCAAGAAATAATGCTTAAGCAGTTCGCAAAGAAGATTGAAGATATTATGAGGTTGATTGGGGAAACTCAATCAGCCTCGTTTTGTCATGCTGAACATAGTGAGAGATCTTCTGTGCGTTTCCTTTTGGCAGTGAGTGGAGGAATGGATTCAATGTGTCTGCTGGATCTGTTTTCTCAGGTGGTGCCAAATAGTGATTTTGCTGTTGCTCACTGCAATTTTTCTCTTCGTGGACAAGAGAGTGATGGAGATCAGGCTTTAGTAGAGTCGCGTGCTCAGGAACTTGGAGTGAAGATCTTCGTAAAAAGATTTGATACAGCAGCGTGTGCTCGCGAGAGGGGAATCAGTATTGAGATGGCGGCTCGAGATCTTCGTTATGAGTGGTTCGGGCATCTTTGCCAGGAGCATGGGTTTGATGCACTGGTTGTGGCTCATAATGCTAATGATAATGCTGAGACGCTTGTGCTGAATATGTTGCGCGGTACTGGTTTGAATGGCTTACATGGTATCCTTGCAGTGCAGGAAAGGACAGACTGTATAGTAGTTCGTCCGATGTTGGAGATGACCAGGAAGCAGATTGAGGGGTACGTTATGTCTCGAAGAGTGCCGTACAGGAATGATAGCAGTAATTTTGAGTCAGACTATAAGAGGAACAGAATCCGTAATGAGGTATTCCCGATCTTTGAGAAGATAAATCCTTCTTTTGTCAAGACTCTTAATCGTGAGATCGGGTATTTTGCCGAGGCCGGGTCTATTGTCGACTCATGGTGCCAGGCTCAGCTTCCCAATGTTATTTGTCATCCTGAGCGAAGCGAAGGATCCGTAATAATTTCCCTTCCGTCTCTGCTAGCTACAGAGCATTGGCGATACCTATTATATTATATATTGGAGCCGTATGGTTTCAATTCAGCTACGCTTGAGTCCTTGGAGGGTCTTCTTGAGTCTGATAGGACTGTATCTGGCAAACGATTCGAGTCGGCCACTCATCTTCTCTATACGGAACGAGATACTCTTGTAGTTAAACCAGTTCTTAACGAAGAAATATCAGACAGATACATTATGGTTCCAGAAGAGGGAATCTATGAACTGAATGGTGTGAGATGGCAGGTGGAGGTGCTCGAAAGGACTCCTGACTTTAATCTTAAACAGCCTGTGGGCACGTTGGTAATGGATGCTGATAAGATGGCATTCCCGTTTGTGTGCAGGGCATGGAAACAAGGAGACTGGCTTGTACCATTCGGACTGAAAGGACGTAAAAAGGTAAGTGATCTGTTCGCAGATTTAAAGTTTACTCAGATAGAGAAGGCCAGGGCGTTGATGATGGTGAGATACGATGAAGATCTTGCTGAGAATCAGCATATTGCCGGAGTTCTTGGCTATAGGATAGATGATAGATATAAGGTTGATTCTAAGACCAGAAATATAGTTTTGATAACAATATTGAATAACACTGACACTATATGATTAGAAAGTTTTGTTTAGCAGCATTAGTGGCATTGCTGTCTGTTGGATGCACTTCGCATTTTATTTCAGATCAGGCATATCGTGATAAGGTAGATCAGGATTTTGCTAAGAGAGAGTCGATTATGACAGCTTCCGGTATTCAGCTGGATGCAATGGGCTTGAAGCAGGATGAATTGGAGGCAATGAAATTCCTATATGCCTATATGCCTCTTGGTGATATAGTTAATCAGGATTTCTCTTATTTTCTTGATAGCTATCACCTTACAAAGAAAGCTTTGTCTCAGATGCCTTGGGGAAAGTCGGTTCCTGAGCGTGAGGTACGTCATTTCGTACTTCCAGTCAGAGTAAATAATGAGAACCTGGATGCTTCAAGAGAGGTGTTCTTCGAGGAACTCGCTCCTCGTATCAAGAATATGTCAATGAATGATGCTGTACTTGAGGTTAATCATTGGTGTCATGAGAAGGCTATCTATATGCCATCAGACAGACGTACAAGTTCGCCATTGGCAACCGTGAAGACTGCCTACGGCCGTTGTGGAGAAGAGTCTACGCTTCTTGTCGCTGCTCTTCGTTCTGTGGGTATTCCTGCTCGTCAGGTCTATACTCCAAGATGGGCTCACACAGATAGCAATCATGCTTGGGTCGAGGCATGGGTTGATGGTGAGTGGTGCTTCCTCGGAGCTTGCGAGCCGGAGCCGGTACTCAATCTTGGATGGTTCAATGCTCCAGCTAGTCGTGGACTCCTCATGCACACAAATGTGTTTGGCGATTATAACGGCCCGGAGGAGGTTGTTCGCAGAACACCGATTTATACAGAAATCAATGTGATTGAGAATTATGCGCCTGAATCAGCTTCTGTAAATGTTAAGGTGGTTGACATAGAGGGAAAACCTGTAGAGGGTGCTAAGGTGTATTTCCAGATCTATAATTATTCTGAGTTCAATAGTGTAGCATATCGCTTCACTGATGCAGATGGTGTGAGCAGCTTGACTGCAGGCCTTGGTGATATGATGGTCTATGCATCGGATAAAGGCCGTTTTGGCTTTACAAAGGTTACTTTCGGTAAGGATAGTGAGGTGGAGTTGAAACTTGAGCATTATGAGGGAGAGAAGATCCCTCAGCTGGAGATGGAGGTTGTTCCTCCTGTTGAGAATGCTCAACTTCCAGAAGTGACTGATGAACAGAGAACTGAAAATACCTGTCGTATGGAGTATGAGGATTCCCTCAGAAATGCTTATGTGGCAACTTTCTATACTGCAGACAAGGCTCAGGCTTTGGCTTCTGAACTTTCACTGCCATGCGATGATGTGACTTCAGTCATGTTGGAGACTAGAGGAAACTACGGTGAGATTGAGGCATTTTTGAAGGATGCTGTCAAGAATGATAGGGCAGCTATGGCTATCGCCTTGCTTAAGAGTCTCGCAGTTAAGGATCTACGTGATACCCCGGCTTCTGTGCTCAATGATCATCTCTACAATTCAAAGGTAGAAGCAGACGTTGCTAAAGTGCTTTGTCCTAGAATTTCGACAGAACTTATTACTCCGTTTAGAGAATATCTACAGCAGAATATCCCAGCTACATTGGCAGATACGGTATGTCAGAGTCCTGACGTCTTTGTTAAATGGTGCAAGGATAACTTGACAATGTGTGATGACATCAGTCTTCGTTATGTACAGCTTTCACCAAAACGTGTCTGGGAAACAAGGCTTGCTGACAAGGAATCAAGAGAAATATTCTTTGTTGCTGTCTGCAGAAGCTTCGGTGTTCCTGCTTGGAAGGATACAGTGACAGGAGTAGTGAAGTATGAGAAGGATGGACTTGTGTACGATGTTGACTTTGATGCTCAGCAGCAGACTGTAGCGCCACAGGGAAGCCTTGTGCTTAAGTATAAGGAGATACCGATGTTGGATGATCCTAAGTATTCAATCCATTTTACTATCTCTAAGTTTGATGGTGAGACTTTCCGTCTATTGAATTATGCCAAGTCATCAACATGGTCCAGCTTGTTCAAGGCACCTTCAAAATTGGACTGTGGATACTATATGCTTGTCAGCGGTTCCAGAATGTCAGGTGGAAATGTATTGGCTAATGTCCAGTTCTTTACTATTGAAAAAGGTAAGACTACTGTAGTGGATCTTGCTGTTCGCGATGCAAAGGACCAGATTCGTGTCATCGGAAGCTTTAATTCAGAAGCTAAATACCTTTCTGTACCTGGACCTAAGTCGGATGAACGTACACTTAAATCTGTGCTTGAGACCACGGGGCGTGGATATTTTGCAGTTGCTTTGGTGGACTATGGTACAGAGCCTACAAACCATGCATTCATGGATATCAGTGCGGCCGCTAAGGAACTTGAAGCATGGGGTAGACCAATCCTCGTTGTGTTCGCTTCAGAAGAGGATTATGCGAAGTTCCGTCCTGAGCACTTCAGCCTTCCTTCAAATATTCATTACGGAATTGATGCTGATGGTTCAATGAGAAAGATGATGGCAGCTGAGATGAAACTGGACAAGGGCGGCCGTCTGCCATTGATCGTATTGGCAGATACATTCAATAGGGTAGTATTCTTCTCTCAGGGTTACTCTATCGGACTCGGAGATAGACTCGTCTTTACTTCAAAGGCTCTATAGTAGCAGCAACTCGGCGGGCAGTAGTGGCGACATAGCCATATGGGTCGTCTTCTGTGCCCATTGTAACTTCAGGATTTCTGAAGAACATACCACTTTCTACAGACTCTCTGGCAGAGAAATGAAATTCTCTAGCGCCGGAGAGTCTTGCTATTTCTGCAATGTTATTCTCTCTTACACCGCAGCCAGGCATAATAATCAGTCTCTCTCCGGCTTTCTCAACTAATTGTGCAAGTAGTCTAGCGCCTTCGAGTGCTGTTGGTTTACAACCAGATGTGAGGATGCGGACGCATCCTAGTGAAATAATATCTTCAAGTGCTTTGAACGGGTCGATAGTGTGGTCGAAGGCTCTGTGGAATGTGACGGGAGTATCTCCTGCAGCATCCATAAGCGTCTTCATCGCTTTCATGTCCACGTTGCCGTCTGGGCTGAGGCAACCGAACACAAGTCCATCAGCACCTAGCTCTTTTGCGACATGGATGTCATAGACCATCTCTTTGATTTCGGATTCTGAGTATAGGAAGTCGCCTCCACGTGGTCTGATGATTACATTAAGGGCAATGCTTATGCTTTCGCGAGCATTACGGATCATACCATAAGAAGGGGTGGTGCCTCCCTCCGGAATACCGGCGCAAAGCTCCACCCTATCTGCTCCGCCTTCCTGTGCAGCTATGCAGCTGGCCACAGAGTTGGCGCATATTTCAAATTTGTACATACTTACTTGATTGTGATTTCGTATGGAATACGTGCATATGCCTTGCCGCTCTGGTTTTGTTTCCAATTGCGGAATGCAGTCTCAACACCTTCGAATGGGGTGCCGGCAAAGACTTCTGTTGAACCATTAAGGCTCTCAAGCAAAAGTTCAACTGTTGTGAGTGGTTTAGGGTAAGACTCTACCTTGACATCCTGCAAGCCAGATACTCCTTCAATTGATTTTGCTGCATAAGCTACTGCATCCTCAAGAGTACCGATCTGGTCAACAAGGCCAATTTCAAGAGCTTCGGCGCCTGTCCATACGCGTCCCTGTGCAATGTTATCAACTGCGTCAACAGTCATGTTTCTACCCTGAGCCACAAGTGAAGTGAACTTGCTGTAGATATTCTCAACAGATGCCTGCATGTATGCAACCTCTGCGTTGTCAAGCGGTCTCATCAACGAATACATGTCACTATGAGCATTTGAGTTGACATTTGTTATAGTGACGTGAAGATTATCTTTGATGGTATTGCTGAAATCAGGAATCATGCTGAAAACTCCGATTGAACCGGTAAGGGTACTGGCATTTGAGAAGATGTAATCTGAGTTAGCAGATATCCAATATCCACCTGATGCTGCGTATGCGCCGTAT
Organism: Bacteroidales bacterium; assembly: GCA_017549145.1. Classification (GTDB taxonomy): domain Bacteria; phylum Bacteroidota; class Bacteroidia; order Bacteroidales; family UBA932; genus Cryptobacteroides. The sequence continues at coordinate 79,628 of JAFYVM010000074.1, forward strand.
GATGCGATTACAGGAACCTTTTCACGAAGTAAATCTAGTTCTGCCTTAATCTTTTCCGATGCCAATACGCTTCCTCCCGGAGAGTTGACTCTGAGTACGACTGCTCCGACTGATGGATCCTTACGAACCTTAGCGATTATGCTTGCGAAACGATCGCCTGCAACCTCCTGCTTCTCTTTTCCATCTACAATGTTACCATCTGCATAGATGACGGCTACTTTCTTGTCTGCTAAGCTGATAGTTTCCTTCTTCGCTGTAACATAATCCTTGAATGAGATGCTCTTGATCTTATCAGGGTCGTCTGTAAGGTAAAGTGCGGCTAGCTTATTGTTGAGCTCTTCCCTGGTAAGTGTCTCGTCAGCGAGACCTTCCTTTACAAAGTCTTCTGAGGTGTTGAGCTTGAGGTTGTTAAGCAGAGCATTGAGGTTGTCTGGAGTCATGTTTCTTGATTCTGCGATTGTTGTACCCCAACTCTTCCAGATAGACTTGACCATAGCCTCATTCTGCTCGAGATTCTCCTTGCTGGATGCATTTCTGATAAACATCTCACCAGCTGATTTGTATTTTCCATGACGGATAAGCTGTACGTTGACGCCGATTTTATCGAGGAGGTCTTTCAAGAATACCATCTGAGATGATATTCCGCAGAATGTGTTCATGGCTCCGTCATAAGGGGTCATGTAAATCTTATCAGAAACTGATGCTAGATAATAACCTGCATTAGTAGGATTCTCGATATACGAAATCACAGCTTTTCCGCTGCTTCTGAAGTTATTAAGTGCAGCTCTGAATTCTTCAAGCTGAGCAGTGCCTCCCATGGCTGAATCCGGAAGAAGGTATACATACTTGACAGCTGGGTCATTTGCTGCTGTGTTAATAGCTGTAATAGCATCCCAGATACCGATATTGGCTGGAAGCTGGCTACCACTGGAAATCATATCCAACGGATTTGTCTCTGTACTTTGCTCTGTGAGAACAAATGTAGACATGTCTATTTTGAGGATACCCTCATCAGGAATCTGTGGCTGCGTGTTTCCTAAGGCTGCAATACCGATCAGTACAAAGAGTGAAAAAAAAGTTGTAATGGCAGAGAAAGCTATCAGTCCCACTACTGTCGCAAGCGACATCTTCAGAAAGTCTTTCATGTGAATTATGTTTTGTTAATACATGTACACTAGCGCATACTTTGCAAATATAATGAAAAAATGCTTAAATTTGCAGCCTGAAATGAAGAATCTAGGAACACGTATCTTTGCATTTATGCTAGTCGTATGGTACTGCTTGAGTATCATAGGATTCGGTGTGCATACATGTTCTGAGAGCAAGCGTGCTTTCCTTACAAACTTTATCAGTGGTGTTGAGTGTGCGGATATTCATCCTTCTGAGATGTGTAAGGCATCGTGCTGCTCTGCAGATAAACATAAGAGCTGCTGTGGTCACCACTCATCAGAGAAGAGTGATGCAGAACATTCTGATACTGGTGTGAAGTTCACCAAGAAGACTTGCTGCTCAAACGCTTATCAGCAGATTGAACTTACCGGTTCGGGTCATGTAAGTATTTCAGAACAGTCGGTAAGTCCGCAAACTTTAATTGCTGTTTGCGTCAATTCTTCATCTGAGTATAATAACGTTACATATTCAAGGATGATTCAGGCACGAACACTGCCTGATCGTGATTTGTACATGGGTGAATTGCGCCCGCTCCTATCTGTTTGGCGTATCTGATTTGTTGCTCTGAGCTCACTTTGTCATCCTGAGCTCCCTTTGTCATCCTGAGCTCCCTTTGTCATCCTGAGCGAAGCGAAGGATCTTCACACCTCTAACAAATCAGAAAAATCATGAAAAAATACATACTATTTATATTGGCAGCCCTATGTGCTGCAATACAGTCTGTTGACGCGCAAGTCGTTGATAAACATGGACATGTTGTTGATACGTCTGCTATTTACGGTGAACGTAGCGATAGCTTGGATGCTGCTGTCTTTGTATCGCGTCAGGCAGGAAATTATTTGTCAAAGGGCAAAGAAATCCGTACCGAGGTTATTTCGGCGGCCGGCTTGTGTAAGATGGCATGCTGTAATCTTGCAGAGAGCTTTGAAAACTCTGCAAGTGTAACTGTCGGATTCTCGGATGCCGTTACCGGTGCACGTCAGATCCGCCTCCTTGGCCTTTCGGGTACATATACTCAGATGCTGGACGAAACTCGTCCGGTCATGCGTGGCCTTTCCGCACCATTCGGACTTTCGTATGTCCCAGGCCAGTGGCTTGAAAGCATCCAGATTGCCAAGGGTGCATCTTCAGTCATCAATGGTGTCGAGTGTATGACAGGTCAGATCAATATGGAACATCGTAAGCCGACTGATGAAAAACCGCTTTTCCTGAATGCTGCAGTAATGAGCGACTCGAAGGTTGACTTCAATATCGCGTCATCCCTGCAGATGGGCTATAAATGGAGCACAGTTCTTCTGGGACATGTATCAGGAAATTTTGCTAGTCATGATATGAATGGCGATGGCTTCCTGGATGATCCAAAGATGCTTCAGTTCAACCTTTCTAACCGTTGGCTATATATGGGTGACAATGGTGTGCAGGTGCGTTTTGGTGTACGTGCTCTTCAGGATAGTCGTCTTGGTGGTCAGGTGCTGAAGGATGCTGAGGGCAATGATGTCCTATATGATAAGGATAACTTCATCTTGAGTACCCTTGAAGCTAATGAAAAAGTTAATGCTTGGGGATCTGATATCTTCAATCGTTCGATCAATGGCTATCTTAAGGTGGGAGTTCCATTGAACGAATCTAATAGTCAGAACATCGCCCTTATCGCAGACTATAACTATCAGGATATGGATTCGTATTTCGGTGCGACAAAGTATCTGGCAGGTCAGCATTCTACGTTCTTTAACTTGCTTTATCAGAATGAGATAAATGAGTCACATAAGTTCACAGTCGGTCTCAATGGAACTTATGATATATATAATGAAGATTTCCTCAGACAGATTTGGGAGATTGGAGTCAAGGACTATGGATGGAATGGTAGAACAGATCTTGCCAATGCCGGTGTGTTCGGAGAATATACTTTCAAGGCAGGTGAGAAGTTCTCTTCTATCGTCGGAGTGCGTGGAGACTGGTTCTATAATCATGGATTCAAGGTGTCTCCAAGAGTTACATTGAAGTATATGCCTGTGGATGAGATAGTCATCAGAGCTAATGGAGGTAGAGGACTCAGATATTCAACTCCTCTTGTCGATAATATCGGAGTGTTCTCGACAGGTAAGGATTTCTTGGGTGCATACGATCAGCACATACTTGAAGATGCATGGACGTTTGGCGGTAACCTTACTTATTATATGCCTTTTGGAGCGTCGTCTAATACATATCTTAGCTTTGACTATTTCAGAACACAGTTCGCTCAGCAGATGGTGGTCGATTATGAGCATACTCTGCAAGCGATTTACTTCTATGCACTGAATGATAACCGCTCGTATACTGATAACTTCCAGTTGGATTTCTCTGTCGATCCGATCGAGAGATTCAATATCACAGCAACGTTCAGATATACCAATGCTATGATTGAACTTGATGGCAAGGGATTGGTGGAGAAGCCGATGACCAGTCGATTCAAGGGCGTGTTGAACCTCCAGTATGCTACTAACCTGAACAAGTGGATCTTTGACTTTACCGCTTCGCTCAATGGTTCATGCAGAGTTTATAACTTTATGGAGAATATGAAAGACAAGGATGGCAACCTGATGTATAAGAATGGTCGTACTCCTGTATATCCGATGCTTTACGCTCAGGTTACTCGTAGATTCAAGGGCTGGGATGTATATCTTGGAGCAGAGAACTTGACAAACTTCCGTCAGGAACAGGTCCTTATCGGTCCGGTAGATTCAGCTACCGGTCTAGTTAATCCACGTATGAAATCTTTCGATGCAAGCTGCATCTGGGGACCGCTTATGGGAATCAAGGCACATGTGGGATTCCGCTTTACACTTTGGAAAAAATAATTTGTATAAATTTGCACTATTATGAATAAGACAATCATCGTTATTATTGCTGCCCTTATGGCATTTTCTTCTGCAGCTGTTGCAGCAGATAACTCAGTAGTTGTATCAGAGGCTCAGGCCCAGAAGCCAAAGAAGGCTAAAGCTGAAGTTAAGGAGGTTAACTTCCATGTGCATCTTCATTGCGCTAACTGCGTTGAGAAGGTAAAGGCCCACATCGCATTTGAGAAGGGCGTTAAGGGTTTGGATGTAACTACTCACTCAATTGCTATTAAATATGATGCAACCAAGACTTCTGAGGCCGCTCTCAAGGCAGCAATCGAGAAACTTGGCTACAAGATTATTGAGGGAGAGGATCATCATCACCATCACAACTAATTCTTTTTATGAAGGTACTCTTTAGGTTAATCGTTATTTTGTCCTCTGTCTTTTGCTTGACTGCTTTTTCATGCAGTAAGAAAAAGACAATAGGTGAGCCGTACATCTTGTATGAGATCCATGGTACTGTCTATGGAGCTTATTACGAGGATGATACGTCTACTCCTGAGGAGGGTGATAAGAAAAGAGTTACATCTCCTTTAAAGGGAATTCGAGTTATATCTGATTCTTCGTCGGAACCAGCTTACACATCAAATGAAGGCCGATTTGTGGTCTATGGACGTAGTGTTCCGGCTGATGTTGTTACGATATCTTTCGAGGATCAGGATGGTGAGGGTAATCATGGAGCTTTCATGAGAAAGACTCAGCGAATTGAACTTCGTCAGAAAAGTGCTGGAGGGGATAGAAATTATGAAGGTTATTGGATTGCAACTGATGTTGAAGTCAATATGTTCTTGAAGAACGATAACCTTGAGTCGGATCCGGATTTTAATTTTTCTGCTAACTAAAAAGGTTTTGGCATAGGCTTTGATTGGTCGGCTTTCCAGCAAAAAAAATGGACCTTAAAATTCAAAGCCATGTGTACCTTTATTGAGGACTATCTTCAAAGTCCTGCTCAAGCAATTCAAAATGCTCAGATTCAGAGCAAAAGCCGTTTTGATGGTATTGATGAAAACTTAATCTACAGCCAGATTGAATCCTCCGAGTTCCGATTATACGAAACAATAGTACTTTATTGAAATAATCCTTTGATAATCCGAAAATTATCTATATTTTTGCGCGCTTTTTGACCGAAGCGCGCTTTTTTATGCGCGGGACGGCAAGCACAGAATATAATGTTTAACCCACTAGTTTGTTTTAAATTTAATTAAAATGACAGACAACAAAACAGTTGCTGCAGAGGTAACTCCAGCAGTAGAAGAAACCAAGAAGAGCGTTATCAACGCTTCTGTCGCTCCTGAGAACTTTGACTGGGATGCGTTTGAGAATGATGACGTTTACGGTGGCGATGTAGCAGCAATCGCTGAGCAGTACAACCAGACTCTTTCTAAGGTTGTTGAGGGCGAGGTCGTAGAGGGCGTCGTTACAGCAATCAGCAAGAGAGAGGTAATCGTTAACATCGGTTACAAGAGCGAGGGTGTCATCATGGCTCCTGAGTTCCGTTACAACCAGGACCTCGCAGTAGGTGACAAGGTTGAGGTGCTTGTAGAGAGCACTGAGGACAAGAAAGGTCAGCTTATCCTTTCTCACAAGAAGGCTCGCCAGCTCCGTTCTTGGGATATGGTCAACGATGCATTCAATGCAGGTGAGATCGTTAAGGGTTATGTTAAGACCCGCACTAAGGGTGGTATGATCGTGGACGTATTCGGAATCGAGGCATTCCTTCCAGGTTCACAGATCGATATCAAGCCTATCCGTGACTACGATCAGTTCGTTGACACAACTATGGACTTCAAGATCGTTAAGATCAACCAGGAGTTCCGCAACGTAGTAGTATCACACAAGGCACTTATCGAGGCTGAGCTCGAGCAGCAGAAGAGCGAGATCATCGGTAAGCTTGAGAAGGGTCAGGTACTTGAGGGTACAGTTAAGAACATCACAGGTTACGGTGTATTCGTTGACCTCGGCGGTGTTGACGGACTTATCCACATCACAGACCTTTCATGGGGCCGTATCAA
>JAFYVM010000075.1 GCA_017549145.1 Bacteroidales bacterium
TACAAATCTCAACGAATATCTATCAAAATGCGTTAACATTAAACAATAAGTCCATTACCGCAGGAGACGATAACGGACTTATGTTGTGATAGATAGCGTTATTTATCGTTATTTATTGATTATCAATTACTTACCGATGCAAAAATTCCTAAAGATATTCCCCAGAACCTCATCAGTCGAAATTTCACCAACGATGCTGCCGAGGTGGTAGATGGCTTCGCGGATGTCTTGGGCGGCCAGGTCAGTTGGGAGGCCGGAGGCGAGTCCTTCGCGGACGCGGAGGAGGGAAGTGCGGGCGTCGGAGAGGGCTTGGACGTGGCGCTGATTTGTTACCAAAGTTGTGTCGCTATCGCCTAATAGATCACGCTGTGAGGCTGCCAAAATCTGTCTTAAATTTTCGATTCCTGAGCCTGTTTTTGCTGAAATCGGAACGATTTCTGTAGTTCCGTTTGACTGATTGCCTAAATTTTCAAGGTTGCACACAGAATTTTCCACAAAATTTGCAATGCTCTTATTTTCAAGTGAGGAAACAATAAAGTTAACTATATTAACATTTTTGTTAACCTCGCAAATGTCCGTTTTGTTGAGCAAAATCACCAATTTTTGGGTGTCGAAATCGACCTTGCTGACGATCTCGCGGACGGTGTCGCAAGTGCTGTCAAAATCACGTGTCAAGTCTACCATTCCGAGGACGATCGAGGCCTCAGAAATTTTCTTGAATGTTCTTTCGATTCCTATTTTTTCGACGACTTCTTCAGTCTCGCGAAGGCCGGCTGTGTCGATGAAACGGAAGAGAACTCCTCCTATATTTAAGGTCTCTTCGATGGTGTCGCGAGTGGTTCCGTGAACGTCAGAAACGATGGCGCGATCTTCGCCGAGTAGGGCGTTGAGAAGAGTACTTTTTCCTGTATTGGTTGCTCCGGCGATTGCGACAGGAACTCCGTTTTTGATGGCGTTGCCAAGACGGAAGGAGTCGATCAATTTTGAGACGTGTGTCGTGATCTGGTCGAGCAGTGAGTCGAGTCTTGAGCGGTCAGCGAATTCTACTTCTTCTTCGCTGAAGTCTAGTTCAAGTTCCATCAGAGAGACAAGCTCGAGCAACTCGCCACGCATTGTCTTAAGCTCTGAAGAGAAGCCTCCTTTCATCTGCTTGAATGCTATACGGTGCGCGGCGGCATTTTGAGAGGCAATCACATCTGCAACTGCTTCTGCCTGAGCAAGGTCCATCTTGCCATTTAAATAAGCTCTTTGGGTAAATTCGCCGGGTTCTGCGGCTCTGGCGCCTGCAGCGTAGAGCAAATCCATTATAGATGTAACAATAAACGATGAAGCATGGCATGAAATCTCTACAGAATTCTCACCAGTGTATGAATGTGGTGCGCGAAAAACGCTCACAAGAACCTCATCAATTGTGTTTTCAGAGCCGTCAAGTACTGTTCCAAATCGTATGGTGTAACCTTTTGCATCAGAGATATTTCCGCGACGGCATCTAATCACTTTGTCAGCGATAGAATGGGCCTCGGGACCACTCACTCTGATCACAGAGATTGCTCCAGTTCCTGGCACCGTTGCTGGTGCGCATATAGTATCTTCGTTTCTAATGTACATGTCTAGCCAAATTTGAAGGGCAAAAATAGTGTTAATTTTTTAATTTGGAGTATTTTACGTACCTTTGCAGACTCAACCTGTGATAGGACGATAAAATTTAACAATATATATAATGTTATTAGTCGCACTTATATCCCTCTTTCTACAGTCGCAAGTCTCTGCGGCTGCGTCTAATGTTACTGGGAAACAAATCCCACCAGTGGTACATCCGACAGTTGGTCAGACTTTCAAGACAAATGAGCTTCAGGTGACTTTCGTTGACCGTAAAAGCTACTATTCCGGTACTCCTAAAAACTATATCGATAAGGATGTACGTTCTCCAAAATCTGTTAACATTCACCCTGGTCAATCTAAGTATTATGTTAATTCCTTAGAGGGAAGCAAGACAGTCGTTTATGATATTAAAACTGGAGAAAAACTTAAGGTGATTTCCCACCAGCTCGATGAGCAGCATAACGACCTTTGGGCTCCCGAGTCCGGATTCTTTAAATTCAATTACAAACGATCAAACCAGAATCATTTTACAGGTAAGCCGGTAGAGGGTGCATTCTCTCACAATGGCCGATACTTCTGGGTTCCGTACTATCGCAGAAGTTATGACCTTAATGCGCAGGATCCGTCAGCTATGGCTGTGATCGATACAGAGAGAGATACAATCATCAGATTATTCGAGACTGGCCCACTTCCTAAGATGGTTGCAGTTTCGGCAGATCAGACAAAGCTTGCTGTCAGTCATTGGGGTAACAATACTGTGGGAATTATGGATATTTCCTCAAATAATCCAAATGATTGGAAGTATGTGGCTAAAGTGGTTGTTGATAAGGAGCTACAGCTTAATTTCAGTCGTACTGAGAAGGTTGACCGCGATAAGAATAGTGGTTATAGCCTGAGGGGTACGGTGTTTACTCCTGATGGAAAGTATCTTTTTGTCGGCTGCATGGGCGGTGGTGGCGGTATCGCAGTGATTGATGCGGCTAATAATCGTTATCTCGGAAGGGTAGTGGGCACAAAGCCTAGCTTGAGACATCTTATTATAAAGAATGGATACATTTACGCAAGTATAAACGCATCTGGCTATGTCCAGCGTATCTCACTCGAAACATTTATCTCAAAGATTCAGGCATTGAATGGCCAGTCATGTAAACTTTTGACTGTGAGCGAATGGACCTCATGCAAAGTGCCTGCAGGCGCCAGAACAATTGAGATGACTCCAGATGGTAAATATATTTTTGCTGCATGCAATTTCAGCAGTTCGCTGGCAGTTGTCAATGCTGAGACTATGAAACTTATCGGAACAATTTCCGCTGATTCTTATCCTGTCGGACTGGATGTTTCTAAGGACGGACGATATGTCCTTACAACATCGCAAGGTCGAGAAGGACGTGGTGGAAATTCAGTTAATATATTTGAAATCAAATATTTATGAAGCGAATAACAGTATTTTTAACCATAACGATTCTTTGTGCAGTGAATGCTTTTGCACAGAAGCAGGAGACTACACAAAAACAGGACAGCATCACAGTCAATGCTGCCGAGATGGCAGATTTGATCATCAGTGATGCCAAGAAGTATCTTGGCCGTCCATATGTTTGGGCAGCTAATGGACCTAATGCATTCGATTGTACTGGTTTTACAAAGTTTATTTATAGTAAATTCGGTTATAAACTCGGACGTACTGTACCTGCGCAGATGCAGAATGGTCGCCCAGTGACTGGAGGATTCCATAATTTGCAGAAAGGAGATATCCTGATCTATGGAAGCCGTGGAGATAAGTCAAGACCAGGACATGCTGCGATCTTTATCGAACTCGACCCAAGTGGAGAGTTTTTTACATTTATTCACGCAGCTAGCAACGGTATTATAATCTCAAGATCAAATGAAACATATTATAAGGACAGATTCCTCAAGGCAGTGAGACTTATTCCTGATTTTGTTGCACCAGCACCTGAGGCACCATACACAGAGGAACAGCTCGATACCCTTTACTCAAATGTAGTTCTTCCGCCGGCTAAGGATACTCTTGCTTTGAGTGCGGCAGACCGTAGGGTAGTGCTTTTTGAGGATGGTACATGGGTTATGGTTGGCGAGGATGGTAATATCATCAAGCCTAAGACAGAGGATAAGGATGAGGTTGTGGTTGTGTATGGAAATGGAACATGGAAAAATATTCCGGTGAGCCAGAAGCGTATTCCTGAAAAGAGATATGTTCCACCTACAGCAACTCCAGCACCTCAGACTCAGGCTCCTACAAAGAAATACCATACAATCCAGAGTGGCGATACACTGTACAAGATTGCAGGTAAATATGGTACAAAGGTGTCTGAAATCTGCCGTCTTAATGGTATCAACGAGAACACCATACTTAAGTTGGGAACTAAACTACGCGTAAAATAATATGAAGAGAATTCTTATCATCACCATGCTCCTGGCAGCTTCGTTTGTCGCAAAGGGCCAGAAGCTTTATGATTACTCGGATGTTGTAAGCAATGGTTATGACTTTTTGGTGTATTTGCCTGAGTCTTACGAGAATTCGCAGGAAGAGTTGCCTGTAATCCTTTATCTTCATGGAAAGAGCTGCACAGGAACAGATATCAATATGGTAACAAAGTATGGTACTATCACTGCTTTGAGAAAGGGTGTGGATGTTAATGCTATTGTTATCGCACCACAGGTGGAAATCTACAAGAATGGTTGGGAGCCAAAGAAGGTGATGGCAGTTATGGATTACGTGACATCAAACTTCCGCGTAGATGAGAATAGAATGTACGTGGTAGGAATGAGTATGGGAGGTAGTGGTACATACAAGGTTATCGGTGCATATCCGGACAAGTTTGCGGCAGCTATTACAATGTGTGGTACATGCTGGGTTGATATAAAGCCTATTGCGAAGGTTCCGCTTTGGGTAATTCATGGTGTGGATGATACAGCAACTCCGTTCTCTCGTTCGACTGACTTTGTGAAGAAGATGGAAGCTGCCAACACAACTTCGCGTCTTCGCTATTCATGGCTTGAGGGCTGTGGACATTCGATTCTGGCACGAGTATATATGCTTGAGAAGGTATATGAATGGCTCTTTAAGCATTCTTTGACCGATGAGGGAAGACCAATGTCAAAAGAGTACGATGTGACTTCTGACGATCTCCATAATCTCTACAAGAATCTCAAGACTAAGCCTAAACAGATTCCAATCGAGCAGCCTAATGTAGAGAAGAAAGTAAATCAGGAGAAGAAGGTAGATTCAGAGAAGAAGTCTGAAGCGACTAAGCAACAGAAAGCATCTGAGAATGTGTATCACGTTATAGCGGAAGGTGATACTATGTACAAGATTGCAGGAAAATATGGCATTAAGGTGTCTGAGCTTTGTCGATTGAATAATATGCAGGAAACAGATATACTTCAAATCGGAAGAAAGCTACTAGTTAAATCAAAGTCTACTTCAACTAAGCAGCAGACTTCAACAAAACCGAAGCAGAATACGACAGGACAATATCATACTATAGAGGAAGGAGATACTCTGTACAAAATCGCAGGAAAGTACAATACTAAGGTATCTGAACTCTGTCGTTTGAATAATATTCAAGAGACAACTATACTTCAGATCGGAATGAAGTTACGTGTAAAATAGCATACACAATATAACACTATAACTATGAAAAGAATTTTATCTACAATGCTCACAGCAGTCACCCTGTTTGGGGCATTTGTTGTTTCGGCAGCCCAAGAGAACAAGACTCCGTACGTGACAGATGAGACGGTCATCATTAAAAAGAATGTACACTTTTCAAGTCTTCAGCCGGTGTCTGATGGTAAGTTTACCTTGAATGAATACAATCAGGCTATCGGCTATGGCTCTTACTGGAGTTCATGGACTATCGATGGCTACCGTCTGTATGGTCCGGAATGGGAGCAGTATGGTAAGGATAAACCTATGTGGGATAGTGGAGTTCTAGTAGTAAAAGATCCTAAAGTGAAGCTTCCTGTCATCTTGTATGATGATTGTAAAATCAGAGAGTTCCGTAAAACTTGTACGCAGGTATCTCAATTTGTTGATGGCATTGCAATGGTCATCGAGCAGTCTGAAGATGGAAACCTCTCGTATTATATTGATAATACTGGCGAAAAGATTCTGCCACATCTGGAGGAATCCGGTGTGGGTTATAGGTCTTCGGCTGTGGTGCGTCCTATCAAATGTGGTTTGAGGGCATATCTGTGCAACAAAACATCTATGTGGGGTTATCTTGATGAATCCGGACAGGTTGTTATAGAACCTAAATTTCATGATGTGCGCGATTTTGTGAACGGATATGCACTTGTAATCACTAAAAATGGAGACTCTGCCGGATATCTGGCATTTATCGATAAATCTGGTAAGGAGGTCTGTAAGCCAAAGTATGAAGGCTCTGTTTATACTATCAGTTCTGCTGACTTTGTCAGTGATATTAATGCTGGCGGAAACTATTATGTCAGCGACAGGTATGGTGAGAGCAGAAAGTTCTATAATGTAAAGTCTGAGGTAGAGATAAACTATAGCAGTCCTGTATTTTTACCAGATGGTTCATATGTGACGGTGAACAGGAAAACGGTATATGATGCGAGCGGAAATGTCGTGCTGGTTGCACCAGAGGATGGATATATCGGTGATTTTTGTGATGAAGGTTATGCTCCTTTTGCGGGACGTGTAGCATTAAAAGGGGGAGATATGGTAGAGATGTCGGGATATTGTCGTCCAAGTGGCGAGATTGTCCTTGCTTTCTGTAAGCCGGGTATGATTGTTATTCCTATAAAAGAAGATACACTGTCCAGGACTATAATCAAGTTACCTCGTGAAAAGGCGAAATATGATGTGAAGGTGGTTGCTTATCCTCAGAATGGAGGTGTGGTTTATGGTACCGGAAAATACCATATAGGTGATACAATTCGCGTAACGGGAACTCCTGCCGAGAATTATACGTTGGTTGGAATTAATCAGACAAAACTCCTCAAGAAGACAAAACAGTTCAATAAGTTTGTAGTAAATGGAGCTGGAGTCGTGACATGTTATTTTGTGGAAGATGTAAAGCATGAAGAGCCTGCTGTGACTGGTGGCTATCTTGGATCGTTGCCTATTCCTCAATACGATGGAAGTGTGGTCAATGTCCCTATATGGCTGGAGATAAGTAAGGATAAGGATGTGAAGTCCCCATATGGTGATAATACTTACGGTTATCTCGCTGTTGCGTACGACCCGTCTAAGATTCACCATGTGCGAAATCAGGGAAGCGATGATGGAGAAGTCTTCTTGAACTATTTTATGGCACCGATGCTCGTGACAGGTCTGTATAAAGATCCATATACTCGCAAGAACTATCTTATGTTGGATGGTGGCGAAGTTGTGGCAGGGAATATAATCGTGAAGGAGAATAATGCTAAAACTGGTAAGGTAGATAGTTTTAAGACAGGATTAGCTAATCTGATGTTGCTCTTTGATGGTTTCAATGATATTAAGATAACTCCTGGCAAATACAGGGTGGAGATTCTATATGGAAACATTGGAGATGAATCATTTACCTTTGGGCAGCTGGAGCGTTTGTCTGTGGAGCATGGGTGGCTTCCTGGAGCACATGAGATCTTTACCCAACGTAAAAAAGGACTTTTTGTGAGGGCAAAGACTGCGGGACTTCATAGTGGCTTCCTTAATGATAGAAAAATGTCATTCTCTGATAAGAAACCTCAGATCTGGTGGTATCCTACTATGGAATTTTATGGTGGCAAGACTGATAAAGAGACATTGGAGAAAATTGTCAAGAATCTAGGTGAAACTTATCGTGACTTCGTGTCTGATGTAGATTCGTTCAAGGATGCGAATTTTTCTGATTTTGTGATGGATCTTGAAAACAATGTATTCAAGTGCAATGATCCGGAAAAATAGTCTTGATTTTTTGCTGAAATTGCTTAAAAATTTCTATATTTGCGAGGTTTTACGTGTGCCAAAGCGTGAAACCTCGCAAATTTTAAAATGGGAAAAGCCATGTGTAAACGATCAAACGTCGGTACATACCTAAGAGTGAACGCATTACAAGATAATGCACAGCCTTGTTTTTCCCCGTTAACTATTACTGTCGGCCATTCTCTATAAAGAGATTTGGTCGTTTTTTTTATATAGCCAATAAATATTAATACGTTATATACAATGAGAATTAAAGCAACACTTCGTCTGGAGAACGGCCTAGAGTTCCATGGCTGGTCATTCGGAAGCACTGAGGCTGTATGCGGAGAGGTGGTTTTCAACACCTCAATGGTCGGTTATCCTGAGCAGCTTACCGATGCGACTTATCATGGTCAGATCCTCTGCCTGACCTATCCACTTATCGGTAACTATGGTGTACCTTCTGAAGAACTTCTCGCAGAGAGTCTATCAAAGAATCTCGAGTCTGATAGAATCCATCCAAAGGGATTGATCGTGTTTGATTATTGCGAAGAATATAGCAACTGGGAGGCTGAAAAGGGCCTTGAGCAGTGGATGAAAGAGCAGAATCTTACAGGAATCTATGGTATTGATACACGTGAGCTTACTAAGGTGCTTAGAGATAAGGGTTCTATGGCTTGTGAGATTATTCCGGAGGGTGCTGCAAATCCTGAGGCTGCCGAAAAAGCAACTCCAGCTGATGTGACATGCAAGGAAGTGATTGTTTATAATGCTCAGCCAGCTCAGGATGTTGAGAACATCAACGGAAGCAAGGCTGCTACAACTAACGGAAAGAAGGTTGTTGTAGTTGACCTCGGAGTTAAGCATAGTGTTATCCGTGGCCTTATCGCACGTGGTGCTGAAGTTATCCGCGTTCCTTACGGATACGACTTCACAGAAATGGAGTACGACGGTGTATATGTTTCAAATGGTCCTGGATGCGCATGCAAGTGCGAGGAGACTATCGAGATGTTGAAGAAGGTTCTTGCTGGAAACAAGCCAGTTTTCGGACTTGGACTTGGCTATCACCTTATCGCTAAGGCTGCAGGATGCGAGCTCGAGAAGCTTGCTCACCCACACAGAGGTGCAAATCAGCCAGTACGCAAGGAGGGCACTAACCGCACATATATATCTGCTCAGAACGTTGGTCGCGCAGTGAAGGCTTCTTCAATCCCTTCAGATTGGGAGGCATACTTCACAAACCTCAATGACGGTGCAATTGACGGTCTTCGTCACAAGACTAAGCCTTTCGCAGGTCTTAACTTCACTCCAGAGGTATGTGTAGGACTTACTGAGAATGTTACTCCACTTGACGAATTCATTTCAAAATTGTAGAGATTCTTCACTACGTTCAGAATGACATTATTATGATAGACAACAGCATAAAGAAAGTAGTAGTGCTCGGTTCAGGAGCACTCAAGATCGGTCAGGCCGGAGAGTTTGACTACTCAGGATCACAGGCCCTCAAGGCTCTCAAGGAGGAAGGCATCGAGACTATCCTCATCAACCCGAACATTGCAACTGTGCAGACTTCAGAGCAGGTAGCTGACAAGGTTTACTTCCTTCCAGTGACTGCATACTTCGTTGAGAAGGTTATCCAGAAGGAGGCACCTCAGGGAATTCTCCTTGCATTCGGTGGTCAGACAGCGCTTAACTGCGGTGTTGAACTTTATGAGGCAGGAATTCTTGATAAATATAACGTAAAGGTACTCGGAACTCCAGTTCAGGCAATTATGGACACAGAGGACCGTGAATTCTTCAATGCAAAGCTTGCTGAGATCAATGTAAAGACTATCAAGTCACATGCAGTTGAGACAGTAGAGGCTGCTAAGGAGGCTGCTAAGGAGCTTGGTTATCCTGTTATCGTACGTGCAGCTTACGCACTTGGTGGTCTTGGTTCAGGATTCTGTAACAACGAGGAAGAGCTCGTGACTCTTTGTGAGAGCTCATTCTCATTCTCTCCTCAGGTACTCGTCGAGAAATCACTCAAGGGTTGGAAGGAGATTGAGTACGAGGTGATGCGTGACCGTTATGATAACTGTATCGCTATCTGTAACATGGAGAACTTTGACCCACTCGGAATTCACACAGGTGAGTCTATCGTAGTTGCTCCTACTCAGACACTTAGCGCTAAGGAGTGCCAGTTCCTCCACGACCTCGCTATCAAGATGGTCCGTCACATCGGTATCGTGGGTGAGTGTAACGTACAGTACGCTTACGACACTGATTCAATGGAATATTACGTGATCGAGATGAACGCTCGTCTCAGCCGTTCTTCAGCTCTTGCATCAAAGGCCACTGGTTTCCCAATCGCATTCGTTGCTGCTAAGATAGGTCTCGGTTACGGTCTCTTCGATATCCAGAACTCTGTGACTAAGCAGACTCCTGCATTCTTCGAGCCAGCTCTCGACTATGTTGTGGCTAAGATCCCACGTTGGGACCTCTCTAAGTTCACAGGCGTATCCCGCAAGATCGGTTCTTCAATGAAGTCTGTGGGTGAGGTTATGTCACTCGGACGTAACTTCGAGGAAATCATCCAGAAGGGTCTCCGTATGATCGGCCAGGGAGCTAACGGCTTCGTAGGCAACAAGGAGATCAAGGTTGACGATATCGCTCAGGCCCTCCACGAGCCAACTGATAACCGTATCTTCGTTATTTCTAAGGCTATGCAGGCTGGCTACACTGTTGATCAGATCCACGATCTCACAAAGATCGACAAGTGGTTCCTCAATAAGCTCCAGGGTATTGTGAATACTCACAAGGAGATGTGTAAATATGACAACTGCGAGCAGATGCCTCTCGACCTCCTCAAGAAGGCTAAGGTTCAGGGCTTCTCTGATGTTCAGGTTGCTAATGCTCTCTATAAGGGTATGGATACTGAAATGGCTGAGGATATCGTTCGCGCATTCCGTAAGGCTCACGGCATCGTTCCTTGCGTTAAGCAGATTGACACACTCGCAGCTGACTATCCTGCAGCAACAAACTACCTCTATCTTACTTACGGTGGTAACTTCAATGACGTTAAGTATCAGCACGATAAGAATTCAGTAATCGTTCTCGGATCAGGTGCATACCGTATCGGTTCATCTGTTGAGTTCGACTGGTGTTCAGTGAACGCTCTCCAGACAATCCGCAACCAGGGATACAGGGGAGTAATGATCAACTATAACCCTGAGACTGTATCGACTGACTATGATATGTGTGACCGTCTCTATTTCGACGAGCTCACATTCGAGCGTGTAATGGATATCCATGACCTCGAGAATCCGCACGGAACAGTTGTTTCAGTGGGTGGTCAGATTCCTAACAACCTCGCTCTCCGTCTCGACCAGAATAAGGTTAATATCCTTGGTACAAAGGCAACTTCTATTGATAAGGCAGAGGACCGTCACAAGTTCTCATCTATCGTTGATGCTCTCGGTATCGACCAGCCTAAGTGGAAGGAGCTTACAAACTTCGA
>JAFYVM010000076.1 GCA_017549145.1 Bacteroidales bacterium
ATACGGCTTCATCGAATACCTGAATGCGTGTAGTTCAGGTGTCTGCTTAAGAAGGTTGCTCAGGGAGTTTGCTCTGACATTTCCTTCTGCTTTTACTTCGATAGGTAACAGTTTGCCGTCTCTCTGTATCATAAAGTCAATCTCCAGACGTGTACCGTCATCTGCCTTGTGGTAGAAGATGTTTTCTTCACCATTACTCTTCATTTCTTCAAGCACGTACTGCTCAGTCATACCACCTTTGTATTCACTAAAGATGTCGTTCTTGATCAGCACTTGCTTTGCTTCTGTACCCACCATAGCTCCCAGCAATCCAAGGTCCAATGTAAACAGCTTGAATGCCGATGGATCTTCATATACTTTTAGAGGGAGCTTGACCTCTTTACAAAGAGGGACCTTGTATACAAGACCTGCATCTACAAGCCACTGGATAGCTATTTCAAAGTCTTTAGCTCTTGCTCCAGGTTTAAGAGAACCATAGATGAACTTCTTGTTCTCTTTGAATAACTGCGACGGGAGGGTCTGCCATACAAGTCGGATTCTTGCGACCTGGTCTTTAGGTGCGTGCTTTGAGAAATCTCGCTCATATCCATTGAGAATGGACTTTTGTACGTTACGCACAGCCTGAAGGCCATCGGTCTCAATGAATACCTTTACTGCCTCCGGCATTCCTCCAACATAATAATACTGTCGGAGCAGATCAACATACTTCTCGTGGAGCAGATTAGTCGTGCCGAAATCTTTATTCTTCAGAAGCTTGTATGCTTCCACCTCACCTTTTGCCAAAAGGAACTCCGCGAAGTTTAGAGGGTAAACATTGATCTCATCAACCTTGCCTACGGGATATGATACATCCTTGTGTAATGAGATGCCCAATAGAGAACCGGCAACAGCAATATGATACTCGGGTGCATCCTCGCAAAAGTATTTCAAGGACTCTATAGCTTCAGGAATGTCTTGTACTTCATCGAGGACGATGAGAGTATCTCCTGGAGTAATGTCAACTCCAGACAATGCTCTGAGTGCTCGAAGTATTCTGTCCGTATCGAAGTCCTGAGAGAATACATCCTTCAAAGCCTGATTCTTTCGGCAGACAAGATATGCGACTTTGTCAAAGTACTTATCTCCTAATTGTTCCAACAACCACGTCTTACCAACCTGTCTGGCGCCGTTAAGAATTAGCGGCTTTCTATTTGCACTATCTTTCCATTCGATAAGTTTTTGAAACACAATTCTTTCCATATACACAATTACATTTTTCAGCAGGTATTTCAGCAATATTACCACACTTTTTAGCAGATATTTTGGTAGCAAAGATACATTTTTATGCACATAAAACAACTATCACACCACATTTTCTTGCACTTAATTCCAGAAACTACGGCCCTCAACGAGTCCAGACATCATTATCATCCTGGAAAGAGTTCGTTCAGGATGGTGGGGTCAAGTTTCAGAATCCTTCTGATCTGTTGGTTTGTCGCATTGTATTTAAAGTGTAATTCTTTGGCAATCGCTATCTTATGCTCCGGAGAAAGCAGAGTTATCTTTTTGGTCTGACAGGAGTCTTCCGATATTTTACAAGCGACCGAAAAGAGTTCATCATCTGTCAGGAATATGAGATCCTGCAATCTGGCAGCGATCTGGGCAAAGGCTTCAACATTTTTCGTCAGGGCGTTGAAGTAACTTCGCGGATCGGCAAACATTGATTCACCTAGTTGTATGTCACAGAATGAAGGTATAAAAATCCTGTTTTCAGAACATCTCAGACCCCTGACTAAAGCTAAATCTCTTGTATGAGTAATTTTACGCGCTGCTGTCAGAGAGATTTCGTTCAGATCAAAGGTCTGAATCTTGTCGACCAGCGGGCTAAAGTATGCCCAACCTGTTCCCCAGGGATAATTGTACGGCGTGAAGTCAGGGTTTGCGACATATGCATTGCGGTGCGTATATAAAATTTCATTTCTGAGTGCCTTTAAATCCGGGATCGGAATGATATGAGGATTGAAGTCAGTCAGATCTACCACTACATCATTTCTTGAGAAAATCCTAATCAGCCTGTCCTTAAACATCTCAAAAAGCAAGCAGCAGTCTTCTCTCTGCCCTGTCATTATCAAATGGAGGTGATTTACCATCAATTCGAAAGAAACCAATTTCACTTTGGGGATCAAACGGCAAGACACCCCAAGCGCTGCAAGGCCTATCTCAAAGAGATCTTTAGTAACAAACACATTCTGCATCCTGGTACCGTCTGTGTACAAATGCCAGAAAGGTCCAGACGCATCAAACCTCTCTTCACACAACTTTTCTTTCTCAAAGAAAGTCAAAGCCTTTCGTTCAATAGCCATACTGATCTGATTACTGCTGAATGAACGGGCGCTTGACTTTTAAGGCATTACGATTGCAATTGTAGAGACGCGCATAAAGATCCAGCGCGTCCTTAAGTGTCCAGCCGGATGCAATCTTAATTGTATCTTCAAGTGTTTGATAAACTGTATAAGCCGTGTGCGGACACATCTTTTCAGTGTCAAATGCAGGGACGGTCTTCACATTTAGAATGATGTCGCTTGAATCTAACATAACCAAATAGCATTAAATGTTAACAACTTAGCCATTTGATCGTGGATGGCGAACCAGAATAGTCCTAATGCACATCGGAGAAACCGAATGCACCTCAAAAGTACAAGAAATCCTCGAAACTGCAAAGCAAATTGCTTAAAATCATTACTTTCCTGCATTCCTCTATGAGAATCACTCCTTGCATGGTTGATTTTGGTGTCAAAGTCGTGAGTATCGA
>JAFYVM010000077.1 GCA_017549145.1 Bacteroidales bacterium
AATACTAGTACTGGCCTCGCTTGCTGTATTCTCGTCTTGTATGAAGGAAGAGGAGAAGACTGTAGCTACGGCTATCATGACAGACAAGCAGTCTTTGGAGTTTGGTATCGAGGATGAGTTGGCACAGACACTTACAGTCTATGCTGACGCTCCTTGGACCGTTGAAACTCCTAGTTGGATTACAGTTGAGCCTGCTGAAGGACCTGCAGGAGAGACTGAAGTCCTTGTAACAGCAGCGGCTAATATCAGAGAGGCCCTTGCTGACAGACCAAGATCAGCAGAGATTACTTTCAAGGGAGTCAATATGTATGCTGATGCTGCTGTAACAGCTATTCAGCTGGGTGACAAGTATCGTGACCTTGTTGAAGGTACTTTGGCAGAGGCTTTCGAGCAGCCTGCTGAGACTTTTGTAGGTGTAAAGGATATCCAGGTCGTTGCTTTGACTTCTGACGGCTTTGTTGTTAAGGATAATGCTGATTTATCATATGTTACCGGACAGCAGACTGTTGAGGTGGGTGACAAGGGATCGGTATATGCTTATGTATCATCTATTAACGGCCTTCCTTCTTTGAAGAATGCTGACAAGGTGACTGTTACAGGCAATTCAGCTGTTGAATATGGTGCAGCAAATGATATCACTTCAAGTCTTCAGACTTATGCTCCTGAGCAGATTGAGTACGTTACAGTAAAAGGTAAGCTCACTTCAAAGAAGATCGAGGCTTATTCTGAGGACGGCAGCGCAACAGGCTCTGTATATGTTGAGCTTCTTAACACTCATTCATCCCTTAATATGTCACAGTATGATGGATGGCTTGTTGAGGCTAAGGGTTATGTGTTCAGCAAGAGCGGTGATGTTGTATATCTGGTTCCTGTATCTATTGAGGGTATCCAGTCACTTGAGACAATCTATTTCGCAGATGACTTCGAGTGGATCAAGTGGGCTACAGTTGATGCTGTAGGAAATGACGATCCGTCAACATCAGTTACAAATATCTGGAAGGCAGATTGGGCTGATGCATTCTTTGCAGAATTCAATAAGATCGGATATCAGTATCTCTGGTCAACTGTAGGTGACAAGGAGTTTAAGGTAGGTCCTGAGCAGGCTGCAAATCCTTCAGTAGGTAAGGATGGATCAATGTATGCATGTAAGAACTACCTCAAGTTCGGTCAGACAAGCTATAGCGGTGCTCTCAGACTTCCAGCATTGTCTTCTATCCAGGGTACAAAAAATGTTCAGATTGATTTCGATTGGTGCTGGCAGGTGACCGGATCAAATAATGCCGACATCATGACTGTATCAGTCGAGACTACTTCCGGTAAGTTCGAGCAGACTGGTATTGCCATGTCTGAGCCA
Organism: Bacteroidales bacterium; assembly: GCA_017549145.1. GTDB lineage: Bacteria > Bacteroidota > Bacteroidia > Bacteroidales > UBA932 > Cryptobacteroides. Next base: position 1,355 of record JAFYVM010000077.1, read on the forward strand.
CTTGAATCATCTCAGTCGACTGAATCCAAGAGTAGTCACCTTGCATGGCAGCATGCAACTGTCATCTTGACAGAGGCGACAGCTCAGACAGTTCTTACTATTCGTCCTACATATGCTGACCCAGACAGACAGAATCCAGATAGACATCAGAACCGCTGGTATCTTGATAATATCAAGGTCATCGAGTATACAGGATCAGTGTCTGTTGCTGAGCCAGAGGAGGCGAATATCTCTATCTCAATGGATAACAGCATCACATTCGACGCTCTCCCTACTGGTCCTGCTTCATTCACATTCCTCTCTGACCAGGAGGCTACTCTTCTTGCCGGAGCTGACTGGATCTATTTCGTAGGTCCGGAGGATGCTCAGCTTGAAAGTATCACTATCCCTGCAGGTACTTCTACTGAGGTATTCGTAGGTTGTAAGGAGTATACTGGAGCAGAGCCTCGTACAACTGAGATCACAGTTGAGTCAGGTATCACTGTTCAGACAATTCCTGTTAAGCAGGTGGCACAGGGACAGCATATTGAGCCGTTCATCAGCCTTGTAGAGGGTAACTCTAAGAATTTCCCAATTGAGGGAGGTACATATACAATGACAGTTCAGTCGAACATTGAGTTCGAGTGTGCTTCATCAGCAGATTGGCTTACAGTAGAGGCTGTACCTGCAACAAGAGCAATGGTTGAGACTGCTTCGTACATTGTGACATGTGCTGCAAATACAGGCAAGTCGAGAACAGCAACTGTATCAGTATACAATTCTTCAAAGAATCTTGAGGCAGTGCTTAAGGTTACTCAGACCGGTGACGATGCGCCGAAGGTTTATTTTGAGGAGAACTTCGACTGGGTTGCACCTTGGGCTGATGTATATGGATCGTCTGACTCAGTAGGAGATAATGACCATTCAGGAAAGGCTCCAAATGTTTATACGCAGAAGACGCATCTTGCTTATGATCCAACTACCGGCTCTGGTGTCGAGGGACAGCCTGCGTTCCTTGAGGTTTTCGCTGAAAAGGGATACGAGGACCTTAACGCAGCAGGACAGGTTATCTATACACAGAAGTATTACCTCAAGTTTGGTAAGACAAATGTTCACACAGGTCTTAAACTTCCTGCAAATGCATTTGAGGGTGATACACCAGTAGATGTCGTGATTTCATTCGACTGGTGTGCTCATATGATTACGAAAGAACCGTTTACACACGATATCGTGAAGATGGTTGTTGAGTTGAGCGGTCCTGGTGCATGTGCTGATTCTGGTGCAGCAATCAGTAATGCATATGACACAAAACAGCTTGACGGTTTCATGGAGTGGCAGAAGTTCTCTGTTCAGTTGAACGGCGTCACTAAGGATACAAGAATTTCTATCCGTCCTCTTGATATGGACAAGACTGACAAGCAGGGCGCAGACTATAAGGTTCAGCGCTACCATCTTGACAATATCAAGATCTCAGCAGTTGAGTAAGATCAATTTGCAATATTTTAAGGTCGGCGCAGAGCAATCTGTGCCGACTTTTTTTATATATTTGTATGATTGAACATAAAACATAGTGATATGAAAAAGATTCTGCTTTCATTTGCCGCATTTGTCATTCTCGGGTTGGTGGCGTCGGCTCAGCAGTACCTTCCAAAGTGGCAGGAAGGTTATATGGACATCCATACGATAGCTACCGGAAGGGGAGATGCAACCTTTATTGTCATGCCTGACGGTACGACCCTTATGATCGATGCCGGAGATAATGGAAAAACCAAGGACAAGCAGCATCCGGACAGTACAAAAAGGGCTGGCGAGTGGCAGGCAATTTATATGAAGAAGGTAATGGAGGGGCTACCTGGCAACGGAAAGGTGGACTATGCCATGATTACTCACTTCCACGATGACCATATGGGTGCAGTTCGTCAGATGCTTCCAGGAAAGAATGGTTATGGCCTTTCTGGTATCACTCTAGTAGGAGAACTAGTCGGCTATAACAAACTTCTTGATCGTGGCTATCCTACCTACGATTTTCCTAACAAGAAGCTTAATAATACCAACAAGAAGTTTATGCCTGAGTACTTTAAGTTTGTGGAGTATCAGGTTGCTAACGGTATGAAGATGGAGCGCTTTGTTCCGGGAGCTCTCAATCAGATTTCGCTTGTGAACAATCCTAAGAAATACAAGAAGAATTTCGAGATCCGCAACCTTGCCGCAAATGCAGAAGTATGGACTGGAAAGGGTGAGAAGGCTGAGAAACAGTATAAGGGTGACCCCAATCTTTTCGACGAAAATGTCAATTCTTGTGCTATCCGTATCATTTATGGTGATTTCAGATACTACAATGGAGGAGACCTCAGTGGTGGTAACTGGAATATCTACAAATCCTCTGAGAGAGATATGGAAACTCCTGTTGCCAAGGTTTGTGGTGAGGTTAATGTCATGAAGGCAAATCATCATGGATATTATGATACCTGCAACGGCTTCTTTATGAATATGCTTTCTCCTGAGGTAGTGATAATCGACGCTCGAAGCAATAATCATCCAGTGCCTTCTACATTCACAAGAATGACAGATCCGATGGTGCTTCCTTGCCAACCTGAGTTCTATATCACAGTGGATCAGGCCAGACAGAAACTCGGTGAGGAACTTTGGAGCAAGTTCAAGCCATGGGGACACATCGTAGTAAGAGTTTATGAGGGCGGTGAAAAGTATCAGGTATTCGTGCTTGATGCAGATAAACTAGACTATCCTATTATCTATAAATCAGATGTGAAGAAAGCTAAATAATTCAGCTGTCGTTGTGATTATGGTATATTAAGAATTGATTAAAATATATCAGACAAGATGAAAAGATTACTGATTCTATTTTTGTCTCTTGCTGCATTGTGCAATGTGGCAGAAGCTAGAGTTGTTTCTGGTTCAGTAACCTGTAGCAAAAAGAAACTTTCTGATGTCATCGTGACAGATGGTAAGAATTTTACAAAGACACAGAAGGGTAAATTTAAATTTGAGATAGATGACAATGCTGAGTTTGTCTACATCGTCACTCCGTCCGGTTATGTAGCTGACTGGAGCAATGGTGTACCTGCCTTTTATCAGGCTGCTGCAGGAAAGGATAAATTCAACTTCGAACTTACTAAGACAAAGGAGTCTGCCGGTTATTCAATAGTAGCGATTGCTGATCCTCAGCCAAGAGGTAAGGCACATTTTGCGAAGTTTACAGGTAAACCGCTGGAAGATCTCTGCCAGACAACAAAAGGATTGGAGAATATGGCTGTGGGTCTTGTTCTTGGCGATATATGCTGGGATAATCTTGAACTTCTTGAAAATTATAAGTCGGAGATTGTGCGCACAGGTATTCCTTTCTATCCGGTCGTAGGTAATCATGACCATGACCGTAATGCACAGGGAGATCTTGCTGCTACTGCTGCTTACAGAAGATCATTGGGTCCTGAAAATTATGCTTTTTACCTTGGTAACGATGTGGTTATCGTTGTTGATAATATCATCTACAATACCGATAAAAAGTATAAGGAAGGTTATGCGGATCATGTCCTTGCGTGGGTGAAAAATCTAGTCGACCAGCTTCCTGAGGATGCTGATCTTTATATTGCTCAACATTCTCCTCTATATCATTGGGATATTGATTTCCGTATTGTCAACTCTCAGGCAATGCTTGATATAGTAAAAGGCCATGAGACCAATTTTATCTCTGGTCACACTCATATCAATAACATTCTCGAATATGGTGATAATGTCAAAGAGCACAACGTCGCAGCTATCTGCGGTTCATGGTGGGATACACTTCATACTACCGACGGTACTCCTAGAGGTTATAAGGTGTTCAATAAGGAGAACGATGAACTGTCATGGTACTATAAGTCAGTTGGCCAGCCTAAGGATTTTCAGGTGGAGTTCTTCGATATGGGACAGGCCCCATTCCATCCGAACAGTGTTGTTGCAAACGTGTGGGATTGGGATCCGCAGTGGAAGGTAGAGTGGTATCAGGACGACAAATACATGGGCGAGCTTAAGCCGGCTAATGAGCTTTCACCTGTCTACTGCAATGAGATTCATGAGGCCTATAATGCAAAGGGTGAGAAGGCTCCTAATTACAAGAAGCCCCGTGTCAATTATCACTATTTTGCAGCTACACCAAGTCAGTATGCAAAGAATGTCAAGATTACAGTCAAGAGCCGTTTCGGTCAGAGCTGGTCATATGACTTCAATATGACTGACTATGTGGACGTACAGGCGCATAGAGGTGGCGCAGGACGTGTTCCTGAGAATACAATTGAGGCGATGAAGTATTCTCTTGATCTTGGTGTCAATACTCTTGAACTCGACCTTCAGATCAGCAAGGATGGCCAGGTGGTCGTATCGCATGACCCTTATTTCCACTCAAGATATGGTATCCGTCCAGATGGTTCACATATCACGAAGGAAGATCCTAAGGAGTACATATACACAATGGATTATGAACTTGTGAAGAAGTACGATGTGGGTAGTCGTCCAAGCAATGTATGGCCTGAAAAGGCATGCTTCCCGACTGTGAAGCCGCTGGCTACTGACCTTATAGACTTTGTTGAGAATTATGTAAAGGAGAAGGGTTATTCTCCTGTAAGATATAATATCGAGGTCAAGTCAAAGGATGCAGAGGGTGAGGGAGTAAATTGGCCAGAGTATAAGGCATTTGCTGACGCATGTATCGAACTTCTGATGAGTAAGAACCTTGGAGACAGACTTGTGGTGCAGTGTTTTGATACCAGAACTCTCAACTATATGCATGAAAAATATCCTTCGATCATCTATTCATATCTTGTAGATGCAAAGGTGAAGGATTTTGATGTCTATATGTCTAAGTTGAATTTTACACCTGTATGGCTTAGCCCTCACTATACAATTGTTGATGAGGAACTTGTAAAGAAATGTAAGGAGATGGGTATTAAGCTTGTTCCTTGGACAGTCGATAAGCCTGAGGATATCAAGAGAATGATAGATCTCAAGGTGGAGGCAATCATATCCAATTATCCAGATCGTTTGATTGAGCAGACAAGAGGATGCCTATATGAGATTACTAAGCTGAAACGTAAATGAAACTACAAAAAATACAAAATATGAAACTCATTACAAAAATGATCACAATCGCAGGCTTGGCCGCAGCCTCTGTTTCGTGTGCAGACAAAGCGTCCGATTTCAAATATCTTATCGATGAGTTCGCTGATCTCAAGATCATGAGATATCAGGTTCCTGGTTGGGACGAACTAACACTTCAGCAGAAAGAATATGTCTATCACCTCTCAGAAGCGGCAAAATATGGTCGTGACATCATCTGGATGCAGAATTGCAAGGATAATCTCGCAGTCCGTAAGGTGATTGAAAACATCATCGAGAACTATCAGGGTGACCGCACTTGCGAGGATTACAAGAAGTTCGAGACCTATGCTAAGAGAGTGTTCTTCAGCAATGGTATTCATCACCACTATGGTGAGGATAAGTTCTTCCCTGAGTGCTCACAGGAGTACTTTGCTGAGCTTATGAAAGCTGTTGGCTGTGAGGATCAGTGCGAAAAACTTCTCCCTGTGATGTTCGATCCGAATGTTTATGCATCTCGCAAGATGATGGACGGTAAGGATATCGTGGCAGAGTCAGCTGTTAACTTCTATGAGGGTGTTACTCGTGCAGAGGTTGAGGCATTCTATGCTAAAATGGTAGATCCAAAGGACAAGACTCCGATTTCATATGGTCTTAACTCTCGCGTTGTAAAAGGCGCTGATGGCGTTGTGAGAGAGGAGGTTTATAAGGTTGGTGGTCTTTACGGAGCTGCTCTTGAGAAGATTATCGCAGAACTTGAGAAGGCAGCTGCAGTGGCAGAGAATGTGACTCAGAAGGAGTACACTGCAAATCTTATCGAGTATTACAAGACTGGTGACTTGAAACTTTGGGATGCATACAACGTACAGTGGGTGAAGGATACCCTTGGCACTATCGACTTTGTGAATGGTTTTGTTGAGGATTATGGTGACCCACTTGGACGTAAGGCTACTTGGGAGTCAATCGTAAACTACAAGGACTATGTGGCTTCTGAGAGAACACAGCTTATCAGCGATAATGCTCAGTGGTTTGAGGATAATTCTCCTGTAAATCAGCTCTTTAAGAAGCCTGTAGTGAAGGGCGTTTCTGCTAAGGTCATCAATGTCGCTGTACTTGCTGGTGACTGCTATCCTGCTGCTCCAATCGGTATCAACCTTCCAAATGCAGACTGGATCCGTCGTGAGCATGGCTCGAAGTCAGTGACTATCGCAAACCTTACATCAGCATACGCAATGGCAGCTCAGGAGTCTCCAAAGAGCATGCTTTCAGAGTTTGCTTGGTCAGAGGACGAGATTGCGATGGAGAAGAAGTATGGTGCCCTCACAAGTGATCTCCATACAGATCTTCATGAGTGCCTTGGCCATGGTTCAGGTCAGCTCCTTCCAACAACATCTCCTAACGCTCTAGGTGAGTACAGCTCAGCTCTTGAGGAAACTCGTGCAGACCTCTTCGGACTTTACTATCTTGCTGATCCTAAGCTTGTTGAGCTTGGCATCCTCCCTGATATGGAGGCTTACAAGGCACAGTATTCAAGCTATATCCGTAATGGTATCTTCACTCAGTTCACTCGCGTAGAACTCGGTAAAAAGAATATGGAGGCTCACATGCAGAACCGTAAGCTCATCGCTGACTGGTGCTACGAGAAAGGTCTTGCAAACAACGTAATTGAGAAGAAGGTTCGCGATGGTAAGACTTTCTTCGTGGTTAATGACTATGAGGCACTCCGCGGCTTATTCGGTGAACTTCTTGCAGAGGTTCAGCGTATCAAATCTGAGGGCGATTATGAGGCAGGAAAGGCTCTTGTAGAGACTTACGCTATCAATATCGATCCTGAACTCCACAAGGAGGTTAAGGAACGTTATGCAGCCCTTGAACTCAAGCCTTATGGTGGATTCCTTAACCCGGAAATCGTTCCGGTAGAGGAGAATGGTGCAGTGGTTGACTACCAGATTGTTTATGCTGAGAACTTCATCGATCAGATGATGGAGTATGGCCGCAAATACGCAACTCTTTAGTCTTAGTCATCCCACCCTTTTCTGTCATCCTGAGCGCAGCGAAGGATCTCATATGCATACAAAACTAATAACAGACTACGAATACTATCTGAGGATGGAACGTGCGATGTCACCAAATACGGTGGCATCGTACTGTTCTGATATTCAGAAGTTTCTAGCTGTTTGTGAGGTTGATGCGGATAAGGTGCAGCCTGATGATATCCTGCAATATCTGTCAACTTCAAAGAAGGTCTCTGAGCGGTCACAATCACGCTTTTTAAGCGCACTACGCAGTTTCTATGATTGGATGCAGATTGAGGGATATATGTCCGAAAATCCATGCGACAGAGTAGATATGCCTAAGCTTGGAGTTTATCTGCCATCTGTACTTTCTGTCCAGGAAGTTGAGGCTGTAATCAACTCGATAGACCGCTCTGATTGGATAGGATCAAGGGATAAAGCAATCCTCGAAGTTCTCTATGGATGTGGGCTCCGAGTATCGGAGGCTGTAGGGCTTAGAATATCAGGATTATACCTGGATGAGGGCTTCATCCGTATTATCGGAAAGGGCAATAAGGAGAGGCTTATTCCTCTCGGAGATATGGCCTGTAATGCCGTGAGAGCCTATTTGGATGTTCGTCCACAACCTGCTGACCCGCAGTCGGATGATCTGCTGTTCCTGAATCGTTTCGGGAAGAGCTTCAGCAGAGTTTCAATGTTCAAACTTATTAAGAAACAGGCTCTGATAGCAGGTGTCTCCAAGGAAATTTCACCTCATACTTTCAGACACTCCTTTGCTACGCACCTGGTAGAAAATGGCGCGGATTTGCGTGTCGTTCAGGAGATGCTCGGACATGAGAGTATTACAACCACAGAAATCTATACTCATATAGAGGCGGCAACATGGCAAAAAGATATTCGCGAAAAAATCGAAAATGTATTAAATTTGCGCCGCAAGAAATGAAACAAAACTTATAAAATCATGGATAAGAATAGTTACGCATTGGGCATGAGCATTGCCCACAATATGATGTCATCTGGCATCAAGGAAGTTAATTTTGAGGACTTTGCAGCTGGTCTTAAGGCAGTCCTTACTGGTGCGCAGCCAGAGGTTTCTTTCGAAGAGGCTGGCCAGCTCCTTGACAAGTATTTTGCAGCACTTGAGGCAGAGCAGAAGGCTCAGATGGAGGCTATGAGCGCAATGATGCGTGAAGAGGGTGAGGGTTATCTCGCTGCCAAGGCTAAGGAAGAGGGTGTAGTAGTACTTCCTAGTGGCCTTCAGTACAAGGTTCTCACAGAGGGTACAGGTAAGAAACCGTCTGCAACAGACAAGGTTAAGTGCCACTATGAGGGTCGTCTTGTAAACGGCAGCATCTTCGATAGTTCATACAAGAGAAACGAGCCTGCAGTATTCGGTCTCAATCAGGTGATTGCAGGATGGACAGAGGGTGTTCAGCTTATGTCTGAGGGCTCAAAGTATGAGTTCTATATCCCTTACAACCTTGCTTATGGTGCTCAGGGCGCTCCAGGAGCAATCCCTCCATATGCAGCCCTTACATTCGTTGTAGAGCTTATCGAGGTACTCTAATCGTAAATTATGGCATTCAAGGAAAATTATCCTTCAAAGCTTTTGGAAGATGCGGTGGATGCAATAAGTTCACTGCCCGGAGTGGGACGCAGAAGTGCTCTGCGTCTCGCTTTGCATCTTCTTAAGCAGCCTGTAGAAAATGTTCATCATTTCACAATGGCGATCGACCGCCTGAGAGATGATGTGAAATACTGCCGTCACTGCAGAATGATTTCTGATGATGATATATGCTCTATCTGCGCAGACCGCAGCCGCGATCATAGTCTTATCTGTGTTGTGGAGAGCGTGCGTGATGTGATGAGTATCGAGAATACAGGTCAGTACAGAGGCGTGTATCATGTCCTCGGAGGTATAATTTCCCCAATCAACGGAGTAGGACCCTCCGACTTGACTATCAAGGAATTGGTCTCTCGTGTCGCATCAGAACAAGATGACATGTCAACTGCACCAGCAGAAGTTATTCTGGCGCTAAGTGGTGATGTAGAAGGCGAAACCACTTCATTCTACATCTATCGCCAGTTGTCTCAGTTCAATGTCAAAGTCTCAACTCTAGCTCGAGGTCTCGGATTCGGAGACGACCTAGAGTATGCAGATGAGCTTACCCTAGGTCGTTCCATTGTAAATCGTCAGCCTTTCAAGGTATAAAACCTTAGAGCTTGATTGTTTCTTTCCAAGTCTTTCCGAATCGGTTTGTAATCACGATTGTGATTTCTTTTGCACCTTCAGCAGGCTTTGCTGCGAAATAATGTTTTTCCTTTCCTGTCCTTTTGTGTTCAGAAACGGTCTTGCCCTTGTACCTCGCTTCTATTTCCGATGAATGTAGTGGGTTGTATTCCCACACCTGCTCCATCTTGCCCATTGGCTTTCCATCTTCTATCCACTCGATCTTCCATTCTGGGTCATAGTCCCATACATTTACAACCAGGCACTCAGGGTTAAGAGTTGTAGTTCCTACGTTAAACACTTCGTACTGGAAATCAGGATCTTTATCGATTGCCTTGTAGTACCATGTAAGGTCGCCATCTTTCTTTGTGAACACTTTGTATCCTCTTGGAGTACCATCTGTGCAGTGATATGCATCCCACCATGTGCCGCAAATGGCAGCAATGTTATGCTCCATCATGTCCTCATTATACTGGAAAAAGCCGCTTACGTGATTGTGTCCGGAAAGGAAGGTTACCTCGTAGCCGGTGAGGATATTAATCAGCTTTTCGCTGTTGATGATATTTGGATCATAGTTAAGGGTTCTATGATTTCTACCATTGAGAGGGGAGTGCTGGGCAACATAGATGTCGGCGTCTTCGTCAATATATTCCATAAGTCTTGCAACCCACTCGAGAACCTCCTCAGTATAGCCTTCCTTGTAGCTGCTGCGAGAGTGATAAATGATGTTGTCGAGGACAATCATGATGTCCTTTCCTATGAAGAACGCATAGTTAGCTGGACCGAAGTTAGCCTTGTATGCATGAGGTGCCTGAGCGTCATTCTTGAAGGCCTGGTCATGGTCATGATTTCCGATAGACGGATAGAATGGAATCTTAGTGCGTACGATCTCCTCTTTCCATCTTTTCTGTAGTGGAAGAACGTCGTAGCAGATGTCTCCAAGTACGATTCCAACTGTCTGTCCTTCAAGCTTTTGAGCTGTTGCGCAGATGTCGTTTAGAGGTCTGTCTGCGAACTCTTCAAAATGAGCATCAGAACGTGGCTGAGGATCTCCTACTGCGATGATGTTATACACATCGTTGGGATCTCCTGTCTTAATCAGTTCGAATGAAAAATTATCGTTGTTTTCAGCTTTCTTGTAGAACTCAGGTGAGCCCTTTGACCAGTCTGCTGCGTAACCTGCCGGGGTGATGATATAAACGAATTCAGCAGAATCAGCGATCTCGAATTTGAAACTTCCGTTGCCTTTGGTCTTGGTAAATGACTTGCCATCTGTCACGACTACAGAGGATAAGCCTTTGCCATCGCATGTAACCGAACCCTTTACCTTTCTTGCCTCCGCAGAAAATGCTGAAATTGCGAGGCAGAGTGTTGCTAAAAATATCTTTTTCATCGTTTGAATGTTTGTTGGCACAAAGATATGCATTTTCGGCGAATTCAAAGAATCAGGGTGTGGGTAAGTGTTGTTATTTTTGAAAAAAATACTATCTTTACGCGTTAAAATAAACCAAGGAAACGCTATGAAGAAAACGTTTTTGGCTATTGTGCTAGTTATTAGCTCTTTATGCCTTGTAAATGCCCAGCAGAAGCCAGTTAGAGCTAAAGCTCTCTGTGGACCGTATGTTCAGTGTGTGTCGGAAACAGGCTTTACTGTAATCTGGACAACAGACATGGATGCTATTGCATGGGTGGAAGTTGCACCGAACGATGGTACTCATTTCTACAACAAGGAGAGAGATAAGTACTATGATGCCAGGGGTAATGGTGTTTTTCCAATCGGTAAGATCCACAAGGTGGTCGTAGAGGGTCTTGAGCCTGGAACAACATATCGCTACAGAATCATGAACAAAGGCGTGACTGCCTACAATGGTTCGGGTAACGTAGAGTACACAAAGGGAAGCGGTACAGACGTACACCGCGGATCTGCTTTTGAAATCACAACGCTCAAGAAAGATTACGAAACACTTCGTTTCGATATTTTCAACGACATTCACGGAAAGGATTCTCTATTCCGTACAATCCTCGCTGGTGCAAGAGATAATCGCGACTTCGTTTTCCTTAACGGAGACATGACCAGCAACATTTCGAAAGAGGAGCTCATCGCATCGATGTATCTCAACTCTGCGGCTAAGAGCCTTAACGGAGGCGTTCCGATGTTTGCTTCAAGAGGAAATCACGAGCTCAGAGGACGCGATGCAATCAAGTGGCTTGACTATTTCTCAACTCCAACAGGAACTCCATACTACTCATTCAGCTTCGGCAAGTTCTTCTTCATCGTTCTTGATGCATGCGAAGACAAGCCGGACAGCGATATCGAGTATAGCGGAATCGTAGCATCAAGACCTTATGTTCAGCGTCAGTCCAGATGGCTCAAGGAGGTTCTCGCTTCTGAGGAATGCAAGAATGCAGAGGTACGTATCGTATTCTGCCACGTTCCACCTGAAACAAACGGCTGGTATGGTGCAGCGCAGATGTGTGAGCTTCTGGTCGAGCCTCTCAATGAAGCTGATATTGATGCGATGTTCTGCGGACATATTCACAGATGGAGAGTTGCAAAGCCTGATGGAAGCATTTCAAATGCAAACTTCCCGGTAATCTGCAATCCAAACATGCAGAGAATGGAGGTGACAGCAACAAATAAGTCTATCCAGATCAGCACATTCGACACAAACGGTAAGAATACTAACAACCACACAATCACTTTGAAATAACACTCATGAGGAATTCTGTTCGCGTATTGAGCATTTTAGTGTCTCTTCTATTATCATGTGTCTATTCGCAGGCCGCAACGAAGAAACATACTCTTACATCTCCAAACGGTAAACTTACAGCAGTAGTCGAGTCGGGCGAGAATCTTCAGTGGACTCTCTCGTATGACGGTCAGCAGCTGATTGCCCCTTCAGCAATCTCAATGACCCTGGCTGATGGTACCGTTTATGGTGGTGCTGCAAAGGTCAGCCGTGAGATCAGACGCAGTGTTGATAGAATCATCAATGCTCATATCTACAAGAAAGCTCAGGTTCAGGATAAGTACAATGAACTTACTCTCAAGTTCAAGAACTACTCTCTCATCTTCCGTGCTTTTGATGATGGATTCGCTTATCGTTTCGTATCACACTCCAAGGTCCCTTTCAAGGTAGTTTCTGAGCAGGCTACGTTTGCTGTTCCTGAGGACTGGAATATGTATGTGGGGTATGTATGTCAGAACCTTGCTACTCTCGAGACACAGCTTTTCAACTCGCATGAGAACATATATGAGTATTGTCCTGTATCTCAGTGGAACAAGGAGAGACTGGCATTTACTCCATTGATGATTGAGGCTCCAAAAGGCCTCAAGATGTGTATTATGGAGGCTGATCTTTTGAACTATCCTGGAATGTTCCTTTATAATGATGATGCATCTTCAACTCTCGATGGCGTATTCGCAAGATACCCTAAGACTATGGAACAGGGTGGACACAATATGCTTCAGATGCTTGTAAAGGATAGGGAAGAGTACATTGCTGCCTTTGATGGTGCAACTGAGTTCCCGTGGAGAGCAATCTCAATCTCTGAGAATGATGCACAGATGGCAGATAATGACCTCGTTTATCGTCTTGCTAAGGATCCGGATCCGCAGAAGGATTGGAGTTGGGTTAAGCCAGGTAAGGTCGCATGGGATTGGTGGAATGCCTGGAACATTCGTGGAGTGGATTTCCGTGCCGGAATCAACAATGATACCTATAAATATTATATAGACTTCGCGTCGGAGTATGGAATCGAGTATGTAATCCTTGATGAGGGATGGGCTGTCAACAAGAAGGCTGACCTCTTCCAGGTGATTCCGGAGATCGACCTTGAGATGCTTGTAAAGTATGCTCAGGAAAGAAATGTCGGTCTGATTCTCTGGGCAGGATACTGGGCTTTCGACAGAGAGATGGAGAAAGTGTTCCAGCATTTCTCAAAGATGGGTATCAAAGGCTTCAAGGTTGACTTCATGGATAGAGATGACCAGATTATGGTTGACTTCCACCATCGTGCTTCCAAGATGGCTGCTGATTATGGAATGCTCATCGACTTCCACGGTACATATAAGCCTACTGGCCTTCATAGGACATATCCTAATGTTGTGAATTTCGAGGGTGTGCATGGTTTGGAGACTGCAAAGGGTTCGCGTGGTAAGGAAGATGAAGTGGAGTATGACGTGACTATACCTTTCATCCGTATGGCCGCAGGACCGATGGATTACACTCAGGGCGCTATGCGCAATGCTACAAAGAGGAATTTCCGTTCTGTGAGCTCAGAGGCTATGAGCCAGGGAACAAGATGTCGTCAGCTCGCTGAGTATGTGATCTTTGAGTCTCCACTTAATATGCTTTGCGACAACCCTTGCAACTATATGGATGAGCCAGAGTGTACTCGTTTCATTGCTGCTATTCCTACAGTTTGGGAAGAGACTAAAGCTTTGGATGGTAAGGTTGCAGACTATATCGTGATGGCCAGAAGAAGTGGCAATACATGGTATGTCGGAGGATTGACTGACTGGACTCCACGTGATCTTCAGGTGAATCTCGATTTCCTTGCTGATGGTGAATACGAAGTTGAACTCTTCCGTGACGGAGTAAATGCTGACAGAACAGCACGCGACTATAAGAAGGTGATGATGACAATTGCTGTGAAGGACGGTAAGGCAGAACCGATGAACATCCACCTTGCACCAGGAGGTGGTTTCGCGGCAAAGATTACTAAGAAATAAACCAAAACAACATACAACCAAATCAACTAACTAATTAACTATTTTATGAACAAACTTTATCATTTGATGATTCTGTTCCTAGCGGCTTTAATGCCATTCGCAGCATCTGCACAGTCAGGTACTGTCAAGGGAACAGTAACAGATGAGTCCGGTTTGCCAGTAATCGGCGCCGGAGTCGTGGTGAAGGGAACGACAAAGGGTACGATTACTGACATCGACGGTGTCTATTCAATAGCTGCCGCTCAGGGTCAGACCCTCGTTTTCACTTCAATTGGCTACGTTGATCAGGAAGTCGTAGTTGGACTTTCTGACGAGGTTAACGTAGTTCTTAAGACTGACAACGAACTTCTTGATGAGGTCGTAGTGGTCGGTTATGGTGTTCAGAAGAAGGTGAACCTTACTGGTTCGGTGAGTGTCGTTGAGTCTGAGGATCTCGTCGGCAGAACTTCTGCTAACACTTCAAACCTTCTCGTCGGAGTCGTTCCTAACATGAACGTAACTAACGACAACGGTCGTCCGGGTGATGGTTCAAGCATCAACATCCGTGGTGTCAACTCTATCTCAAGCAGCGCAGGTCCTTATGTCCTCGTTGATGGTGTAGAAGGAAACATTGACCGTGTAAACCCTAATGACATTGAGTCTATCTCAGTCCTCAAGGATGCTTCTTCTGCTGCTATCTATGGTGCTAAGGCTGCGTTCGGTGTTATCCTCATTACTACTAAGTCTGGTGGTGACGGTAAGGCACACGTTGATTATAACGGCCGTTTCAGCTTCCACTCACCAGCAGTAAAGACTGACTATGAGACCAGAGGTTACTACTCAGCAGCTCTTTCTGACCTCTTCCATGAGACTTTTCAGGGAGTTCGCTTCACTAACTACAATGATGAGGACTACTATGAGATGTGGATCCGTCGTAATGACAAGGTTGAGCATCCAGATCGTCCTTGGGTAATGGTGAAGGATGGTAAGTACAAGTACTATGCAAACCAGGACTGGTACAACTACTTCTTCAAGGATGACCGTCCAACTCATGAGCACAACCTCTCGATTTATGGTGGTACTCAGAAGTTGAGCTACCGTATTTCTGCCGGTTACTATCACCAGGATGGTATCCTCCGTCAGGGACAGGGTGATGAGTATACTCGTTACAACATGCGCGTCCGCGTTTCTTCACAGGTAAACAATTGGCTTAAGGTAAGCAACAATACTACTTACTACGCTGATAAGTATCCTTACTACACTCGTGGTAATGTGAAGAACCTTTGGGGAAAGACAATGACTGGTGGTCTTGCTTCTATCCCTGCTAGAAACAATGATGGTTCTGCTATCTGGATCGTAGATAACTATGCTACATCTAACAACCGTCTTATGTCAGGTTATTCAGCAGTAGCTGAGGACGGACGTACTTACAACCAGGATGATAACAACCACTTCTCGACTACATTCGAGGTTGCTATCACTCCATTCGAAGGCTTCAGAGTAACTGGAGACTACACTTTTACACACGCTCAGTACAGAGCTGTGAACCGTAGTGTTCCTGTTCCTTATTCTCAGTATCCAGGCGTAATCGAGATGTGTTACGACCTTACTGACCAGCTCTCTGAGTCAAGAACTATTCAGGAGATCCAGACTGCCAATATCTATGCTAACTATACCAAGACATTTGCACAGGATCACAACTTCTCAGCAACAGCCGGTGTATTCTACAACACAAGATTCCAGTACTCACTCGCTGCAAATCGTCAGGACCTCCTCAGCGATGAGCTCAATGACTTCAACCTTGCAAAGAGTGAGACAATGAACCTTACTGGTGGTAGAACACGTTATATCAACCAGGGTCTCTTCTACCGTGCATCTTATGACTATAAGGGACGTTACCTTCTCGAGGTGAATGGACGTTATGACGGTTCATCACGTTTTGCAAAGGGTATCCGCTACGGTTTCTTCCCATCAGTTTCTGCTGGTTGGAGAATCAGTGACGAGTCATGGTTCGAGCCTGCAAAGAAGGTAGTTAACAGCCTTAAGCTCCGTGCTTCTTATGGTAAGCTCGGTAACAATGAGGTAGGTGACTACGATTACATCCAGACTATTACTTCTGGTGCTTCTATCGACTATATCTTCGGAACTACAAACAAAGCAGCTGGTGCTTCAGTTTCTGCGCCTAACGCTTCAGACTACTCTTGGGAGGTTGTAACTTCAGCTAACATCGGTCTCGATATCAGCTTCCTCCAGAACAAGTTGACATTCAGCGGAGATGCTTACATCCGTGACACTGACGGAATGCTTATGGCAATGTCAGATCTTCCTGCAGTTTACGGAGCATCTGCACCTAAGAGCAACGCTGCTTCCCTCCGTTCAAAAGGTTGGGAGTTCATGATCGAGTGGAAGGATAGCTTCATGCTTGGTGGTCGTCCATTCAACTACTCAGTTGGTGGCTCACTTGCTGACTACGTTTCACACGTTCGTCACTACAACAACGATAACCACACAATCGGTACTCCATACACAGGTCAGCGCCTTGGTGAGATGTGGGGTTATGTAGTAGATGGTTACTTCGCAACTGATGAGGAGGCTGCTAACTACGCTGTAGACCAGTCTTATGTTAACTCAATGATCAACCAGTGTGCTATCGATAAGGGAGTTCACGCCGGTGACCTTAAGTTCGTGGATATGGACGGTGACGGTGTTATCTCTCCAACCCTTTCTGCAAAGAACGTGAAGGATATGGTAGTAGTTGGTAACTCACTTCCAAGATTTACTCACACTGTACGTCTTTCTGCTCAGTACGCTGGATTCGACCTTTCACTTCTCTTCAATGGTGTAGGTTATCAGAACTGGTATCCAAGAGGTGACACAGGTCTCTTCTGGGGTAACTATGCTCGTCCATTCCAGACTTACATTCCTGGCGACTTCGCTGAGAAGATCTGGACCCCAGAGAACCCAGATGCATACTTCCCACGTCCACGTGGATACGTTGCATTCAACTCAGGAGTTCGTGAGCTTAACGTAGTTAATACTAAGTATATCCAGAACGTTGGTTACTTCCGTCTCAAGAACCTTACATTCGGTTACTCACTTCCTAAGAAGTGGATGGATAAGATCCAGATCGAGAAGGTTAGAGTATACTTCTCTGGTGAGAACCTCTTCACAGTTTCACCTCTCGAGAGTGACTATATCGACCCTGCAATGGCTGGTGCGACAACAACTTGGAAATCTGGTAACACAGACTGCTACGGCTACCCAACAGCTAGAGCATACTCTTTCGGTCTTGATATAACATTCTAAAACAGAAAATGCTATGAAATCAAATAAGATAACAAAGTGGCTGATGCTCTGTGTTTCGGTTGTTGGTCTTTCTGCCTGCGATATTACTTTGTATCCAGAGGATAAGATTACACCGGGTTCGTTCTTCAGAAACGAGTCAGACCTTCAGTTGTTTACAAATAACTTCTACGTTTCAACTATGCCAAGCGCAACTGATATCTATCAAGATGAGGCTGATATCATCATCAACCCTGCGCTTAACGACGCTGTCAGCTGTCAGAGAATTATTCCTGAGACAGGTGGTGGCTGGTCTTGGACTGCTCTAAGACAGATCAACTATTATCTTGAGAACTCATACCGTTGTAGCGATGAGGCTGCAAGACTTCACTATGATGGAATCGCTAGATTCTTCAGAGCAATGTTCTACTTCAACAAGGTCAAGAGATTCGGAGACGTTCCTTGGTATGACGTTGTAGTAGGTTCAGGTGATGCTGCTCTTCTTAACAAGCCACGTGATTCACGTAAGTATGTGATGGAGAAGATTCTTGAGGACCTAGACTATGCAATTGAAAACATCAACTCTTCAAAGGATGTTTACCGTGTTTCTAAGTGGGCAGCTCTCGCTCTTAAATCAAGAGTGATGCTTTTCGAAGGAACTTTCCGTAAGTATCATGGTCTTGGTGACTGGGAAGTTTGCCTTCAGGAGTCTGTTAAGGCTTCAGAGCAGCTCATTAACGAGGGCGGTTATGCACTTTATGCAAAGGGTGACACTCCTTACGCATCACTCTTCATGACTCTCAATGCAACTGAGACTGCAGAGGAAGTTATCCTTGCTCGTGACTACAGCAACACAGTTCAGCTTCGTCACTCAGTTCAGAACTACACTACTTCACCTACTGCAGGTTGTACAGGTGTGACAAGACGTCTTGTTGATGCTTACCTTATGGCTGACGGTTCATTCCACACTAGCCGTAAGAACTATAATAAGATGAGCTTTGTAGATGAGTGCAAGAACCGTGACCCACGTATGGCTCAGACTCTCCGTACTCCTGGTTACGAGATTCAGGGTGTTCCTACTCCTGCAAACCTCGGTGCCATGAAGCTCGGATATCAGCTCAGAAAGTTCTATATTGCTGTTGAGTATGATGGATTCTCGGAGGTTGACCTTCCTGTATTCCGTCTTGCTGAGGTTTACCTTAACCATGCTGAGGCAAAGGCTGAGCTCGGTACACTTACTCAGGCTGACCTTGACAACACTGTTAACCTCATCAGAGCACGTGCTGGTGTAAAGGGTAAGCTTGATATGGCTACAGCTAACGCTAATCCTGAGCCTTGGATCAAGGGTTGCTACCCTTACCTTGCAAAGCTTAACCCTGCTAACCTCGGAGTAATCCTTGAGATTCGTCGTGAGCGTACAGTTGAGCTTGTAATGGAAGGCTTCCGTTACTATGACATCATGCGTTGGAAGGAGGGTTCAGTATTCAATGAGGAGTTCCTCGGAATGTATATCGCAGGTCCTGGTCCTATCGACGTAAGCGGTGATGGCAAAGCTGATTTCTACATCAAGACAAAAGGTGACACTGCTACTCCAGCTGCTGGACTTGAAGTGTTGAACATGGAGGATGGAAAGGTTACTCTTGTAACTCCAAACGCTTCAGGAGCCAATACTTACAATGGTGAGAGCGGATACCTTACTACTCATACTCTTGACGTTCTTACAAGACAGTGGAACGAGGATAGAGATTACCTCTACCCAATTCCTACTAAGGAGCGTGTTCTTACTAACGGTGTTCTTACTCAGAACCCAGGTTGGGAAGATGGTCTTGGACTTTAACATTATAATAAACTGATTATGAAAATTAGAAATATATTTGGTCTAACCTTGGCAGCAACTCTTGCCTTTGGCGCTTGTGCTGAGAAGGACACGACTGCAGTTGATCAGTGGCTCGGAGAGAAGTTCAACCAGGAGATTCTCTGGGATGTGGACTCTCTTGCGTTCCGCAGAACTAACTGGGAGTCACAGGAATTGGCTAGCGGAGTACAGATCCGCAAGTCATCTATCAAGATGTGGGAGTCTGTTCAGAGCGTCTCTTATATCACTTTCTCACCAGTGTTGTTCAACACAGGTTTGGGCTACACCGGTTCTGAGGGAACTGTAGGTGAAATTGCAGAAAACTATGACGATGTATTGTTCGCAATCAACGCAGGTAGCTTTGCTAACGGTAAGTCTGCTGACTACTTGAAGCTTAATGGTGAGGTTAAGAACGGCAATGTGTCAGAGATGGCAGAGGCTCTCTTCGGACTCAACACTAAGAAGATCAGTGAAGAAATGGCTCTTACAGATGTGAAGCTTACAGCCGACTTTACTGAGCATGAGTCATTTGAGTCATCTGTTGCAACAGGTCCTATGATCGTGCGTAACGGTAATGCAGTGAAGAGTTTCCCAGAGGGTGAGTTCTTCGACACTCGTATGGCTCGTTCATTCGTAGGTGTTACTGCAGCAGGTAACTGTGTGTTCGGTATCATCGATGGTGGCAATACAGGTCATGCTGACGGTGCAACTGTAGCTGAGGCTGCTGTTATCGCACAGCTCATGGGTCTTAAGACTGCAGCTCTTCTTGGTTGTGGTGACGAGACTACAGTATGGTCAAAGAAAGACGGTGTCCTCAATGCTCCATCTGCAGGATCTGCACAGAAGGTAGGTAGCGTTCTCTACGTTGCTAAGGGCTCTGTTACTGTTAACGGTGATGGTTCTAAGTCAAACCCTTACATTATCGACAACCATGTTCACATGATGTTGATGAGATCTCTTTGCCAGCCTAACTCAACTAACTACTTCCGCATGGAGAAGGACGTTGATATGACTGATGTGAAGCTTTGGACTCCAATCAACTTCGATGATCCTTACCATCGTCAGATTCATTTTGATGGTAACGGCAAGACTATCTCTAACTTTGCTCCAGATGCATTTGTAGCTGATGATCAGGCAACTGCTGCTGGATACGCATCAATGTTTGGAGTACTTTACGGATCAGTTACTGATCTTACTGTGAAGAACGCTAAGGTAATTGTTCCTTTGACACAGGGTAGTGCAACTGGAGTTCTCGGTGGATTCGTAGGTAGTGCTGCTCTTCCTGCAACTGTTGAGAATGTTCATGTAATCAATTCTGAGGTTCAGGGTGGTCGTGACTGCGGACTCTTCGGAGGTCAGGGTCGTGACGCAACTATCAAGAATTGTACAGCAAACGGTAAGATTACTGGTGGTAATGCTGACTGCGGTGGTTTCATCGGTCGTGCAGCGGGTCATATTGTATTTGAGAACTGTCACTCTGATGTATATCTTACAATTGGTCAGAATCCTGGTTCAAACCTCCGTTATGGTGGTCTCATGGGATTCATGGCAACAATCGGCGGTACAGACACTACACGTGACGATCTTACACTTACAAACTGCTCTACAACAGGTACATTCTTCAATGATCAGTATAGCGGAAACACTGTCGGCGGTATCGTTGGATATATCAACTCTAACGCAGTACTTACTCAGTCATACAGTACATTGTCTATCTCTGGTTCACGTCAGAATGCCCCTGATCAGGGTGGCCCTCTTGGCGGTAACCACGCTAGCTGCGGTGGTATTGCAGGAGTTGTATCTAGTGTAGGAAAAGTTAATATCACTAACTGTTGGACTGGTGGCGATGCTGAGTTCGCAACTGGACAGAAGGCCGGTGGTTTGATCGGTGTTCTTGAGAAGGGTGAACTTACAATCGAGAACTGCTACTCTACTTATAACATGCTTTGCTATTCTGGTGCTGGTGGAGTATTCGGACAGACTAAGGCTGGTACATTGAATATCATCAAGACATTTGCATGGAACCCTAAGGTTATCACTTACCGTGCAAGCGATAAGTATAGCTCAGGAGCATTTGCAGGTTGTATCGCTCAGGCATGTACAATCACTGGCTGCTTCAGAAACCCTAACATGGAGTTCGTTGATCCGTACAGACAGATCAAGAACCATGGTGATGTAGCAAATGCTGTTCTTGAGAACGACATTGAGCACAACCCTGCTAAACCAGCAGCTAACAACAACGCTTATGATGCTATGCCATCTGAGGAGGCAACTCTTTCAGCAGCAGCACAGAAGGCAGGTTGGTCAGCTGATGTTTGGGATTTCTCAGGTGACGTTCCAGTACTTAAGTAATAACAACAATTAAAACGATTAATTCCAGGTGGGAGTGATCTCACCTGGATTTAAATATCTAAAAGATGAAATTGAAAAGATTATTTTTGATTATTGCTGCTGTCGCATTTGTAGCATCTGCATGTAACCCATACCAGATTGAGATTCCTAATCATGACCAGACACAGAAGCCAGGAAACAATCCCGGTGGTGGAGATAACACAGGTGACGATAGTGGTGATGACAAAACTCCTACTACAGTAACTTATCCTACTCCAGGTGTAGCCAAGACCAAGACTTTGCTTACCAGTGGATATTTTACTTCAAGAACGATCCAGAAGGGTATTACCTGGTATAGTTTTAATGGAAAGGATGATATTACAGGAGTTTATCAGAACGTACACGTTATCGAACTTGACCTTAACAATGAGGCCTACAAGGTAGAATTCCTTAATGCAGGATCTCAGAACACTCAGCAGGCGGGAGTTAACAATAAGGCTATTGTAGCTGTTAATGCTGCTTATGAGACGGATGCAACTTATAAGAGAACGAATGGAGTAAATCACTCACAGGTGACACTTGATCCTGATCATCTTCGTTTCTGGAAGCATGAGGCTGCTATTGTAGGTGATGGCGAGAGAAAGATCGGTATCATTCACGGTGCTAAGGGAACTTCTAATAATAAAGAGGGTGGTATCCAGGCAATTGAGATCTACAAACAGCTCACTGAGCCTAACCTCTTCTCAAGCTCTCCAATGCTTATCGACGACTATAATCCAGTAGGAACTACTTTCGTACCAGAGCCATACAACAGCATGACTTTGTCTCAGTTGAGCAATAGTGGTCTGGATTCTGAGGACTATCGTTACCATCAGGCTTATCGTCACCCTCGTACAGCAATGTGTGTAACAGAGGATAACGATCTTCTTATGATTACAGTAGACGGCCGTTTCTCAGGTAAGGCCGAGGGTATGTCAGCTAAGGAGTTTGCACTCTTTATCCAAAAGCATTTCAAACCACGTTGGGCAATCAACATGGACGGTGGTGGATCTACCACAATGTATATCAAGGGAGCCGATACTCCATGTGGTGTTGATGGCGTTGTTAACCATCCATGTAACTCTGGTTCTACTTGGACAAAGGCTAATCTCAGAAACCTGAATACATTCTTCCTTATCAAGTACAATGAGTAATATCATTCGGAAAATATTTTTTTGTATAATGGCGCTTTTTACAGGCGCCATTATACCTTTTATGCATCTTAGTGTTTCTGCGCAAGGGCTGGTTTATCCGGAATCCGGCGGAAAGAAGGTAAAGACTCTTCAGACAAAAGGGGAGTTTACAAAGACCAAAGTAGACAGGGGGCTGAACTACTACTTCTACCAAAGTGTGGACGAGATCAGTGGTGCGCCTCAGACAGTATATGTAACAGAAATAGATCTTGATTGTGGCAGGTATAATGTCGTCTTTCATTATGGCGGAGATTCAACCTCGGCTGCAGCAATTCAGTATGGCGCAGTTGCCGCAATCAATGCTACCTATGAGACAGATGCATCTTATATCCGCTCAGAAGGCAAGAATCACCATGAGGTGACTATCCCTTCCGGACACTTAAGGTTCTGGAAACACAATGGTGCAATTGTGGGAGATGGTGGAAATAGGATAGCAATTGTTAACGGCGCTCCAGGACAGGAGGCTGCTCCTGAGGGTGGAGAAAAGGCTATTGCATTGTATAAGAGTCTTTCAGAGCCAAATGTGTTTTCGAGTGCCCCAATGCTGATTGACGATTATGACCTGGTAGGTGCCAGATACGTCCCAGAAGAATTGATTGGATCCGACTTCAAACAATTCAAGTATGAAGACTACCGTCGTCACCAGGGTGTACGTCATCCGCGTGTTGCAGTAGCTCTTACTGAAGATAACGACTTGTTGCTTATCGTGGTGGATGGTCGCAATCCTAAGGCATCAGGAATGAGCGCCAGAGAACTTACACTATTTATTGCAAGGCATTTCAATCCAAGATGGGCTTTGAATATGGATGGTGGCGGATCATCGACAATGTATATCAAGGGGCTTGGCGATCCTATAACCAACGTGTTGAATTATCCTACTGATAATAAAAAGATTGACCATTATGGACAAAGGAGGATATGTTCACATATTTTGGTAACCAGAAGGTAATAATTATTTAAAATTGCTTATATTTGCCTGATTTTAAACCGAAACACTTATAACTAATTTAATCATAACATTATCACTATGAAATTCAAAAAATCATTTATCAGCATGCTCGCTATTGCGGCTGTTGTTGTAGCTTGCGAAAAGCCAGCTCCTACTCCAGATGATCCTACACAGGATCCTACTGAAACTCCAGGTGGTGAGCCAGAAGAGGAAGAGCCAACAATTACTGAGGACGGTACTGAGGCACATCCTTGGCTAGTTAAGAGCCTTGAGGATCTTAAGGCAGTTAGAGAGAAAGCAACTCCAGGAGCAGAGACTTTCTTCCGTCTTGAGGCAGATATCGATATGACTTCAGTTAAGAACTGGATTCCAGTTAACTGTGGTGATACTGAAACTGTAGGTGAAGGAGATGCAGCTACTACTGCAACAACTTTCACTCGTAAGATTAACTTCGATGGTAACAATAAGACTATCAGCAACTTCGCTCCAACTACTTGGTACCTTGAGGATGGTTTGACAGAGGCAGGTTACCAGTCACTTTTCGGTGTTCTTTATGGAACAGTTAAGAATCTTAATGTAACAGGTGCAAATCTTGTTGATGTTAAGGCATCTGCAGGTATTCTTGCTGGTTATGCAGGAACAATGCAGAATGAGGTTGTAATGGCTGCAGTTGTGTCAAACGTTTCTGTTCAGGGTACAATCACAGCAGTAGGTGACAAAGTCGGTGGTATGGCTGGTGTAGCTTACTATGCTACATTCGAGGACTGTAATGCTGACGTTACAATCACTACTTCTACAACAGACTGCGGTGGTCTTATCGGTAAGGCAGTAGGTGAATTGACAGTAACTGGATGTAATGTTAAGGCTAACATCACTTCAAATGCTGCAACAAAGAACCGCGTAGGAGGTCTCATCGGTTGGAACTCAACTGCTAAGACAACAATCACAAATGCTCACGTTCTTGAGGGATCAGTTCTTACTGACGGTTCTAACAGAGCATCTGCCTCTAATGGTAACTTTGGTGGTCTTATCGGTTTCGGTGACACAACAGGTACAGAGATGACAATCTCTAAGTCTTCAGCAACAATCACTATCGCTAATAGCAACTTCGGTACATATAACGGTGGTTTCATTGGTGGTCTTGGTTATGTTTCAACTGCTGTTATCACTGATTCATGGGCTAAGGGAACAATTATCGGTAACAACTACACAGGTGGTTTCATCGGTGCTGTTCAGAATACTACAACAATCGAGAGATGTTATGCAGACGTTGAGGTAACTTCAACTGGCCAGCGTGCTGGTGCATTTGTCGGAACAAACACAACAGCTATCGTAATCAAGGATTCATACTCTCTTGGTAATGCAACTGGTACTGGTCAGCAGATTGGTGGTCTTATCGGATACGATAAGGTAGGTGCTACAATCGAGCGCTGCTACACTGCTGGTGATATCAGATCTGATAAGTCAGGTTCAGCTGGTTTCGTTGGAACTATGGACGGTGCAGGTTCATCTGTTGTTAAGTCTATCGCTTGGAATAAGAACATCATTTGCAACAGAACAGCTAATACAGCATGGGCTCCAGGTGCATTTGTAGGTGCTATAACAAAGGATGGTACTTATGCTGATTGCTATAGAAGAGCTGATATGGTTCTTACTGATGTTGAGAATGGAATGACTCTTTTCGATCAGGAGAATGTAACAAACGGTTCGCCTGCTGCTCCTGCATACAGCGCAGAGACAACTCAGCGTGCTTACCATGGTAAGGCTGCTGCAGCTGATGCAACTTGCTCAAGCGTAGCTAAGTCACTTGGTTGGGATGAGAAGGTTTGGGATCTTTCTAAGGATCTTCCAGCTTTGAAGTAATCTAGTTACTCAAAATATGATTTTATCGAGCG
This sequence comes from Bacteroidales bacterium, assembly GCA_017549145.1. Lineage (GTDB taxonomy): Bacteria > Bacteroidota > Bacteroidia > Bacteroidales > UBA932 > Cryptobacteroides. The sequence goes on from JAFYVM010000077.1 coordinate 26,928, forward strand.
GTCCGAGCAATCGGACCGCTTTTTTTTATTATATTTGTTGGTTATTATAATGCATAATTACTAACACTATAAAAGATATGTTCAAGGCGTTAATTGCAGCTGCTTTACTATCAGTGACACCACAGTCAGATGTGCCGCAGCTTAATGAAAACAACATCCCAGAGGTCATTGCAGCAATGACTGTTGAAGAGAAATGTGCACTTATTATCGGCGGTAGAGCCAAGGATTTCAACGGTATCGGATTTACCAATATCGGCGTAGAAGGTGCAGCAGGAGTAATCAATGGAATTCCACGTTTGGGTATTCCTACAGTTGTACTTGCAGATGGTCCTGCAGGTTTGAGAATTTCCCCAACTCGTAAAGGTGAGACAAGAACCTTCTATTGTACAGGCTATCCTATTGGATCAATGCTGTCTTCTACTTGGAATCTTGAGCTTGTTGAAGAGGCTGGAAAGAGTATCGGTAACGAGGTTCTTGAGTATGGTGTTGATGTGCTTTTGGCACCTGGAGCCAATATTCACAGAAATCCTCTTTGTGGAAGAAACTTCGAGTACTATTCAGAGGACCCTCTTCTTACAGGAAAGGTAGCTGCTGCTATGATTAACGGTATTGAGTCTAATGGCGTTGGTACATCCATCAAGCACTTTGCTGTTAACAGTCAGGAGTTCAATCGTCTTGCAAACAACTCTATCTTGTCCGAGAGAACCCTACGTGAAATCTATCTTAAGAATTTTGAGATTGCAGTCAAGGAGTCTCAGCCTTGGACAATCATGACTTCATACAACTTTATCAATGGTGAGCATGCATCAGAGAGTTCGCGTCTTTTGACAGATATCCTACGTGGAGAGTGGGGCTTTGAAGGTGCTGTGATGACAGACTGGAGCGGCGGATATGATGATGCGCAGATTGTGCGTGCCGGTAATGAGATGATTCAGCCTGGTAGTGACTCTCGCTTCAAGAAGCTTTTGGCAGCAATCAATGATGGCTCACTCAGCATGGCTGACGTGGATAGAGCAATTGAGAGAATTCTTAAACTTGTTGTGAAGACTCCTAAGTTCAAAGGTTATGTTCCATCTCAGACTCCAGATCTTGAGGCACATGCTAAGGTGTGTAAGAAGGTAGCTGATGAGGGTGTAGTACTTCTGAAGAATGAAAAGGCTGCTCTTCCAGTATCTAGAGAGCAGGAGATTGCACTTTTCGGAACTACTTCTTATGACTTCATCGCAGGTGGAACAGGTTCAGGTGATGTTAACAGACCATATGTTGTGGATCTTATGACTGGACTTTCTAACCTTGGCTTCAAGCTTGAGCCTGAGGTTGATGCTTTCTATAAGGACTATATGGCTGCTGAGGCAATCCGTTGCAAGAGAATCAATGGTAACAATAAGTGGTACATTGATAGAGAGCGAGCTATTGAGGTCATTCCTGTGGAGCTTATTGAGAAAGCTGCAGAGACTGCTGATGCTGCGATGATTACAATCGGTCGCGTTTTTGGTGAGGGAAAGGATAGAGACTACTACCATAGCTACTGCCTTTCTGATCGTGAACAGGAACTCATTGATTGCGTTTCAAAGGCATTCCGTGCAAAGGGTAAGACACTTACCGTTATCTTGAACGTCGGAGGATTCGTAGAGATGATTTCATGGCAGGACAAGGCTGATGCAGTAATTTTGTGTTGGCAGCCAGGTCAGGAAGGAGGAAATACAGTGGCCTCTGTTCTTTGCGGTGAGGTAAATCCAAGCGGACACCTTCCTTCAACAATGTCAACAGAGTACAGACTTGAACCTTCATTCAAGAACTTCCCTCAGGCTGTTGCTGACAAACCATATAACTACTCGTTCTATCGCCATTTCACTGATAGAAAACTTCCTCTTAACACTGTCAAGAATATTGACTACACAAACTACGAGGAGGGAATTTACGTGGGATATAGATATTTTACTACATACGCTCCTGAGGCAATTGCTTATCCGTTTGGATATGGACTCAGCTACACTACATTCGACTTCAAGGATATGAAGGTCGCTGCTGTAGAGGGTGGATGGAATGTTACTGTTACCGTTCAGAATACTGGTAAGGTAGCAGGAAAAGATGTTGTGCAGATTTATGTAAAAGCTCCTAAGGGTGAACTTGACAAACCGGAGAGAGAGTTGAAGGCATTCGCCAAGACTCCTATGCTTGCAGCAGGAGAGTCATGTGAACTTACTATGTATGTTTCTAAAGAGAGTCTCGCTTCATTTAACGAGAAAACTAATTCTTGGGAAGTGGATAATGGTAAATATACTTTTGTTGCAGCACAGGATGCTATGGATAACTCATTGAAGGTGAAAGTACAAGTTAATTAAATTTTATAAAACACTATGAAAAAATCTCTACTATTGATTTTGGCAACTCTGGCCATTTTCTCATGTGAGAAGATTAAACCAGAGCCGGAAAAAGAAAAGGGCACTGAGGAGACTCCTTATGTTATTACAACGGCAGAAGAGTTGGCTAAGGTGGGCGAACTGATCAAGGTGGACACTTTGGTTTATGTTGAGCTAGGTGCTGATATCGATATGACTGCTGTTAAGGATTTTGTTCCTTTCAATGCTGTCGCTCCTTATAAGAAGCAGATTCACTTTGATGGTAAGGGCCATACTGTCAGCAATCTTACTTGCGGTCATGAGAAGTATCCTAGTTTGTTCGGAGTGCTTATCGGAACTTGCCAGAATCTTAATATTGATAATGCAAACATTACTGCTAACGGTTCGTGTGGAGTGATTGCAGCTACTGTGGGGTCAGCTGACGAGTCTACAACTCTCGAGAATGTGACTATCACTAATTCAAAGGTTACAAATGATGCCCAGTTTGCAGCTGGTGTTTGTGGCACAGCTGTGAATGCGAAGGTAAAGAATGTGTCATTCCAGGGAACAGTCATTTCTAACTTCACTCAGGAAGCTAAGGCTGGTGGATTTGTTGGCCAGGCTGAGGATATGACTACTTTCGAGAATTGTAGTGTTGATGTAAGATTTGCCGGAAGAGGAACTGACCTTGGAGGCTTTGCAGGTAAGGTTATAGAGAATGTGAAGTTTACAAGCTGTCAGTCTAAGGCTGAGATCGTGTCTTATGCAGCTCAGAAGAACCGCGTGGGTGGATTCATTGGATGGAACTCATCAGAAAAGACTGTCCTCAAAGATTGTCATGTACTTGCAGGTACAACTCTTACAGATAAGTCTGGAAGAACAGAGTCTTCAAACGGTAACTATGGTGGCTTCATCGGTTTTGGTGACACAACAGGTACTGTTCTTGAGATTTCAGGCTGTTCTGCAGACGTGAATGTTGATGGTGGCGTGTCAGCATATAACTCAACATTCATTTCATATCTAGGTTATGCTTCTTCTACTTCCATCAAGAATTCATATGCAAAAGGTAAGGTCTTCTCGAAGACTGGTAACTACACTGCAGGATTGATCGGATGTATAAACAAAGATGCAGCCGTTTCTATCTCAGGATGTTACTTCAAGGGTGATGTTGAGGCTACAGGTGGATATGTAGGTGGACTTGTAGGAGGTACAAGTGGTAAGCTTACATTGACAAAATCATATTCTGAGGGAACAGTGAGCGCAATGTCAGCTTACGTTGGTGGACTCATCGGAGCTTCTATGAATGACGCAGTGACAATTACCAACTGTTTCTCAACTTCAAAGATTCATGCAAGAGGTCAGCAGTGTGGAGGACTTGTCGGTACTACAACTAATAAGCTTACAATGTCTAATTGCTATGCTTCTGGCGATGTCTATTCAGGTACTTCAGGAGCCGCTGGTCTTGTTGGTCGTGTACAGAGGTCATCATCTATCGTTAATTGTATCGCATGGAATAAGAATGTAGCGTCATCAAGATCTGCAAACAATGTATATGCATCAGGTGCAATTCTCGGATGTGCTCAGGAGAAAGGAACTTACAAGGGATGTATCCGTAGATATGACATGGTTTATACAGACGACTTCCTTACACTCGAAGACCATGAGGACTGCGAGAATGCTATGCCACCTCTCCCATCTTATTCTACTGCAACTCACCAGCAGGCTTACCATGGTAAAGCTGCTGCAGCGGATGCAACTTTGGCTTCTGTAGCAAAGAGTCTCGGTTGGGATGAGACCGTTTGGGATTTCTCGTCATCTTCTGCAAATGAAATGACAATCAAGAAGTTGGGTGATAATAAAGTAGAGTTCTAATGAAAAAGATTATATATGTATGTGCAGCCTTTTTGGCACTTTCATGTGTGAATAAGTCAGAGGTTGCCCCTGTGACAGGCAAGGTTCCTGTAACAGTAGAGGTTGCGGAGACAAAGACTGTTATCAATGGCAATCAGGTCTCTTTTGCAGGAGCTGAGGCAATGTCACTTGTATGCCAGGATCTCAACGCTGCCAAGATTACAAATAAGGACATGGCTGTGAATAAGTTTACAGGTGAGTTCAATGCAGTTGGCAAGTCAAAAGCAGATGCATCATTCTATGCAATATATCCATATGTCGGAGTAGGTCAGAATGGACAGGAGAGATGCTTTGTACCAGTTAGTCAGCGAGCACCTTTTGACGCATCTGCTAACTTTATGTGCTCGGATATTGTAACTTCAGCATATGATGAGACTGCTATGCCGGCTCTTTCTTTGTCGATGAACCAGCTTTTGGGTATTGTAAAGGTGTCATTTACTAACTCATCTGCTTCTTATCAGGAAGATATGGTAAAGGAGGTGGTACTTACAAGTTCAACTCCACTTGTCGGTGAGTTTGTTGTAAAGTTCGATAAGGACGGAAAGCCATACCCTGAGTTTAAAGGCACAGACAAGAGAGTCCTTTCATGGTTCACCACACCTGTTGAGCTTGGTGTGAATAAGACTCATGAGGTGTACTTCTGCGTAAATCCTGCTGAAATCAAGGATGCTGTTCTTACAGTTCGTACTGACAAGCATGTCTTTACACGCCAGGCTAAGGGTGCGTTCACTGCAGTTCAGGGTGATTTGACATATATGGATCCGATGGATGTAGCTACTACTTTCACTCCTGCTGAGGCTAAGTTGAAGACTCTTGTAGTATGGGGAGACAGCTACACAAACCGTGGATACGAGACAACTCATATTGACAGATGTAACTATGCTTACCATCTACAGCAGATGCTCGGCAGCGAGTGGCAGATCTTTAATGGAGGATGCTCAGGTGACGTTACCAACACAATCGCAGCTCGTCAGGGTGGTATCTCTATGCATGTCGGTGCAAGTGATTTCACAATTCCTGCGGACTGCACTCCAGTAGCTGTCGGAGGAGTTTATTCTGGACGTAACTTCTGGTTCACACAGGGTGAGTATACTCAGATTTCTCGTTATGGTCTTATTAATCCATGTGAGATTGTTGTTGAGGATGCTCAGGGAAATGAGATTGCACGAATCGAGGGTAGGATTACTCATAAAGGAAATGAAACCAATAAGACTGCAGACTTCGCTACAGATGTGAAGTTTACACGTACTACTCCAGGTGAGGCAATCACAGTTCCTGCAAAATCTAAGCTTGTTACTTTTGCTGCCAAGAATCTCCGCAACCCGGATCTTACTATTATCTATATGGGTCAGAACGGTGGTTACAAATCTTTGGATATCCTTTACTCGCAGTATCGTGCTATGATTGATTATGCATTCCCTGAAGGACCAGAAAACTATATCGCTGTTGGTTTCCATAACCATACTAAGCTTGCTACAGAGAATGTAAATAATGCATACTGGGACTTCTTCGAGGGACCTAACGGATTTGGTGTGAACGAAAGCGCAGGACGTCCTATAAGCCGTTTCGTTAACCTTTTCAAAGAGCTCACAGGAGAGAACTATAAGGATTATCTCGCTCTTTCTGGAGCAGCAGCGTCGCCTTCAGATGTAATGGCAGCTGACAGTAAGTATGTATTGGACGGAATGCTTCCACGCTCATATTGGTTCGACCCGGAGGCAGGCGATATCCATCCAAACGAGTATGGTGCAAAAGCTTTTGCCCATGCTATCTACAAGAAGATCGTAGAACTCGGATATGTTGATTAACACCAAATTAAACCATATAAATTATGATCACAAATTATGAAACCCCTTCAGTAATTGAACAAGAGTTGTTCATTGAAGGAATTCTCTGCTTAAGCGGAGCAGGTAACGAAAGCTACGGTGGCGATCCGGGCGAAGATGAAACAATTTTCTAAAATGTTATGACAATGAGAAAGTTAAGTTATTTTGCGGCTCTTGTCGTAGCGATGGTAGCCGTTTCATGTGCTAAGGAGATTGATGCTCCTGTAGCAGACAGTACAGTTAAATTTACAGCAAGTTTTGATGCATCTGCTTCTAAGGCAGTGCTCAAGCCTGGTGCTGAAGAATCAAAGGTAGAGTGGGAGGCTGGTGATCAGGTAAGTATTCTTGCTGCTGGCGCAAACTACCTTTATGCAGCTCAGACTCCGGGCGCATCTACAACTCTTACAACAGAGGCAACAGATGTACCTGCAGAAGGTCCGTATTATGCTGTTTATCCTTATGATGCTGATGCAACTCTTGCAGAAGGCGTGATCACAACAGAACTTCCTGCAGAGCAGACTGCAGTTCTTGGTTCATTCTCAACACATCTTGCAGTTGCTCAGGCAAATGGAACTACTCTTGCTTTCAAGAACGTATGCGGTCTTGTGAAGGTAAATGTAAGTGCAGAGAATGTGACTAAGATCGTACTCGAAGGAAATTCTGGTGAGGTTGTAGCTGGTGCTATCAATGTTACTGTAGCTGATGCTCCAACCTGGACAGCAGTTGCAGAGCAGGGTGCTACTTCTGTTTCACTTGCTGCTGCTTCAGGCACACTTGCTAAGGGTGACTACTATTTCGCTGTTCTTCCTCAGACTTTCGCTGCAGGTTTCAAGGTGACTGCATATAAGGGCGAGACAGCTTCTGTTATCAGAAATGTCACAACTGAGGTTACAATTGCACGTGCTGATATCGTAGCCGGCAAGTCATTCGGTATTGACGGTGAAGGAACAGAGGCAAGTCCATACATCCTCAAGACGGCTCAGGATATGGTTGATATGCGTTCACTTGCAAAGCTTGGTGGCGAGACTTGGTTTAAGATGGCTAACGACATCGACATGGCTGGCGTAACCAACTTCATTCCGGTAAACTACAATGATAACTTCGAAAGAAAGATACATTTTGACGGTGGAAACTTTACTCTCTCGAACTTTACATGTGACAAGTCTGTGAATGGCGCTAACTATCCAAGCCTTTTTGGAGTACTTTATGGTTCATGTAAGAATCTTAAAGTCGATAACGCCACTATCAAATCTTCAAGCGGATGTGGAGTTCTTGGTGGATATGTAGGAACATCAGGCAAACCTGGCCTTGTTGAGAATGTCACTATTACAAATTCTATAGTTGATAATACTGGTGATGCGGCAGGTGGTGTCTGTGGAAATGCCAGAGAGGCTACATTTAAGAATGTATCATTCCAGGGAACTGTTACATCTAAAATAACTACTAAGGCTGCTAAGTCTGGTGGATTTGTTGGTATCGGAAATTCGACAGCTTCATTTGAAAATTGTTCTGTTGATGCAGTTGTCAATGGTGCAGGTACAGATCTGGGAGGTTTTGCTGGATATTTGACAGGATCTAAATTTGACTTTACTGGCTGTGATGCTAAGGTTATTGTAACAACGACTGCACCTGAAAAGAACCGTGCAGGTGGATTTCTCGGATGGAATTCTGCTGCTGCTGTGACAATTACAGACTGTCACGTATTGGAAGGCTCAACAGTTACTGATGCTGCAGAAAGAACAGCTAATAAGAATAGTATGACAGGAGGATTCATCGGCTATGGAGATATCGATGGTACAGTTCTTACTATAAAGGATTGCTCATCAAAGGCGACTGTAAATGCTGGAACATATGGAGCACAGGCATCCGGCTTTATCGCTACGGTGGGATATGATTCGGAAGTTACTATTGAAAATTCTTTTGCAGAGGGAGATGTTACCGGACAAAATTTTACAGCAGGTTTTGTGGGTTATATGGGCGAGAATGTTAAGATGACCATTGCAGACTGTCATTATGAAGGAACGGTTTCTGGTAATAGCTCTGTTGCAGGATTGGTAGCAGGTGCAGCTACTACTACAAATGATGGTGTCGATAACTATCCTGATTTGACAATCTTAAGATCATATGCTAAAGGTAATATTAATCCGAAGGGTACAAATAACGGTGGACTTGTCGGACAGTCGCAGGGTACCATGAAAGTAGAGAATTCGTATGTGGATGTTACAATCACTATGCAGACACAGCAGTATGGTGCAGGTATCGTCGGTATGGCGAAGTATCAGACTTCCATCAAGAATTGTTTTGCAAAGGGACAATTGAATATTGGTAGAGGTTGTGCGTTTATTGTTGGTAGATTAGAGGGAACTGCTGCGATCGAAGGTTGTGTTGCGTGGGGAAATATTAAGACTAACCGCGGTGTGACCCAGTATTCTCCAGGTGCTATTGTCGGTACAATACAGACTGGCAATGGTACATATAAGTCTTGCTATCGCAATGCAGATATGGTTCTTGACGATCCATGGATGAAACTCGTAGATCATGATGATGTAGTTAATGGCCGTCCGCCACTTCCAGTTTATGAGGGAGACACTGCAGCTGATAAAAACCAGTACGCTTACCATGGCAAGGCCGCAGCGGCAGACGCTACAATTTCATCAGTTGCCAAGTCAATCGGCTGGGATGAGGCAATCTGGGATCTCTCAGGTGCTGTTCCAGTATTGAAATAGTTAGAGAATATATATGGTTAAGGAGTCTCCAAATGGGGACTCCTTTTTCGTCATTTGACGGCAGTCCTCCTGGAACAATTCATTTTGTTCCCTCCTAAAAATTTCGTATTTTTGGCACCGCTTAAATGCATATATACTAACTAAATAAATATGAAAAAGATTTTTTTGTTTTTGACTCTTGCTATTGCAGTTTCGTGTACGACACAGGTACACCAGAGCAATGTGCTTGATGTTGTTCCTTATCCTAATGATGTTCAGGTGGGAGAGGGTGTGTTCAACGCCAAGGGAGCCGCGGTAGCATATGATGAGTCTGTTGATGAGGCAAGTGCTAATGTGATCAAGGCTTTTGCTGAGAAACTGGCAGTTGCCAGTGGAGCGCAGAACGCTGTTAGCGTTGGTACTGCTGACAATGGATTCGTATTCACATACAACGCGGAGATTCCTGCTGAGGCTTACACATTGAACGTAACTCCAGAGGCTGTGCGTGTAGAGGCTTCCGGTCTCCGTGGATTCAATTATGCAATCCAGACTATCAAGCAGCTTCTCCCTGTGGAGATTTTTGCTGCTAAGCCTGCACCGAGAGCATCATGGACTATTCAGTGCGTGACTATCTCAGATGCACCTAGATACTCTTATCGTGGTCTTCATCTTGACGAGGGACGTCATTTCTTCGGAGTCGAGGCTGTCAAGAGATATTTGGATATCATGGAAGTTCACAAACTCAATAAGTTCCACTGGCATCTCACTGAGGATCAGGGTTGGAGAATCGAGATCAAGAAGTACCCACGTCTTACAGAGATCGGTGCAGTACGTAAGGGTACCTGCATCAAGAAGGATTTCTCATCACATGACGGAGTTCCATACGGCGAGGGAATGTGGTATACTCAGGATCAGATCCGAGAGATTGTGGCTTATGCTGCAGCTAAGGGTATTGATGTAATTCCTGAGATTGACCTCCCTGGTCACATGCTTGGAGCGCTTGCTGCATATCCTGAGCTTGGATGTACAGGTGGACCATACGAGGTCTGGACTCGCTGGGGCGTTTCTGATGATGTGCTTTGTGCTGGAAACGAGGCAATCTATGGATTCCTTGAGGATATTCTTACTGAGGTTTGCGAGCTCTTCCCTTATGAATATATCCACCTCGGTGGTGATGAGTGTCCAAAGGTACGTTGGGAGACTTGCCCTAAGTGTCAGGCTAAGATCAAGGAACTTAAACTTAAGGATAAGGATGGCGAGAAGGCAGAACATTTCCTTCAGAGCTATGTAATTTCTCGTATGGAGAAGTTCCTCAATTCTAAGGGACGTAAGATCATCGGATGGGATGAGATCCTTGAGGGTGGTATCGCTCCAAACGCGACAATCATGTCTTGGAGAGGCGAAGGTGGTGGTATCGCTGCGGCTCGTCAGGGACACGATGCTATCATGACTCCTAATTCACATTATTATCTTGACTATTATCAGTCAGAGGATATTAAGAATGAGCCACACGGAATCGGTGGATATCTTCCAGTTGAGAAGTGCTACTCATATGAGCCTGCTGAGAATGACCTTACTCCTGAGGAGAAGAAGCATATCCTTGGTATTCAGGGAAATATGTGGACAGAGTATGTGGCTACTGAGGAGCATCTTCAGTATATGATTCTTCCACGTCTTGCTGCTCTTTCTGAGTGCCAGTGGTGTAATGTCGAGAATAAGAGTTGGGAGCGTTTTTCTGCTGCTGCAGTGAGATTCTGCAAGATGTATGATGTTATGGGTTATAACTATGCTACTCATATGTTCCAGGTTAAGGGTGATGTTGTAGCTAACCCTACTGAGAAGTCTGCAACTGTGACCCTTTCAACTCAGGGCGATGCTCAGATCAGATATACTCTCGATGGAACTAAGCCAGGTAAGAATTCACTTCTTTACACTGAACCTCTTGTTTTGACAGAGAGCTGTGTATTGACAGCCGTGTCTATCAGAAATAACGTTGAGCCTAAGTACTATACCAGAAGGTTTGATTTCCATAAGGCTATCGGTAAGAAGGTTACTTTCTCACGTGAGGTGAATACAAGATACGCTAAGGGTGGGGATGTTAACTTGACTGATGGTGTTCGTGCTAATGAGGTTCATAAGAGTGTTGATTGGACAGCTTGGCGTGGTGATGCAGTGGATCTTGTGGTTGATATGGAGAGCACTGAGCCATATAGCAGCGTTTCATTCGGAATGCTCAGCAACAAGTCTTCACGTATTTTCCTTCCAGTTAAGCTTGTTATTGCTGTATCTGAGGATGGCGTGAACTATACTGAGGTTGCTTCACAGGAGTATGAGATTGAGCCAAAGGATGCACCAGATGATCATATTACAGAGTATTCGTTCTCATTCCCTGAGACATCTGCTCGCTACATCAAGGTTACTGGAACTCCAGTGGAGGTGCTTCCGGAGTGGCATTACAATGCTGGTGCTCGTGTTTACATTTTCTTTGATGAGATTATTGTACGCTAAAATTTAACTAAATCATATGAAAAAGATTCTATTATTTGCTGGCTTGGCTTTAGCTGCAGCATGTACAACTGAGGTTCACCAGAGCAATATTCTGGATGTGATTCCTTATCCAAATGAGGTGCAGGTGGGTGTGGGTACTTTTAATGCTAAGGGTGCTGCGGTCACATACGAGGAGTCTTTTGATGAGGTTTCTGTAAATGTGATCAAGGCATTTGCTGATAAACTTTCTGCAATCAGCGGCGTAGCTTCTGTAGCGACTGCCGGTACTGCTGAAACAGGTTTTGTGTTCGCTTACAATGAGGCTGTTCCAGCTGAGGCTTACACGCTTGACGTGAAGGCTGATGTGGTTCGTGTTGAGGCTTCTGGTCTTCGTGGATTCAACTATGCGATCCAGACCATCAAGCAGCTTCTTCCTGTTGAGATCTTTGGAAATACTCCTGCTCCTAAGGCATCATGGACTATGCAGTGTGTGACTGTTTCTGATGCTCCACGTTTCGGATACCGTGGTCTTCACCTTGATGAAGGACGTCATTTCTTCGGTGTTGAGGAGGTTAAGCGTTACCTTGACATCATGGAGGTATACAAACTTAATAAGTTCCACTGGCATCTTACTGAAGATCAGGGTTGGAGAATTGAGATTAAGAAGTATCCACGTCTTACCGAGGTTGGATCGATTCGTAAGGGTACCTGCATCAAGAAGGATTTCTCTTCGCATGACGGAGTGCCTTATGGTGAGGGAATGTGGTACACTCAGGATCAGATTCGTGAAATTGTAGCATACGCTGCTGCAAAGGGTATTGATGTGATTCCAGAGATTGACCTTCCTGGTCATATGCTCGGAGCGCTTGCTGCATATCCGGAACTTGGATGTACAGGTGGCCCATACGAGGTCTGGACTCGTTGGGGTGTGTCTGAGGATGTTCTCTGCGCCGGTAATGAGGCTGTCTATACATTCCTTGAGGATGTCTTGACAGAGGTTTGCGAACTTTTCCCTTATGAGTATATCCACGTAGGTGGCGATGAGTGTCCTAAGGTACGTTGGGAGGCTTGTCCTAAGTGCCAGGCTAAGATCAAGGAACTTAAGTTCAAGGATGATAAGAATCATAAGGCTGAGCATTATCTTCAGAGTTATGTCATCACAAGAATGGAGAAGTTCCTCAACTCAAAAGGACGTAAGCTCATTGGTTGGGATGAGATTCTTGAGGGTGGTATCGCTCCGAATGCGACTATCATGTCTTGGAGAGGCGAGAAGGGTGGTCTTGAGGCTGTACGCCAGGGCCATGATGCCATCATGACTCCGAACACATACTTCTATCTCGATTACTATCAGTCTGCTGATATTGAGAATGAGCCTTTCGGAATCGGTGGATATCTTCCTGTTGAGAAGTGTTATTCTTATGAGCCATATCCTGCTGGAATGACAGAGGAGGAGACAAAGCATATCATTGGTGTTCAGGCTAATATGTGGACAGAATATATCTCTGAGGTAGATCATCTCCACTATATGCTTCTCCCTCGTCTTGCTGCTCTTGCCGAAGTTCAGTGGTGTAATGCTGACCGCAAGGATTGGGACCGTTTCTTCAATGCCGCTGACAATTTCTGCAAGGTATATGACGTAATGGGATATAACTATGCAACTCATATCCTCCAGGTGAAGGGTAGTGTAGAGGCTAAGCCTGCTGAGAACTGCGCAGTGGTTACACTCGCGGCACAGGGTGATGCCCCTATCAGATATACTCTTGATGGTACAGCTCCTACCAAGAGATCTAAGCTCTACACAGAGCCGCTCGTGATCTCAGAGAACTGCGTACTTACAGCAGCTGCAATGAGAAAGGGAATTGAGCCTAAGAACTATGTCAGAAAGTTTGATTTCCACAAGGCTGTAGGCAAGGAACTTACTTTCTCTCGCAAGGCGCATAGAAACTATTCTGCTGCAGCTCCTGCAAACCTGATTGATGGTGTTCGCGGTCCAAAGGTCTTCAAGAGCATCGAGTGGACAGCATGGCATGGCAAGCCAGTTGACCTTATGATAGATATGGCGGAGACTCAGCCATATAGCTCGGTTACTCTTGGAATGCTTACAGACAAGCCTTCGCATATCTTCTTCCCAACAAAGATTGCTGTTGCGGTTTCAGAGGATGGTGAGAACTATACTGAAATTGCTGCTCAGGAGTATGAACTGGAAGGAAAGGATGATCCAGATGGAACCAAGGATTTCACAGTTTCTTTCGCTGAAACATCTGCACGTTATCTCAAGGTGACTGTTGAACCGACTGCTGCAATGCCGGAATGGCATCATAAGAAAGGAGGAGCAACATTCATTTTCCTTGACGAAATCATCGTTCGATAGGTTGTTATTTCAAACAATAAAATGTATATTTGCAGGCTTGCATTTTTGTATGCAAGCCTGTTTCGTGTAATATTTAATCGGCCGAGGTATGATTGAGATCTTCTACAAGAAAGACGGACAGATGATGGTTTCCCAGTCGGAGACTGATTTCGCTATTATCAACTACGATGACGTAATATGGATTGACCTCTTCACCCCTTCAGGCGAGGAGAAGCGTGCTGTTGAGCAGTTCCTCGGAACAACAATCCAGAATAGAGCGCAGGCGGAAGAGATTGAGATCTCATCTCGTTTCTCTGAGACAGATAAAGCCATCTTCGCTAATACCAGCTTCCTTATCCCTGGACCGGATGAGTATGCAGAAGAGACAGTTTCATTCATCCTTATCGATAATATCCTTACTACATTGCGTGAGTGCCCGTTGAAGAGCTTTACAGACCTTCAGCGTCGACTTATGGCATTCCCTAAGATCTATGATTCAGGTCATGTTGCTTTCCTTAGTATTCTAGAAAATCGTATCGACCTTGATGCCGATATGGTGGAGCTCGTTTCAAAGGAAATCAACCAGTATAACAGAAAGGTGAGTGTCGGAGAGGATATCAGTGAGGAATTCCTTATCGATATCAACATCATCCAGGAGAATACGATGTTGATCCGTGAGAATATCATCGATAAACAGCGAGTTATCTCGAGCATTCTCAAGAGTGCCAACTATCCTAAGGAGTATCAGCCTCGCCTGAACGTCCTACTCAAGGATATTTCTTCCCTTATCAATCACACTGACTTTGGCTTTGAGCGTCTTGAGTATCTTCAGAATACTGTGCTCGGTATCATCAACCTCGATCAGAACAAGATCATGAAGGTGTTCACCTTGGTGTCCCTGATGTTGATGCCTCCGACGCTTATTGCCAGCTTCTTTGGTATGAACGTGTCATTCGGCGGATTCTTTACAAACTCAGGCTGGGCTTGGGTGATTATCGTCGTTATGATGCTTCTTTCATTCTACATAATATTCCGAGTATTTAAGAGCAGGAATATGTTCTAATTGGCGCGTCGTTTGCCTAAGGTCGTTTCAACTGATTAATTATTAGTGGTATGAAACGACTTTTAGCGACCATTATGGTCATTGCCGCCGGGCTTTCGGTGATAGCCCCCGACATAAGTGCGCAGAACTCCAGTGACGCGCAGGCTTCCAAGAGGAGGCAGAATGTAGAATCCTGGAAACAGGATATGCAGAAGTTCAGCGCCAAGATCAAGCAAGAACATAAGTTGAATGAACTTGCAGACTCATTGGCCTCTATTCAGGCAATTGCAGCCATGCGCAATCAGGATTTTGTGCTGCAGATTGACAATGTTACCTTCAGCAACGGTAACACCGTCTTTGTAAATTCCAATGTCAACTTTCTATCTGTCAAGGGAGATAGGGCAGTAGTCCAGATCTCACCTAGCAACTTTTCTCCGGGACCTAATGGCCTTGGCGGTGTGACTGTGGATGGAATTATCTCTGGCTATCAGATCATGACAGACAAGAAGGGTAGGGTCAATCTTACCTACAATGTTTCAGGAATCGGATTGAATGCTCAGATTGAGGTCTATATCACTCCTGGATCAAGTAATGCGCAGGCTACAGTCTATCCAAATTTCAACTCAAACACGCTCTGGATTTCCGGTACAGTTGTTCCTTATGAAAATGCGGACATAATGGAAGGAAGTTCTCTATAAACTCTCTTTTAATAAGAATATTATGAAAACAATCAAATTCTTGGCGGCATCAGCTCTTGTGCTTATGGCTGCAGCATCTTGTCAGAAGGTTACTTCTTCGCAGGATATGGACAATGAATACCTTGTCTATACATCTCCATCTAAGGATGTTGATCTATCTAAATATATGACTTTCGATATCGCAGATAGCCTTCTAGTTATCGGTGAGAAAGATAAGCCATATTACTCTCAGTCAAACAATGCCCTTGCTCTCATCCAGGCATTCAGGACAAATATGGAGAACCGTGGTTACATCTACACACCATCCAATCCTGACGCACAGCTTGGCATCCAGGTGACATTCATTCAGGAGACTCAGCGCTACGTTCAGTATAACACAGACCCATACTGGTGGCTCGGCTATCCTGGTTACTGGCCTTCAGGCTATTGGGGAAACTGGACCGGTTGGTACTATCCTTATCCGGTGACCTACACTTACACAACAAATGCACTTATTGCTGATATGGTGGATCTTACTCCAGTTGTCACAGCAGATGCTTCAAAGCCGTTGACTATCGTATGGTCATCGTACATTGGCGGCCCTGCCAGCTCTAGCATCTACAATGATGTGCAGAGAATGAGACTTGCTGTCAATCAAGCTTTCGAACAGTCTCCTTATCTCAAACGTGCGGAGTAGTGACGACGTCATTCCCGACCATATCGGGAATCTGTCATCCTGAACGAAGTGACCCTCCTGTCATCCTGAACGGAGCGACCCTCCTGTCATCCTGAACGGAGCGAAGCG
Organism: Bacteroidales bacterium; assembly: GCA_017549145.1. Taxonomy (GTDB): domain Bacteria; phylum Bacteroidota; class Bacteroidia; order Bacteroidales; family UBA932; genus Cryptobacteroides. The sequence goes on from JAFYVM010000077.1 coordinate 43,073, forward strand.
AAGTGAAGGATCTATAAACAAATTTTAAAAACAGAAATATTATGAAACGAATAATATATATCATGGCCATCACACTGGCAGCCCTACTCACTGCAGTCCAGGCCAATGCCCAGATGGGTAAGAGATACTATATCAACGGCGGCTGGCAGTTCAATGGAACACTTGCCAATAATGTCGCTGAGAGCGCACAAGGTTATGGCGCCTATATGGAAGGTGGATACTACTTGACTCCGATGATTGCAATCGGTGGATTTGCCAGCTTCAATTCCAATGATCAGTACTACGGAACCCAGACCTATACATTTGACGACCATTCTGCTTTGACAACTGATTTGACTCGTGTTCTTTATCAGGTGCCATTTGGCTCGACAATCCGCTGCAGATTCATGAGGACACAGTTCCAGCCTTACCTCCAGGCAAAGATCGGAACAGAGTACTCAGAGCAGAGCACATACATGTCGACATTTGTAAGCCAGACTGACAACTGGGGATTCTATGTGTCTCCAGAGATCGGCTTCACATGGTTCCCATTCGATGCCACTGACTTTGGTTTCCAGCTCGCTGTCTACTACAGCTATGCAACCAACCAGAACAAGTCTCTGAACATGAATGGAATCAACAACCTCGGCTTCAAGCTCGGCGTTGCCTTCTAAGAGGTGTGTTACTGCCCATTCGACATGTTTGTCTAGGATCTGCTCGGGAGAACATGTCAACGGATGGGCAGTAATATTGGGTTCAGTCGACCGTCAGGCAAAGTTTTTGGCAAAACTCTGTGTGACGGTCCTCTTTTTAGGTGAAAAGGGATATTAAATAAAAAAAGTTTACAAAAGATTTGCAAACTAAGAAAAAAAGTGTACCTTTGCAGTCCAATTCGAGAAAACTCGTTTGAGGCACGATTTGGACCAAGGATTGATTCGCTAGCTCAGTAGGTAGAGCACAACACTTTTAATGTTGGGGTCTTGGGTTCGAGCCCCAAGCGAATCACGAAAAAGTTCTTTTATTACTGCTTCCCTAGCTCAGTTGGTAGAGCACGACACTCTTAATGTTGGGGTCCAGGGTTCGAGCCCCTGGGGGAGCACTAAAAAGCGGTAACGCAAACATATTGAAGCAATTCAAGCAAAGCTTCCCTAGCTCAGTTGGTAGAGCACGACACTCTTAATGTTGGGGTCCAGGGTTCGAGCCCCTGGGGGAGCACATAAAACCCCTCT
>JAFYVM010000078.1 GCA_017549145.1 Bacteroidales bacterium
CACCGCCGTAACCGCGGTTTCTGATGTACTTGCGACCACGCACCTTGGCTGCGGTCACTCCTTTTGCGGAGCCTGACATCTCCTCAAAAGCGATAGAAGGAATGTACTTCATGATGGTTGATATTAAGGGTTAAATATTGTCTTTGTCTCTGATGAATACTCCGTAAAGGAAATGATCTCTTGGCATTCCACCCCAGCCAAATGGCACTTGGTGAATAGTAAGCGTTGCGTCTTTTATTGAAGCCTTGAGCATATCCGTACCATAGGTCTGTACACTATTGATGTTGTCACCTACAAAAGGCAGTTCTACATCCACATCCGTAGGGAAACCATCAAGCGTAACAATGTCATCATTGGTTCCGCTTTCTGTGCTGTATGAGCTGGTCATTAAAGCGATCATGCACCAGTTCTCGTCGATATAGCAACTCTGGTAGTAGTCGTACCTGTTATTGGATGTCGTGTTGGTCAATGTCAGTCTCGTTGGCTTTCCAAGCTCGAACACTCCTCTCTGACCTTTAGGAACGTAGATGTTCACAAAGTAGATTGTGTATTCATCGGTCTGGTCAGACCAATAGTCCAGTTTCTCAACACAAATTGTATTGCGGTCCTTTACCCATGTTTTAAGAGTGGTTCCGTAAAGCTTGCCTTCGGCCTCGAACATTATGTAACAGCCACTCATTCCGCTTTTGGAGATAGATAATGACGGTACATATATCTCTAACACTGAAGCAGCCTTAAAGGCCTCGCTCTTGTTGTTGAATGAGAACTTTCCATTAAGTACCAGAACTTTCTCAGACTGAAAGTCTTTTAAGGTGATTTCACTTGCTCCGAAGTTATTTCCTGTTGATGTAATCATAGTTGTAATTGTTATTTCTCAAATACTGGAGCCGAGCCAAATACCTCGACGTATTCATTTTCATACTGTCCTCCTCTATGAGCGAAAGTACCTTCTGTTTCACCTCTCCATGTCTGAATCCATATAGCAAACAAACAAGGCCTTGTCATCCATTCACGCTCAGGGTTAGAGCATCTACCAAGAGCCCAAGAAGAAAGATCCGGGAGATTTTCGATAGGCTTCTTGAGAATAAACTCTCCAGACGATACGCCTGTATTATTGGAGTACATAGCATCTACTGACAGAATTGTTGAACCGTGCGACAACTCAAAATCAAGTTTCTCGAATCCCTGGCTCTCGGCCACCTCATTCATGGTCACTCGAGCACGCGGACTGTACTCTGTATTGTAGGCTGTAGAACCTTCCTTGCAGACAGCACTGATGGCCATTGACTCACCGGTGAATCCGGTCTTCTTGTCAAGCCAGTAGAACTCACAGAAGTACTTCTTTCCAGCTTCAGGAGCAACGCCCATAACTGACGTGTATAGTGCAGTCACATCGGCATCGCCCCAGTCAGGAGCCATACCAGGAGTGATGATTACAGTCTGGCCCCAGCCGGAAGATACTCCAGGACTGAGAGCCGGAGTCATCTTGAACACGAGGACGTGACTTTCAGAAGGCTGCTCGAGACCGGTGAACACAATCATATCAGGAGAGATCCAAAGGTCTTCATAAAGAACCTCAGGAACATCATTGATGTAAGCTGGAGCATCCTCCAGCATTGGCTCACCGACCATCTGCAGATTGGAGTTGATGCGGACGAAGGCATTATGGGGAGTAAGCTCCGCAGCCTGTCCGAATGTCGAAATACCTTTCATCTTCTCAGCAAGAACAGCCCAAGCCTTCATCTGGCCATCGGACAACTTCTTGTACGAGCGTGAGATCTTAGAAAGACGGTTGCGGGATACAGCCTGAGCAGGAGTCTTGCCCTTAGCAGGGACAGTACGCGCAGAAAGGACCTGACGACCTTGTGATACTCTGGCCGTCACGTCCCCTGCTGAACCTCTAAACTCATTAAATGCAATTGATGGCAATGCTTTCATAACTCAAACGAATCTCTGAAAGCAAAGATATATAATAGGTAAAGGCTTGATTTAGAAGTGGTTTTTCTTGCTTGCGATTGCGTCTTATTGCCTAGTAGGTACAAAAAATCCTGCCCAAAATTGAGCAGGATGATTATTGAGTAAGTTATGTTAATTTTCTTTCATCTCTTGTTTCAGTAACTCGTAGATATATGAAGGACTCTGTATGTACAAGTCTCCGTCAGTATCATGAAGCTGCTGATAGATTTTTGAGCTGTACACCACTTTCAGTGCATCTGTCAAGTCAATAGCAGAATCAACAACAAGAAATTCAGTCAATTTATCTACAATCCTATTAATAAGGAATTCTTTCTGATTCTGTGCTATCATAAACGTTTCAGATATTGAAGTGATTTTGAAGTACCGAAGAAGAACTGGCTATTCAACTCCTTGTATGTAAGTTCACGACTTAGGTCATCAATAGTCAGCGTGCCCTCTTCATAACGACCTAAAAGATATGCGACACCATCATTGGCAATTGGACCAATTACCACATCATAGTCGTGTGTGAAGTTCAAATCTCGATTGCGATTCTTGAATATAAACTCCGCCCATTCTTTACATGGGTTATCAAACTTGAGAACCTTAAGCTCTCCATTGTCCAGGAGTTCTTCGTTGAATTCATATTCCTGAATGATAGGATATCCACCAAATAGCTTAGCCTTCTTCGCAGCTAATTGCTCGGCTTGAGAGCGTATGTCAGTCAGGTAGAAGCCCTGTCCGAAGTCTTTATACTTGTTAGATTTCTCGAGATTGATTGTATCGAAATCTACGTTAGTTCCATGGTAAAGTATCATCGCAGAGTTCCTCCATTATTAAGACAGCATACAATAAGATCATCTACAGCATCATCAAGTGACTGCAAATGCTCAATCTCATAGAACTCAACAAGAAAATGTATGCCTTTGAAGTTATACAAGTATTCAAAAGCAGTTTGTACCGAGAGACGGAATCGCCTAGCGAATGCTCTGATACAAGCATTTATGTAAGGAATCTGATACTTGCTACCCATAGGAATTACCATTAAACGTTCATATTATGGCAATACAAATACCATAATTCAACAAAGATATAATATTTTTGTTTATGTCCCGATGAATCTTGTGCAATTATTTCAAACTCGCAATTGCAGAGACACTATGATAAATCGACCTGTACCCGGTCACAGAATCAATCAGCAGATACCTCACATGCACCTGGAAAGTCTCAAGATCCATTCTATTACGTGGTACTGTAAACACGATCTCTGAACTAGAACCATCAGGCACAGAAGGGGAGAGATAATTCCTCATCAAACCTGGATGACACCCAGCCCCTGGCTCAGCAACCTGGATCTTACCAAGAATCCTGTACCGGCTGAACTCCTCAGTGCCGCATAAAGTCAACCTGAACCTCAGCTCCACATCAAACAACGACACCGCCTCACAGCCAACGAAATCCAAACTGAAAATCGGAAACGCCTCGAACCTCTTCAGAGCCGGTACACGCTCATCACCCAGCTGTGCAAACCCATGATAAGCCGACACGAACAGATTATACCCACTGATACTGTTGCCATCCCCATACGGAGGACGATGAGCCGCAACCCCATCAGCATACTTTCTCCACTTATTCTGCTGCTTTGAAGTCAACCCTCTCCAGGCCTTGATAGCCCTCTGATGCAAACCTTTCTGCTCCAGCTGCTCCGCAGTACCGGCAAACTCAGAATACGCCTTACTCCTGAAATAACACACCCCATTACGGTGATAAAAAGTCACATCGCCCACAGACGACCAGCAATCAGAAAACAAAGCATCAGGATAAAATCTCGGCATAAATTGAAGGTTAAAGCCCCGCAAGCGAGGCGGTTACAAGTC